>CAYFVY010000005.1:31424-46295 GCA_964346715.1 uncultured Pelistega sp. | reverse complement strand
CTGGGAAGAACTGTACCAACCGCAGTTCTTTCTCGGTGCTTTCTTGCCAATGCTGATCATGTATTTTGCCTATCTGTTTTGGCAAAAGAAATCGACGCACTTGGCCGACCGCAGTATTAATTGTGTGACGATTTCGTATAGTAATACGGGCTATATGGGCTTGCCCTTATGCCTCTTGGTATTCGGCCCTGAGTCAGCGACACCCACGATCCTGACCATGATTATGACCATCTGCTTCTTGTTTGCGATAACCGTGGCGATTAGTGAGTTTTCATTACAAGAAGCACCCAGTGTTGGTAAGGCTTTGCAAAAGACGATCATCGCCTTATTAAAGAACCCCCTAGTGGTGGCGCCAATTGGTGGCTTAATCCTCTCGATTATTGGCGTCACCATTCCTCAACCCGTGAAACAGTTCACAGGCATGCTAAGTGCTTCGGCGAGTCCCTGCGCTTTAGTCTGTATCGGCCTCTTTATTGGACACACCAAGAACAAACGTATTCATCCCGCTCTCTGGACTCAATTATGGCTTAAGCTCTTAGCCTTACCCGCCTTAACGGCGATCTTTGTCTTCTTCATCTTTACCGATATGCCCTTATTGTATAAGCAGGCGGCGGTTTTATTAGCAGCATTGCCTACGGGCACAGGGCCTTTTATGGTCGCTACCTTATTTAAGCGTGAGTCCGATTTAACCTCACAGACTATCTTTATCTCAACCGTGATTTCACTAGCAACGGTGTCGGCTTTAGTGGTGTTGTTTGATTTATGAGCTGTCGCTAATTAGAGGTTGAGTTGTGCTTGGGGTTTTGGAGAGCGCGTATCACAATATTAGGAGCGGAGCGGCTAATGATAAGGCAGAACACGCCTTGGTCGATATGAGAGCGCGCATCGCAGCACAAGGAGCGAAGGGGCTAGGGATAAAGCAGAACACGCCCAGTCCGGTATGTACGTTTTAAAACTCGTCAAGTAGTTGACTACTTTTCGGCAAATCTGAGCTAAATTCGTCAACTAATTGACTACTTTAAAATTGCAAACTATTTTTGGATCGTAGATGCTTCTTGAGCCAAACACTCTCTTGCTAAGCTAGCCACACTCTCTTGCTAAGCTAGCCACACTTTCTCGCTCAACGCATCTCAACTCCGCTACCTCTACCGTTGCTTAGCATCCTCAAATAAAACATTCGCCAAGCGCTGTGTATGGGAAATCGTCCGCGTCAGCCAGCGTAAGGCGGCGAGCAGATCTAAGCGCTCGGCAGCACTCAGTCCCTTGGTTGCAGCATACTGCATGACTGCCTCACGCACTACTGGGTTTTCATCATCCAGCCACTTTTTCAAGTTCATCAATTCGACGCGTAAACGACTACTCTCATCGACTAAATCGCCCTCTTGAATAGCTTGCAAATAATTCCCCACAATATGGCTATAATCCAAGCCCACTTGATACACCGCAGGCTGATTCCGAATATGCTGGGCGAAGTGAATTCTTGATAAGTCACTGCGTAAGACACGCGAGTACACCACCAACCGTAGGATAAAAGTTAAACCTTTCTGGTCTTCAGGGTTTTCTGAGGTGCGCATATCTTCAATATAATGCTGCACGCCTTGTAAGACCTCATCAATGCGCTGAAGTTGACGATTCGATGGCATCACCCCTTCTTCAATCGCCAGCTTTAAGATGCTAAGAATATCAATCAAATTATGATGAATCACTTTAGACGAAGCATTAATCGCCAAGGCAGGAACCGATAAATTGGCGTGATCTAATAAGGCTAAGATCGATGGGCTACGATCAGGGATGAGCTTAATCACCAAGTGCACAAATTGCTTAATTACAGGCAGGAAGAACATGGTTCCCAGCACACTAAATGAGGTGTGAAAAGCCGCCACGATAAAGACAGGCGCCCAGTCCGCCATCAAGCGATCGCCCTTGCTTAACCAAATAAATAAGGGTTCCAGAATTAGTAAGGCTAAGACCGCCGAGACCACATTAAAGATAACGTGCACTGCAGCCGTGCGCTTAGCATTCACCGAGGAACCAAAGCTGGCTAAAATCGCTGTTGAAACCGTACCGACATTCTGCCCAATCACCAATCCTAAGGCTTGGGGTAAGTCAATCGCCCCTGTCGCCAGAGCAGCTAAGGTAGTGGTCACCGCCGCACTTGAGGATTGCAGGATCACAGTCATCAAGATACCAATCAGAATCAGTAAGATCTGCGCACCTAGAGAATCACCGCTAAATTTGGATAGGTCGACAATATCAGCGAAACCCGCCATCGACACTTGCAGCATCTGAATGCCAAAGAAGATCAGGCCAAAGCCCGCAATCGTCATACCGAATAGCGCAATCTTGCCTCGTCCTAAAAGTTTAAACAAGGCGCCCACCGCCACCAGTGGCAGCGCAAATGAACCAATAGAAAACTTCACACCAAGTATCGCAACCATCCAGCCAACACTGGTTGTGCCAATATTCGCTCCAATCACAACACCGATAGCTTGCGCAAAGGTAAGAATCCCCGCACTAACAAAACCAATCGTGGCCAATGTGGTGGCTGTCGAAGACTGTACCAATAAGGTCAGCCCCGCCCCCGAAAGAATGGCTTTAGTCGGTGAGCCTGTGAATTTAGAGAGCCAAATACGCAGTCGCTCACCCGCCATCTCTTTTAAACTATCGGTCATCAGAATCATACCGATAAGAAAAAGACCGATGCCACCACCTAATTGCGTAATAACTTCTAGCACTGAAACACTCACTCAGGAATGATTTTTTAAAAAATCAAAAATTAATTATATAAGAGTAACGGCATTATACGCCTTCACTCCTTATTATGACAGTTTGATGTCGCGTCATGATGCTTCTTAACATATCTCATAAAGTCCATCTAAACGAGCAAGAAGATTATTAAAAGGGAAACACGTACAATATGAGCTTAATTGTTTGATAGCCACGCTTTCTATTTGATAGCCATACACTTTCTATTTACGAATGTCACAAGATACTAGCCAGGCCTACGCAGGCCACACCCCCATGATGCAACAATATCTCCGCCTCAAAGAAGAGGCGGGGTCGATTCTCTTGTTCTATCGCATGGGGGATTTCTATGAGATGTTCTTTGATGATGCCGTACGCACCGCAAAGATGCTGAACTTAACACTCACCAAGCGTGGTACCTCAAATGGTGAACCGATCCCTATGGCAGGTGTACCGGTACACGCAATGGAGCAATATTTAGCACGCTTAGTGGCGCTTGGTGAATCGGTGGCCATTTGCGAGCAGATTGGTGACCCAGCGACCAGCAAAGGCCCGGTTGATCGTAAGATTGTGCGCATTGTCTCACCTGGCACCTTAACCGATGAGAACTTATTACCCTCGCGTGTGGACCGCCCTCTTTTAGCCGTATTTAAACCTACTAAGGGACGCTATCAAAAATATGGTCTGGCCTGGATGAACTTAGCCAGTGGCGAGTTTAAGGTTTGTGAAACCGATGAAGCTTCTCTGGATTCAGAAATTTTCAGGATTGCTCCAGCAGAGATTGTTATTGGCGATTCGTTTGAACTTGAAACAAGTTTTCAAGGAGCAATTAGCCATACAGCAGACTGGCATTTTGACCTGAAGGAATCACGCGAACAACTACAACAATTTTTTGCCGTCGAATCGCTTGCCGCTTTCGGTATAGATGAGCTACAGAGTGCTATCTGCAGTGCTGGGGCGCTCTTACGTTATGTGCAACGCAATCAACGCCAATCACTTAGCCATGTGCAGACAATTACGCATGACCAGAGTACCGACTATGTGATTCTGGATCCCGTCACGCGTAAGAACCTGGAAATTACTGAAACACTCTCGGGCGAACAAGCACCGACATTAATGTCATTGCTCGATCATTGCCAGACTCCTATGGGGAGTCGTCTATTACGCAAGTGGTTGCACCATCCCTTACGTGACAATCAGGCGGTACGTGCTAGACAGTTGAGGATTCAAGCATTCTTAGCGCCTGCTGAGCTGGGTATTCATGCCACTCAGGGACTAAATACGATTCGCCAAGAGTTAAACAATCTACCCGATATTGAGCGTATTAGTACACGTATGGCACTATTATCTGTACGTCCTCGTGAGCTTGCTTCCTTACGTGATGCCCTGCAACGCATGCCTGCGTTTCATCATTATCTCGTGCAATACTTGGGGGTTCCTGCTGATGATGAGTTGCTCGCCCCCTTATTAGCGGGTCTAGAACTCAACCCATATCTCGAGCAGGTTATTGCGCCTGAACCAAGCGTGCAAGTCCGTGATGGTGGTGTGATTGCCGAAGGCTATGATGCGGAGCTTGATGAATTACGTACCTTGGCCAGTGATAGCGGCGCCTTTTTACTTGAGCTCGAAGCGCGTGAACGCGAACGCACAGGGATTGCTAATCTGCGTGTTGAATATAATCGTGTGCATGGTTTTTATATTGAAGTCTCGAAGGGGCAAGTGGAAAAAGTCCCTGAGGACTATCGCCGCCGTCAGACCTTAAAAAATGTCGAGCGCTATATTACGCCTGAACTCAAAGTCTGGGAAGATAAGGTGCTATCCGCCAAAGACCGTTCACTGAGTCGTGAGAAATGGTTGTTTGAGCAAGTTTTAGAGAAGCTACAACAATGGGTGCATCCGCTTCAGGCCATGGCGCAAAGCTTAGCATTGATCGATGTCTATGTGTGCTTAGCCCATCATGCGCAGATTAATCATTGGGTCTGCCCTGAGCTTGTTGATAGTCCAGCTATACAGATTGAACTAGGCCGCCACCCTGTGGTAGAACGTACGATTGAACGCTTCACCCCAAATCATTGTGAGATGCATGCCGAGCGCCGTATGCTCCTCATCACTGGGCCGAATATGGGCGGTAAATCGACCTATATGCGCCAAGTTGCCTTAATTACTTTGCTGGCACGCGTGGGGAGTTTTGTACCGGCTAATAGTGCCACGATTGGTGTAATCGATCGTATTTTTACCCGTATCGGTGCGGCTGATGACCTAGCTGGCGGTCGCTCAACCTTTATGATGGAGATGATTGAGGCATCGGCAATCTTAGCCAATAGTACTCCACATAGCTTAGTGCTGATGGATGAGATTGGTCGTGGCACTTCAACTTATGATGGTCTGGCTCTGGCCTGGGCTATTGCCTGCCGCTTATTAAATCACAATCAGGCTTTAACTCTGTTTGCTACCCACTACTTCGAGATTACCCGCTTACCAGAGCAGTACTCCGCTGTCGTTAACGTACACTTAGCAGCGACGGAAACGAGTAACGGCATCGCCTTTTTACACGAAGTTCAAGAAGGCCCAGCCAACCGCAGTTATGGGATTCAAGTTGCACAACGTGCAGGGATTCCAGCGGCGGTCATTCGTCACGCTAAGCGAGAATTGGAGCGCCTAGAAGATCAGGCCACACCGCAGATGGATTTATTCACCATGAGTGAGCGTGAGGATGAGCAGAACAATGATGATTATGTCGAATTGCAGGCCTTAAAATCAGCGATTGCTGAGTTAGATCCTGATAGCATGAGTCCACGCGATGCTTTGGACGCTTTATATAAATTACGCAATCTCTTTGGTGAGGCTTAAGAAGAATGACAACAATGAATACACGGACAGGCGCTCAATTACGTAAGAGCCATTTACTTGGAAGCATGCGTCCAGAAGACTTTATGCGCGATTACTGGCAAAAGCAGGCGCTTGTTGTGCGTGATCTTTTTGATGCGGTGGACAATGCTCAGGATGGCACGAACCTCGCATGCAAGAAAGCCTTAGGAATCACGCTTGCAGATTTAATCCAGTTAGCGCAAGAAGATGACGTGGAATCTCATCTTGAATGGCTTGAGGACGATGAATGGCAAGCTGAGGAAGGGCCTTTTGGCGATGATTTAATCAGCCATTTCGATACGGCAGCAGCTCCGCATATTCAAGCCTCTACTCTTTATGTCCATGGGGTGAATCTACATCGTCATGACGTCGCTGCCCTAGCGCGTGACTTAGGATTTATTCCTGCAGCACGCTTTGAAGAAGTGGCCATCAGCTATGCCACAGCAGGTGCGTATATTGCACCGAATTTAGAGAGTGTGCAGAACAGCTCTGCGGCAGCTGCAGCGAATGGTTCTGCGACAACGACTACTTCTGCGAAGACAAGTTCGCTTATCAGTGCAGATAGCAAAGACTTATTTGTCCTACAGCTGCAAGGTCAAAGAGCCTATCGCCTTGGTCGTGTATCTGAAGATGCAGACAGTGCGGAGAAATGCTTCACGATTGAAGATGAGTTTATTGTGCAGCCGGGTGAACTAGTCTATCTCCCTGCGCATCTTTCCTACGATAGTGTGGTGATGAGCGCTCATAGTATCAGCATGGTATTTAGTTTTAGCAGCCTCAGTCTTGCACAGCTAACACGTGGCATCCTTGAAGTCGCGCTTGATCAAGTAAGTGCTCAAGCAGGGATTGATTCTGGCTTATATAGCAACCCACCTATTGCTGGTGTTGTGCCTGCGGAGCTATTACAAAACATAAGTGAAATGGATGAACAGCAAACCGCCACATCACAGCCTGCCGCCATTCCAGAGTTACTCTTGCAAGCTGCACTTGAAGCGGTACAGAAAGTCCAGTTAAATCAGACCTTAGCGGCACGCTTTATCGGTGTCTATTTAACCGAACCCGATGCATCTGCTGAGTTCCCTATGCCTCCTGAAGAACTTGATTGGTCGGACTTTGACCCACAAGGCGAATTTATTTTAGACTTAAAAAGTCGCATGCTTTATTATGGTGATGAGTTATACCTTAATGGTGAAGCGATTGTCTTGTCGGATGAGGTCTTATCTGAGGTAGAGCAAGCGGAATCACCTATTGAATCAGCAGACATAGCCTATGAAACATTACACGAGCTAGCCAATCAAGGCCGTCTTACTGTCTCAAGTGCTTTAGCAGCTCCGCCAGCTGTGCAAGATCTTTTATTGCAATGGATTGATGACGGTTGAATACACTATAAGAATTTACCCTCTTCTGCCCAAAAAGCTTAAGTCTCCTATACAATAATGGTTAAAAAAGTGAGTGCCTAACGATGAGCGAAACAAACAATTTCTATTTCCCTTGCCCAATTGAGCAAAAGTACTGCACACAATGCGGTGAAAAGTTAAGCCGCCTTGTCCCACCTGGCGATAATCGTGAGCGTGATAGTTGTACCCATTGCGGTGCGGTGCATTATCGCAACCCCTTGATTGTTGCAGGCACGGTCACTGTACATAATGGCAAAGTTTTATTATGCCGACGTGCAATTGAGCCTCGCTATAATAAGTGGACCCTGCCCGCTGGCTTTATGGAACTCAAAGAAACCACGGCTGAGGCGGCTTTCCGTGAGACGGTTGAAGAAGCCGGTGTACATCCAGAGATGGGCGAGTTATTTACCGTCATCGATGCATGTCGTTCAAGTCAAGTGCATATTTACTATCTCGCTACGGCAGAAAGTGATGCCGTAGATCCAGGTGAAGAATCACTGGAAGCCGCTTACTTTGCTTTAGATGAAATCCCATGGGATGAGCTCTCTTTTATGACGGTAATTGAGACACTTAAGCGCTACGTAGCCGATACTGAGAAGCAATCTTATCAGCCGCACTTTTTCAGCATTAGATAATTCATTCGGTATGGTGAAAGAGCTCGGCTTTTTACGGCATGCGATTGCCAATTCGCCTTTTCCACCTACTTCAACAGCAGCTAAGGACCCCGATGGTTTCTTAGCCTGGGGCGGCGATTTAAGCGTTCGGACGCTATTAGCCGCCTATGCACATGGCATCTTTCCCTGGTATAACCCCAGCGAACGAATTCTCTGGTGGGCGCCTTCAGAACGCATGGTGCTTAGCTATGCCAACTTGAATATTTCACACAGTCTACGTAAGACCTTGAAAAAGATACAGCGCCAGGAACAAGAGCTGGAGCAAGGTTTAGAGTTAGAGAACTACTACGAAATTAAAATTGATACGGCTTTTACGCAAGTCATGCGTGCCTGTGCCGAGCCACGTGACGATATAGGCGGCACCTGGATTAGTGAAGATCTTATCGAAGCCTATGGCCGACTACATGACCTAGGTTATGCGCGCAGTTTTGAGACCTGGTGTAACGGCAAGCTGGTCGGAGGCTTGTATGGTGTTAGCTTAGGGAAGATGTTTTTTGGTGAGTCGATGTTTAGCAAACAAACTGATGCCTCAAAGATCGCCCTAGTCTTCGCCGCTAACTACTTAGCCAGACAAGGGGTTTATACTATTGATTGTCAGCAAGATACCTCACATTTACGCAGTATGGGGGGGCACCTAATGACACGCGATGAATTTACGACCCTATTAGAGCAAACAGTCCTGCAAGATGCTATAGAATGGTATTCAGGCACGATTAGTCCGAGTATCCTGCAGCTTTAATTGTCACGGGGCTGCTTTATTGCTTCGGGATTTTACATACAGGACTCTATCGATACGCCCCACTGACATATAGATATTATGAAAAACCATGCACCACAGCCGATTAACTTGTTTTTAACAGGCACCTACCCTTGTAGTTATTTGCCTGATTTACAAGCACGCTCGCAAGCCGTCGCACAGGCGGACTCAGTAGACTCTGTTGTTTACTCACAGCTGATGCGTTTTGGTTTTCGTCGCAGTGGTTTATATACCTATCGCCCGCAATGCGATCAATGCCAAGCCTGTGTTTCAGTACGGATTGTGGTTGATGAATTTACGCCCAATCGTACGCAACGGCGCCTTTTTAAAAAGCATCAAGAAGCGCTCTATGCTTATTGCTTGCCAGATTTAAGTTGGCACGATGAGCATTACCAGCTTTATCATGACTATCAGATGCGCCGTCATCCTGAGAATGCCGAGCAGACTTCACCCACAGATTATGCTGAGTTTATGCTGAGCTCTTATGTGGACACGCAGCTTGTTGAGTTCCGCTGCAAGGATAATATTTTACGCATGGTGAGTGTCTTCGATATATTAGATGATGGTCTATCTGCTGTGTATACGTTCTACGATGTGGATTATGTGGGTAGCTTAGGTTCGTACGCTGTGATGTGGCTCAACGAACTCTGCAAGCGCTTTAAGCGTCCGTATCTGTATCTCGGTTATTGGGTAGAAAATAGTCAGAAAATGGCCTACAAGATGAACTTCCAACCACTTGAATACTATGTCAAAGGATCATGGCAACGTGAGCAACCTACGAATTTAGTGAAGCGCTCTAACTTGCAAGCGGTGGATTTATACCCTTAAGTGGCTGCATTGTTCTAAAATAGACAAAATTCATCATCTCTTATCTATTATGTTTGACTCATTTAATCCTTACTGCCTCATCCGCCCTGCTTTGTTTTCGCTTGAGCCGGAAAAAGCGCACGACATTACGCTCCGTAATTTAAGCCGTGCCTGGAATAACAATACCTTACGCAAATTGCTCAAAGCACGTAATATGCTCTTGCCGACTGACTTAATGGGCTTGCCTTTGCGTAACCCAATCGGTTTAGCAGCAGGCTTAGATAAGAACGGCGAGTACATTGATGCTCTCGGCCAATTAGGTTTTGGCTTTCTTGAGGTCGGCACAGTCACACCACGTCCACAAGACGGCAATCCTAAGCCGCGTATGTTCCGCCTGCCTAAAGCGCAAGCCTTAATTAATCGTATGGGTTTTAATAACCAGGGCTTAGACGTGTTCTTAGCGAATGTGGCACGCAATAATTATCAAGGCCATGGCGGTATTTTAGGTTTAAACTTAGGTAAGAACGCCGATACGCCGATTGAACAAGCTTCTGATGATTACTTAAAAGGCTTACGTGCTGTTTATGCCTATGCCGACTATGTAACGATTAATATTTCTTCGCCGAACACACAGAATTTACGTGCATTACAAGGGGAAGATGAGCTGAGTCAGCTGCTATTGGCGCTCCAAGAAACCCGTAAAGAGCTTGCCGATCATCATGGTCGTCATGTGCCAATTGCGATTAAGATTGCTCCCGATTTAGATCAGGAGCAAGTGCTTTCCATTGCTCACTTACTTACACGCTATGAAATGGATGGTGTGATTGCAACCAACACCACCTTATCGCGTGATGCCGTACAGGGACTAACTCACGCACAAGAGGCTGGTGGTCTTTCTGGTCCACCAGTGCATGAGTTATCCCTCAAAGTGATCTCTTCTTTGCGCCGTGAATTAGGACCTGATTTTGCCATTATCGGTGTGGGTGGCATTAACTCAGGTCAGCGTGCTTTAGAAAAAGTCCAAGCTGGCGCCAATGCTATTCAGTTATACACGGGTCTTATCTATCAAGGGCCACGCTTGATTCGTGATTGCATGGATAGCTTACGCGAAGCACCACAGTTCTTTTTGGGTAAATAAATTGGTATGCACGCGGCCAAGAGCGTGTGTTAATGCGAGCCACTAGAGTGAAGGCGCTTTAACCATAAGTGCTGGCTGTGGGAAGATATGTACGTTTTAAAACTAGTCAATTAGTTGACGGATTTTGGTAATTTTTTCTGAAATTTTGTCAATTAGTTGACGTCTTTTAAATCATAAACTACCAAGCGGGCATGAGATATAAATCGCAAGCACAAAAAATCCCACATTAAGCAATGTGGGATTTTTCTTAAGTTTCTTGCTAGGCAGTCTCTAAGAAACTGCCATCACTCAAACTCTAGCTCTAATTAAGATGCTTTGCGAGCTGTAGTAGTTGCAGCGCGAGTTGCTGTAGTAGCAGCTGTTGTTGCAGCTTTAGTAGCTTGCTCAGTAGCTTTAACTGTTGCAGAAGCAGCAGCAGCTAGGTTAGATTCAGCAACTTCAACAGCTTGTTTAGCTGCTTTGTTGATTGAATCGTAAGCGTTGTTAGCAGAAGCCAAAGTAGATTTCAATAAAGCAACTGCAGACTCAGAACCTGTAGGAGCGTTCTTAGCTAACTGGTCGATAGACTCAGCCATGCTTTTTTGAACTTGAGATACTTGTGACTCAGATAATTTCAATAATTCGTTGTTTACTTCAGAAACGATTTCGTAAACGTTCTTAGTGTAAGCAACAGCTTTTTCAGCTGAAGGTTGAGCTAAAGAAGTAACAAAAGCAACTGCTTCTTGTGGATCTTTTAACTCAGCAGCTTGTTGTGATGTCTCAGCAGCTTCACCTAAAGCAGCTTTGATAACTTTCAAGTTTAAGTCAACTAGTTTCTCGAAACCAGAGAAAACTGCGTCTTGTGCAGCAGCGATGTTAGTAACAGCGGCTTTTTGACGCTCTAAAAGTTGTTGTGGAACTGTACTCATAATAATCTCCTGAATAAATTAAGCTAATGAATAAGTAATCTAAATTTCAGAGCCTTCGCTCAATATTTCAAGTTCGATTACTTATGTTGCAATGCACAATTATTATTATAATGACTTATTTGGATAAATCAAGAATTTTTTTGTTGCGCTGCAAAAAAACCACTTATTTAACCTAAAAACAACATAATAAACAAGGGTTTAGGAGAACTGAGTATAGCTTCATATCTTGACAATCTGATGACAAAAACGCCTTATTTTGTGCCTTTGTCATAATTGTAATAGAGAGTTTTTACACCAAACGCCCATACCCTAAGGAAGACGATATATTCGCTGCAGCACGAATCAATAAACCTCCCCAGGACTCTTGCATGCGTTCAATTGGGGCAGAGATCGACAGGCCGGCAACTAATTTTCCAGTATTGTCGTGGACGGCAGCGGCAATGCAGCGCACCCCTATTTCTAATTCTTCATTATCACGTGCGAAGCCATATTGTCGTACGAGAGCAATCTCTTGTTCGAGTCGATCTAGAGTAATAATGCTATTGGGTGTCGCTCCTGGCAAACCTGTACGGCTGGCATACGACTTGATTAAACGTGGCTCTGCGGCTGCTAAGAATAATTTACCTACTGAGGTGAGATGCAAAGGCGCACGCCCACCAATCGCGCGCACCACTTGCATACCTGAGCGCGAGCTTTCAGCCCGCTCAATATAAACAATCTCATCACCTTGACGCACGGAGAGATTAATCGTCTGCTCGGTTTCTTGATGAAGCCATTGCATCGCAGGCATCGCCACTTCACGAATATTTAAGCGGTCTTTTACTATCGCCCCTAACTCTAATAGACGTAAGCCTAATTGATAATGACCGCTATCCAGGTGCTCAAGAAATCCTGCTAACACCAAGTCTGACAAAATCCGGTGCGCCGTTGAAGTATGCAAACCGGTCAGGCTCACAATTTCTTTTAACAATAATGGCTGTTGATGCTGCGCCACTAAATCAATAATCCCAAATGCACGCTCAAATAACTGTGCCGACATCTTATTCGCACAGGGTGAGGGATTTTCATTTAAGCGTACGCGGTGTTTTCTGCTAAGCGACATAGACGACTTCTATTAGTATCTCTACGGATTAAAACGTCCACCTACGCGCAAAATAGCACCGCGTAAATAGTCAAACGCCTCATCCACGAATGGACTATATCCCTTAACACCGACATCGATAAAAGGCGGTTTACCATCACGTGATACCGTCGGTAAGCTGAAGGTGGTGACTTCATCCCACTTCGACTCGATATATTCTAGCGCTGGTGTTAAACGTGATTCTGGAATTGAGTAAACAATAATCGACTTCACCACTGGCGGCTTCATATTATGTAAGTGCTTATAGCGATTATCTAAAGTCCACTCAATCATCGGCCACGCCATCTCGGGGAAGCCTGGAACAAAGGTATGGTTCTGGATATAAAAGCCCGGGATCTTATTATATGGATTCGGCACAATCTCAGCACCCACAGGAAAAACCCCCATGGCTAAGCGACGTTGGTTTTCTGGTGTACCTAGGTCTGGTGAGCCAATCCCTTGTTTGGCTAAGTCCTGCATGCGCTCTTGAATTAAGGCCGAAGCTTCATCATTCAGCTCAAGCTCGACACCCAGAGCAGCAGCAATTGCTTCACGAGTTTTATCATCTGGTGTGGCACCAATACCACCACTGGAGAAGACAATCTCACCACTGGCTAAGCTACGCTGATATTCAGCTTTCAGTACATCAAGATCATCGGGCAAAAATCGCGCCCATGACAGTTGCAAACCGCGGTCACCTAATAATTCAATCATCTTATTAAAATGTGAATCTTGGCGACGGCCTGATAAAATTTCATCACCAACCACCACAAGACCAATTTTTTGCTGCTCTGACATGCTTGACTCCTAAATTTGAGTTTTTGTGACCATAATCTAGACTATACTATATTCTTTTTTCGCACGACTATGTTAATTCTAAATCCCACGCAAAATGCAGACCATACTATACGTGAGTTAGCTCGCACCGAGGGACTCACTATTGCTTGCTATTGTGCCCAATGGTGCGATACGTGTGCAGGCTATAAAACTGATTTAGCACAGTTAAGCGAACGCTTTCCACAGCATTGTTTCTTATGGATTGATATTGAAGACGATCCCGATCTACTGGATGATTTCGATGTGGAAAACTTCCCTACCCTACTTATCCAAAAAAACGATAACAACTATTTCTTCGGCACTATGCTACCGCATATCAATCATCTCGAGCGTCTCATTCAGAGCATTCAAGGCGATGAGCCTCGCACAGTCGAGGGGCCAAGTAACTTAAGCGATTTACTCGCTCAAGCCTAATCTAAACTCAAGCCCGCCTCAAACTAAGACCAGTAAAACCAGTCTTACTGACACCCACCTAAGCCAAATCAGCTAAGTATTTTTCTTTGGTGGGCGACCACCCAAGAGTACCGCCACCATCTCCTGATTTTGTCCACCAAAAGACGGTAAATCACGCTTAGGTTCGTGCGTCACAGGTACTGCGGTATCATTATCCGCATCATATGGGCGGTAGAAAAACTCATCAATCGGTGCAGGTTTCGCCGCTGGATAGTGCTTGGCAAATCCATCATGACGGCTATGGCGATCGTGACGGTCATGGCGTTCATGGCGATTACCGCGGTCATCACCACGGCTATGACGCGGCTGACGGTCTGATTGTGAACGCAACATATATCGTTGCAAGAACTCGTCTGGAATCACCAGTTCTTCTTTAGGAATAGGTGCCTTAATGAGTTTCTCAATTTCATTCAGTAGGTTTTCATTTTTATCTGAATAAAAAGCGATAGCATGACCCGAAGCGCCAGCGCGGCCTGTACGACCGATACGGTGCACATAGTCTTCGGCGTTATAAGGTAGGTCAATATTAATCACACCATCTAGACCTGCTACGTCTAAGCCACGAGCAGCCACATCGGTTGCGACTAAGACACGAATCTCACCCGCTTTAAACGCATCCAATGTGCGCGAGCGCTCCAGCTGTGATTTATCACCATGGATTGATGATGCCGTGATGCCTTCTTTGGCAATTTCACGAGCAATGCGTGAAGCCGCAACTTTGGTATTCGAGAAGACAATCACTTGACTCAAATCTTGTGATTTAAGTAAGTAAATTAAAGCAGCTTTACGCTTTTCTTCTGGGATTTTATAAGCCACCTGGGTTACCGTTGAAGCCGTGGCATTACTAGCAGCGACACTAATCTCAACAGGATTATTTAAGAACGTGCGAGCTAATTTACGAATTTCTGGGCTGAAGGTAGCAGAGAATAACAAGCTCTGACGCTGCTTCGGTAAGTAACGTAAAATTCGCTCCAAATCTGGCATAAAGCCCATATCCAGCATGCGGTCCGCTTCGTCTAAAACCAAGACATTTACCTGAGATAAGCTAACGTTCTTCTGCTCAATATGATCAAGTAAGCGGCCCGGTGTGGCAATCAATACCTCACAGCCACGACGTAAAGCATCGCGTTGCGGATAAATATCCACGCCACCAAAAACCACTTCAGC
>CAYFVY010000005.1:25152-31414 GCA_964346715.1 uncultured Pelistega sp. | reverse complement strand
TCAGCACGTAGAGGCGAAGTGTCTGAATAACGCTTCACATTATCGGCGACCTGATCAGCTAACTCACGGGTTGGTGTCAGAATTAAGGCGCGTACAGGGTGACGCGCTGGTGAAGTACTATGACTGGCAAATGGCATCATGCGATGCAATACCGGTAAGGTAAACGCCGCTGTCTTCCCTGTCCCCGTCTGTGCCGCACCCATCACATCACGACCATCGATAATCGGGCCAATCGCTTGCGCCTGAATTGGCGTCGGCGTGGTATAGCCAGATAAGCTAATGGCTTTTAATAAATCAGGGTGTAGACCAAAATCACTAAAACTACTTGGGGTTTGCATGGAATCAGTAGCGGTTTGTATCGCGCTCATATAGTACTCAAATTAAAGATATAACTTACTATTTTACTCCTGCACCTCACGCCTTTGAGGTTTTTTAAGCAATTGATACTAAATAGCAGGGATATAAGGCAAAAAATCTACTTAATTAGGAAAAGACCCACGGTTTTTAGTGCCCTAGATACCCAAAACCCTAAGTTCCTTGTACAATTAGCAGGATATTTTCTAATTTTTTTGCTGGGATAATTTATGTCAAGCTCTACTACTGAAACCATTATTGT
The DNA here is from genome assembly GCA_964346715.1 of uncultured Pelistega sp. Lineage (GTDB taxonomy): Bacteria > Pseudomonadota > Gammaproteobacteria > Burkholderiales > Burkholderiaceae_B > Taylorella. The sequence continues at coordinate 30,798 of CAYFVY010000005.1, read as the reverse complement.
TACTGCTGAAGATTTGCCACTACACTGCCCGGGTCCTAATGCACCACAGTGGAGTATGCATCCTCGTGTCTTTTTAGACATTGCATCAAAAGGTGAAGTAAGCTGCCCATATTGCTCAGCTCATTACAAGCTTAAAGAAGGCGAAAAAGTGCATGGCCACTGATCCTAAAACAACGGTTCAGCGCTTGGTTTTTGCCAGCGCTGAGGAAGTTGAACAACACTTCTACGAGGCGATTAGACGCTGTGATGTTGAAGCGTTAACGCAAGCCTGGGCAGATGATGAAGATATTATCTGTATCCACCGCGAAGGCAAACGCCTTCTCGGCACCAAGCAAGTGCACAATTCTTGGCGCGATATTTTGACGCAAAACTGCAAGTTTAGTGTTGAACTCAAAGATAAGCGCGTCATCAATTGTGGTATGACAGTGATTCATGTCATGTTAGAGAAAATCACCCAAACCACAGCCGAAGGTATTATTGAATCGGTTTGTCATGCCACCAATATCTTCCAAAAAGACTCCCGCGGTTGGCACCTTATTATGCATATGGCGACCTCTGCGCCTTGTTCCTATATTGATCAAATTGAAGCAAAGAACTTCCCTGGTTATTTCCATTAAGTAAATGAGCGGACAACTCGACAACACACCTTTTGCTCCACCCTTCTGGTTACCCGAAGGACAGAGTCAAACCATTATTGGGGCACGTTTTGCCCACTACCCTAAAATTCAATTTCAGCGCCAACGCTTAGCCACTGCAGATGGTGACTTTATCGATCTGGATTGGAATATCCCAGGTCTACATGAGATTGATGGACGGACTCAGACCAACAAGCCGTCTACCACTTCAAGAAATTCCTCAGTAAGTACATCAGCAGGCACCTCCACAATTACCGCTGCAAATGCACCAACTGAGACATCAACAAGTTTTGATGTCCACACTGACTTCCAAGGACCCGCTTTAGTACTTTTTCATGGTTTAGAAGGTTCCAGTCAAAGTCACTATGCGCAGTCGATCTGTCATGATTTTCGCCAGTTAGGTTGGGCCGTTGTGGTCGCTCACTTTCGTGGCTGTTCTGGTGAAAATAATCGCTTAGCGCGCTCTTACTTTTCAGGTGATACGCAAGACGTTGCGCATATTATGCACAGTATCCAAGAACGCTTACCCCATGCGCAATGGTATGCAGCAGGGGTTTCTATGGGTGGGAATGTGCTTTTAAAATATGCTGGTGAGCAAGGTTCTGAGCTTAAGCATCTACAAGCTATCGCTGCTATCTCTGCGCCAACTGATTTACGTGCGTGTGCAGAGCAGCTCGGCCAGGGATTTTTCTCGCGCAAGGTCTATACCCCCTACTTCCTCACTACCATGAAAAAGAAAATGCGTGAGAAGCATAAAGTCTGGGGACAGGAGATTCCCTTGCAGAAAATTCTCTCAGCAGAGACGATTTTCGATTTTGATGATGTGTATACGGGACCGATTCATGGTTTTACGGGTGCCCTAGATTACTATCAGCGCTGCTCTTCCAAGCCAGGTCTTGCTGATGTGCGTGTACCCTGTCTCGTCTTAAATGCGCAGAACGATCCCTTTGTTCCCGCATTTAGCCTGCCTAAGATTCAAGATGTCTCTCATTATGTCACCCTGCATCAGCCCTTGCATGGTGGCCATGTTGGCTTCTCACAAGGGGTTTTTCCTTCAAAATTAGGCTGGTTGAGTCAACGCTTAATGCGCTTTTTTCAGGTTTAAAAACGAGGCATTAATTCACGTTTAACAGCAAACCATTAATTCAGAACTGAGCCATTAATGCTTGAGCTGCAAATTTCTCAGCCAAGAGGGTTTCGGCATACGTCCAGCTGCTGAGAGACGGATCCAGCTAGCCAAGGCCACGATAATGCCAAACGATTCAACAATCGCTGCTGGTACCCACATAATAATGCCCCCCCAGCCTTGGTCTTGTAATGCAGTAATCGGTAAAGCACGTCCGCATACATCGAATAAGGGGTACAAGTCCACCGAGGTGAAAGCAATATACATACCGGCAATAATCTGCGGTGCCATGGTTAGGATCGGTGACATGGCGCGCTCCATGGGTGACATCGCCGCTAGTTGCCCACCGGCACCATTGCGCTGCCACCAACGACCAACACCTGTACTCGCCGTAATTGGACGTGGCACATAAGGACGACGGTCTAAGACCAGATTCCAATACAAGAAACCACTAATCACAACAGACCAGTTCATCAAGCGGTATAAGCGCCAATCCAACATGGAGTAAAACTGTACGGTCGGCTCTAGCCAAATTAAGACTAGGAACACGAACATAAATGGGATAAGAATCTTATTCGTTAAGATGGCTTCAAGTATCTGGCATCCCCTAGTCTGGCGTAAGTCCTTAAGAGCAACTCGCCAAGATAGCGGCATACCGGCACGCAAGACCTGCCCTGGATAGGCTGCCATAATCAACATCGGCCCTAAGTGGTGCAAGATAAGGTGTTGGGCGCGGTGGATAAAGAAAACGCGCTCAGCATAATAGTCAACATGGGTATGCATAGAGAGGTAAAGCAAGACAAAACCTAACCAGAAATACCACTGACGCGCTCTAGATACCTTATGGACGAATGTTCCACGCACAAATAAAACGCCGCTAATTAAAAACAGCAGCACCAAGGTAGGAGAAAACTCCCATGGACGCATCCAATGACTAAGTTCTAAATCCATAATAACTCTTTAATATATCAAAACATTTTAGCTTTATTTGAAGCCTATGGGAAGGATTTCGCCGGTCTTAAATTTGATAGTCATCAAATGACGAGCTATTAAGGCGCTATTGAACCCCTCAAAAATACGCTACAATTTGAGCTATGGAAAAATTCGATTTTGATATCGCCATTCTTGGCGCCGGCCCTGTCGGTTTAGCTCTGGCAATTGCCCTTAGTAAATTGAGTACGACAACACACTCACAGAACGCCTCAACGCAATCTGTGCAGCGTCCCCGTATTGCACTTTTTCAAGGCAATCAACTCGCTATGCCTCCTGAAAAAGACACTCGCGTACTTGCCTTAAATCACGGCAGTCGTGTCTTTCTGGAGTCTATTGAAGCCTGGCCCAGCAAGAGCGCTGATATCAAAACAGTACATGTCTCGCAAAAGGGCCGTCTCGGTCGTACGCTGATTCGCCATGATGAAATGTCCGTGCCACGTCTTGGTAGCATGGTGTCCTACGCCTACCTTCATCAATCGCTTAGTCAGACCCTAGCGCATACGGGTGTAGAGATTCTCTCTGGTGAGCTCGCAAGTGCACAAACCCCAGCGAAAGATGCCTCAGGTGCTGTCATACCAGGTGCGCTTGTTCGCCAAGGTGAGAACACTTACCGAGTGCGTTTAGTGATTCAATGTGATGGTTTACGAGCGAATGATATCCGCCGTGAGTATGATCAACATGCCTTAATCACCAGTGTCTATGTTCGTTATCCTCAGCCTGATTGGGCTTGGGAGCGCTTCACGCAGGAAGGCCCTCTAGCCATTCTGCCACACCCTATTTTCCCTGGGGCGCAATCTATTGTGTGGGCAACCAGTCCTAGCAAGGCGCAACAACTCTTAGCTATGCCTGAACGTGAGTTTGAACGTGCTTTATTAGAACATTTCGGTGATCGTCTTGGACGCTTAACGCTAGCTGAAAAGCGTGTGGTCTTCCCACTGCATCTCAACGTGAATACACATACCGTGAAACCGAATATGGTGGTGATCGGTAATGCTGCCCAAACGCTGCACCCTGTTGCTGGTCAAGGCCTGAATTTAGGTCTACGTGATGTAGCGGCTTTAGTGCATTGCTTAAGACCCTGGTTGCGTAATACAGCTCTTGATGTACAAACTCATTTAGAGCAGTATCAAGAAGCACGCAGTATTGACCGCCGTATTACATGGGAGTTAACCGATTTCTTGCCTCGCATTTTTACCACACAGAACCCTCTCGTTGAACATGCTTGTGGCTTAAGTTTATTGGCTATGGATATGGTCAAACCACTGCGTCAGCCCTTAGCAACACAGCTTCTACAGGGTTTTCGTCCGTAAAGTCTAAGGCACGATACTAAAACTCGACATTATCGTTCAGCATTAACGCTCGACATTATCGCTCGATATGTAAGCGATCTGCTCATTTTTTACACAACTCTCCTAAGCTTGGTTAAAATCACGGCATGAAAATTGGTCCTTGGCAACTTCCTAACCCTGTTTTTGTAGCGCCCATGGCAGGCGTTACCGATCGTCCTTTCCGTCAGCTTTGTAAGCGACTGGGGGCGGGTTATGCTGTGTCCGAGATGGCGGCAAGCAATCCTAAGCTCTGGGATAGTGTGAAGACTTCGCGTCGCCTCAACCATGATGGTGAAATCAATCCAATTGCTGTGCAGATTGCAGGCGCTGACCCTGAAATGATGGCACAAGCGGCGGTATTTAATATCGGCAAAGGCGCAAAAATCATCGACATAAATATGGGCTGTCCCGTCAAGAAGGTCTGTAGTGTCGCTTCAGGTTCAGCACTTTTACGTCATGAAGATCTGGTGGTTGAGATTTTGCAGGCGGTAGTTAAAGCATGTCAGCCTTTTGAAGTTCCTGTCACTTTAAAAACTCGCACGGGTTGGGATCGAACACATAAGAACGCTGTACGCATTGCGCAATTAGCGCAAGATATTGGCATCAGTGCACTGACTTTGCATGGGCGCACACGCGCCGATCTTTACACAGGTGAAGCAGAATACGATACTATTAAGCAAGTTAAGCAGACTTTAGAGATCCCCGTCATCGCCAATGGCGACATCGACTCACCAAGCAAGGCCAAATTCGTGCTTGACTACACGGGTGCAGATGCTGTTATGGTTGGACGCGCAGCTCAAGGTAATCCATGGATTTTTCAACAAATCAATCATTACCTAGAGACTGGTGAACAACTCGCACCGCCTGATTATGCGCATATGCAAGAGATTCTTCTTGGCCATTTGCATGAGCATTATCAGTTTTACGGAGAACATACAGGCGTGCGAAGTGCACGTAAACATATAGCCTGGTATGTGTCGCACTTGCCACAAGCGCAAGAATTTATTGATGCAATGAATCGAATTAACACGAGTGCTGAACAATATGCACTGGTGGAGAATTGGTTTTCTCAATTAATTGAGCAACACGAACTGGCTATTACTCATTAACCCAATAATTATGACAAAACAAATTTCTATTGACGAATGTATTCGTACCAATCTAGAAACCTACTTCAAAGAGTTAGGACAGAATCCTGCTAACAATATCTGGGGTATGGTGATGGGAAGCGTTGAAAAAGCCATGCTAGAAACAGTCATGCAGCAAGCTGAAGGCAATCAATCGAAAGCCTCTGAGATGCTTGGCATTACACGCAACACCTTACGTAAAAAACTTCTTTCTCATAATCTTATTTAAGACGCATCATGAAATTATCTACTGCTCTGTTATCGGTTTCAGATAAAACCGGCATTGTTGAATTCGCTCAAGCACTCGCTGCGCGTGGTATTAAGCTACTTTCTACTGGCGGTACTGCTGCCCTACTCAAGCAAGCTGGACTTGAGGTGACCGAAGTGGCTGAGCACACTGGCTCACCTGAAATCTTAGACGGCCGTGTTAAAACTCT
>CAYFVY010000005.1:18712-25052 GCA_964346715.1 uncultured Pelistega sp. | reverse complement strand
GTTGTGATTGACCCTACAGACTATACTCAAGTGCTAAAAGAAATCGATGAGTTCGGCCAACCTTCTTATGGTTTACGTTTAAAATTAGCTACCAAGACCTATGCGCATACCGCCGCATATGACGGTGCTATCGCTCAATACTTAAGTAGCCTAGTTGATGCTGAGCCTAAACAAGATGCTGAGCCAACACGTAAACAATGGCCTGAAACCATTACTTTACAATTAAAACAACATCAAGAATTACGCTACGGTGAGAACCCACATCAACAAGCCGCTTTCTACCTTGACCCTATCTGTGGTGAAGGCCTACTCGGTCGCTACCAACAATTACAAGGCAAGGAATTGTCGTATAACAATATCGCTGACGCCGATGCTGCTTGGGAATGCTCACGTAGTTTCGACGCGCCGGTATGTGTGATTGTTAAACACGCTAACCCATGTGGTGTAGCGGTTGCTGAAACAGCTTTCGGTGCTTATCAAAAAGCCTTCAAGACCGACCCAACATCAGCGTTCGGTGGCATTATCGCCTTCAACCGTACCGTAGATATTCAAGTCGCACAAGAAGTTAGCAAGCAATTTATGGAAGTGCTTCTGGCTCCTGACTACACGCCTGAAGCATTAGCGCTTTTGGCTGAGAAGAAAAACGTACGTGTACTTAAAGTGGCGACTGGTGCTGCACAAAACCCATTTGATGTAAAACGTGTTGGCGGTGGCTGGTTAGTCCAAGATCCGGATTCATTTGATGTTCCTGTTGAGTCTTTAAAAGTCGTTACTAAAAAGCAACCTACTGAGCAACAATTAAAAGATTTAATGTTTGCTTGGAAAGTGGCTAAGTACGTGAAGTCGAATGCGATTGTCTTCTGTGCTGACGGCATGACCATGGGTGTCGGTGCTGGTCAAATGAGTCGCCTAGACTCAGCACGCATTGCCTCTATTAAAGCTGAAGCCAATGGTTTAAGCTTGAAAAATACAGCCGCTGCTTCAGATGCCTTCTTCCCATTCCGTGATGGTTTAGATGTTATCGTGGCGGCTGGTGCAGATTGTATTATTCAACCAGGCGGTAGTATCCGTGATGATGAAGTGATTGATGCGGCGAACGAGCATGGTATTGCCATGGTCTACACTGGCACTCGCCACTTCCGTCACTAAACTTAAGCATTTAGCTACGTTAATCTCGAGGTGAGAAACAGGCGTGAGAATTCTCGGTATTGACCCAGGTCTACGTCGTACTGGCTTTGGCATAGTGGATGTACAAGGTATGCATATCCACTATGTCGCCAGCGGCACGATTGTTGTACCGAGTGATATCGCTTTACACTTGCGCCTGAAAAACATCATGGATCATATCCGTGAAGTGATTTCTCACTATCAACCTAGCCATTCAGCTCTGGAAAAAGTCTTTGTCAATACCAACCCTGCCTCTACCCTATTACTCGGGCAAGCACGTGGTGCGGCCATGTGTGCCTTAGCCGATAGTGGTCTTGATGTGGCAGAATATACGGCACTACAAATTAAAAAATCCGTGGTGGGTCGTGGACATGCCACCAAAGAACAAGTGCAGCTGATGGTACAGCACCTACTTAAATTAAATGGTGTGCCTGAGTCAGACTCTGCGGATGCGTTGGCCTGCGCCATTACACATGCACATGTCTTCCCATTAGCGGAAAAACTTAGACAACAAGAAGCTGGGGCTTTTGCCGCGAATAAGCCGCGCCTGCGTGGTGGTCGTATTTCATAGCGTACCTTAAATGAAGGAAAATTAATGATTGGTCGTATTAGTGGTATTTTGATTGAAAAGCTCCCACCTACCATTTGCGTGGATGTGAATGGGGTCGGTTACGATATTGATGTGCCCATGAGCACTCTGTATGATCTACCCGAACTCGGAGCTAAGGTCAGTCTCTATACGCACCTCGCTGTGCGTGAAGATGCACACATACTCTATGGCTTTCTGCGTCCAGAAGAGCGCGTAGCATTTCGCACACTGATCAAGGTCAGTGGCATCGGTGCCCGCACTGCTCTCGGCATCTTATCGGGCATGAGTACACAAGACTTAGCCAATGCCATTAATCAACAGGAGGTTGGGCTTTTAACCAAGGTTCCCGGTATTGGCCCGAAGACAGCAGCACGGCTTATACTCGAACTCAAGGGTAAATTTCATGCAACAACGGCTGATTCTATCGCTCCTCAACAGTCCGATAAAAATGATATACTGAACGCCTTGATCGCTCTAGGCTATTCTGAAAAAGAATCATTGGCTACAGTCAAAGCTCTGCCAAATGATGTCTCTGTTTCAGATGGAATTCGTCAAGCGCTACAACAACTGGCTCGTTAAAATAACTAGCCAGCTAAACGAGTAAATAACAATCTGGGTAGGAAACAATCGCGATGAAAAAAACATTCTTAAGCAAAATCTTATTCGCTGGCATCATGGCTGGCGCTGTATTTTCAAGTAGTGCCATGGCTGAGCAGACTTTAAAAGTTGCTTATGCTTTAGCGAAAAACTCGCACTATGGTGCGGCGGCTGACGCGATGGAGAAATCGCTCACTGAGAGCACGAATGGTAAGTTTAAAATTCAGCAATTTGAAAATAGTGCGCTTGGCGGCGAACGCGAAGTTATCGAAGGTCTACAATTAGGTACGATTGATGCAGCGATTCTATCAACTGGGGCAATTTTAAACTTCGTGCCACAAGTGGGTGTCTTTGATATTCCTTTCTTATTCCGTGATTTAGAGCACGCACGTAAAGTGTTAGATAGCCAATTAGGTCAGGATATGTTGAAAGAATTCAACAAGCGTGGTTTAGTGGCTGTAGCTTGGGGTGAACAGGGCTTCCGTCACATGACGAACAATAAGCATCCGATTAATACACCAGCTGACTTAAAGGGTCTTAAAATCCGTACCACTGAGAACCCAATTCATATTTTGGCCTTCAGTGAGTTAGGCATGTTACCAACCCCAATGGCTTGGCCTGAAGTGCAAACCTCATTACAGCAAGGTACGATTGATGGTCAAGAGAACCCAACTTCTGTGATTGTGTCTGCAAAATTAAACCAACAACAGAAATTTATGTCATTGACTGCCCACGTTTATGCACCTGGTGTGATTGTTTACTCACCATCTGTGTATAACGCCTTATCTGATGAAGAGAAAGCGAAATTTGACGAAGCGGGTAAATTAGCTGCTAAAGCTATGCGCGACTTTGTCGATAATGTGGAAAAAGACGGTGTACAAACTTTGAAAGATGCTGGTATGCAAGTGAACGAAGTAGATCGTAAACCATTCGCTGAAATCGTTCAAAAAGTGTACCCTGAATATCACAAAAAATTCACTAAAGAATTAATTGAGTCAATTCAAAATACGCAGTAATTTGAACCCCTTAAGGGTTAGCTTAATTCTAGGCTAGCCCTTTTTTATTTGCTTAAGCATTGCCGATACATCACTGCGCGTCTTCGCTTATTATCATGAAATCAGTCATTCGTTTATTAGATCGCACCCTCTTTAAATTGGTGTCATTTTTTGCTCAATTACTCCTACTATCGGCAGTAATTACGGGCATCTATCAAGTGTTTACGCGCTTTGTTTTACAAAATCCTTCAGCATGGACTGAAGCATGGACACGCTCAGCCTTGATTTGGGTAGTTTTTCTCGGTCTAGTCTTGGCTTTCCGTCACGGCGAGATGCTCAAAGTCGACGTCTTAAATACGCTCTTACCACCTAAGGGTCGCCGTATTATTTTTCATTTTGCGAATGCAATGTGTGTCGCCTTCTTAGGTTTTTTAACCTGGATAGGTATTGATATGACACAGCGTGTACGCTTTCAAAGCATTGCTGGTTTAGACTTTTCTATTTCGTGGATTTACGCTTCCATCCCTATTGGTAGTGCCATCGCTCTGTTGGCTGTGCTGGTGTATTGGATCAATCCTGAACCACTCGATCACCAAGCCAAATTAGGGGAATAAGACCATGTCACAAATAATGATTATCTCTATGCTGCTGTTTTTCGTTTTAACGATTCCAGTAGCGGTATCTATCGGTCTTGCCTCTCTGCTCGGTATCCAAATCGCTGGTATTAACTGGTTGGTTGTAGCACAACAGTTTTACGCCGCCTTAGATAAATTCCCACTGGCTGCCATCCCCTTCTTTATTTTGGCGGGCAATCTGATGCAAGCTGCCGGCATCTCGGAGCGCATGGTGAACTTTGCTAAGAGCTTAGTGGGTAATATGCAAGGTGGTCTGGCGTGTAGCTGTGTGATTACCTGTATGATTTTTGCGGCTGTCGCTGGCTCGAGCGTGGCGACCACGTTTGCCGTCGGCGCCATCTTAATTCCAGCCATGGTAAAACATGGTTATCCTAAGCCTTTTGCCGCTTCATTACAGGCCACTACCGCTGAGTTGGGTGTGATTATCCCCCCTTCTGTGCCGATGATTCTATTCGCAGTTTCCACACAAACTGACTTAGGTTCGCTCTTTATCGGTGGGATTTTGCCAGGCTTCTTAATTGCTGGTGCCCTAGTCTTGTATGTCTGGTTATATGCAAAAAAGAACAATCTTGGCTTACGTGATGGTGAAAATCGTCTACCACTTTGGCAGTCATTTAACCAAGCGAAATTAGCTTTATTTATGCCGGTAATTATTTTAGGCGGAATCTATGGTGGTGTGTTTACACCAACGGAAGCCTCGGTGGTTGCCGTAGTCTACGCCTTATTAGTCGGCATGTTCGTATATCGCACTCTATCATTTAAGACCTTAAGTACGACCTTCCGTAATGCTGCCATCGGTACAGCGGTGATTATGTTCTTAATTGCGAATGCTGGACTGTTTGGTTTCTTACTCAACCGTGCCGGTATTCCGCAACAACTCGGTGAGTGGTTAGCTCATGTGTTCAGCGATAAATACACCTTCTTACTCGGCGTCAACGCGGCACTATTTGTAATTGGTATGTTTATTGAGACATCAGCTTCCATCGTAGTCTTAGCTCCATTACTCTTACCCGTAGCAGTAGGTTTTGGGGTCGATCCAGTTCACTTCGGTATTATTATGGTGGTGAACTTAGCCATGGGTATGATTACCCCACCATTCGGTGTCAATCTATTTGCGGCTTGTGCGGTGGCGAAGATGTCAGTCGATCAGCTGATAAGGCCATTAGTTCCATTCGTTGGTGTGACCTTATTATGCTTAATGCTGATTACTTATATTCCTTGGTTCGCATTAGGTTTACTCTAAGACTTATTCGCTAAACTAGGTGTAATCTTTTATAATGGGACTAGCTATTTGGCTAGTCCTTCTTGTAGGTACATCGTTTTTTAAGACACGGATATATGGCAATTTTTTCTGATAATCTTTCTGCTGACAACACTCGCTTAGTTTCGGCGCAGAGCTTCTCACCTAATGAGGAGTCGGTTGAGCGTGCTTTACGTCCTAAAACGCTACAGGACTACACAGGTCAAGTACGTGTCTGTGAGCAACTGGAAATTTTTATTCAGGCCGCTCGACAGCGTCAGGAATCATTAGACCATGTGCTTTTATTTGGTCCCCCAGGATTAGGTAAAACGACCTTAGCGCATATTATTGCCAATGAGATGGGCTCGCAGATGCGTCAAACTTCTGGCCCTGTTTTAGAAAAAGCGGGCGACTTAGCAGCGATCTTAACCAATCTTCAGGCGCATGATGTACTGTTTATCGATGAGATTCACCGTCTATCACCCGTGGTTGAGGAAATTCTCTACCCTGCCTTAGAAGACTTTCAGATTGATATCTTAATTGGTGAAGGCCCTGCCGCACGTAGTGTCAAAATCGATCTGCAACCGTTTACACTTGTGGGTGCGACGACCCGAGCAGGTATGCTCACCAATCCCTTACGTGATCGCTTTGGGATTATTTCACGTCTGGAATTTTATACCGCCGAAGAATTAGCCAAGATTGTGCAACGTAGCGCAGCCTTATTAAACACCAGCATTACACCTGAGGGTGCTCTTGAGATTGCACGTCGTTCACGGGGTACGCCACGTATTGCGAATCGCTTATTGCGTCGGGTGCGTGATTATGCCGATGTGCGCTCGGATGGTATTATTTCCAATGAGTCAGCCGCCGCAGCCTTAAGTATGTTGGAAGTTGACCCACATGGTCTGGACTTAATGGATCGTAAATTGCTCGAAACGATTATCCATAAATTTGATGGGGGTCCTGTTGGTGTCGATAATCTGGCTGCTGCAATCGGTGAAGAAAGCGATACGATTGAAGATGTGATTGAGCCCTACTTAATTCAACATGGCTATCTGCAACGTACCGCACGTGGGCGCATTGCTACGCAAACCACGTGGTTGCATTTTGGTTTAAA
>CAYFVY010000005.1:0-18612 GCA_964346715.1 uncultured Pelistega sp. | reverse complement strand
TAACTATCAAGCTTCACACAAAAACTGCAAAATATCTGCCCCATAGGTTTCTAGCTTATGTTGCCCTACGCCACTAATATTCGCGAGGGCACGTAGACTATCAGGCTGTTCAAGGGCGATCTGCTGCAAGGTCGTATCATTAAACACAAAGTAGGCTGGAATGCCGTGTTCTTTTGCCACCGCCAAACGCCAAGCTTTTAAACGTTCAAAACGCTCTTGTGCTGCCGCTGGTAAATCGACCAAGGACTTTTTACGGCTAGGCATAATATTTTTCGAGCGTGATGAACTTCGCTTAGACTCCTCACGCAGCATCAATTGCTCTTCACCTTTTAATAGAGGGCGAGCCGCAGGGGTCAACACGAGGGTAGAAAAGCCCTGATTATCCACAGTCAGGTAGGAGCGAGCCAAAAGCTGACGCACCACACTGCTCCACTGCTCTGCATCCAAATCCGTACCAATGCCAAAGACGCTTAATTCTTGATGCATATTCTCTTTCACACGGTCATTTAATTGCCCGCGCAAAATATCAATGATGTGTTTGGCACCAAAACGTTGGCCGTATTTGCGGTATAACCAATACACCGCGGAGAGAAACTTCTGTGCCGCCTGCGTGCCATCCCAGAGTTTAGGCGGGTTTAAGCACACATCACAGTTACCGCAATCGCCGATTTCTTGACCAAAATACGCCAGCAATTGAGTCCGGCGGCAAGTCGCACATTCACATAAGGCTAGCATGGCATTTAATTGGCGTTGTGAGCGCCTTTTAAATATCTCATCGCCTTCCGAATCTTCAATCATCTTGCGCTGCTGCACCACATCGTTCAGACCATACACCATCCAAGCAGTGGCTGGCAGACCATCTCGCCCTGCCCGGCCAGTCTCTTGATAGTAGCCTTCGATAGATTTCGGCATATCAATATGTGCGACAAAGCGCACATCGGGTTTATTAATACCCATCCCAAAGGCAATAGTCGCCACGATTACAATACCTTCTTCTTGTTGGAAGCGCTGTTGATGAGCCGTACGTGTCGCTAAATCTAGACCCGCATGATAGGGTAAGGCGGTAATGCCTTCTTTACTTAAATGCTTGGCAATGCTTTCGGTACGACTGCGTGAAAGACAATACACAATACCTGAATCACCGAGGTGATTCTCACTGATAAAGTTCACTAACTGGCGTCGTTGATCGTATTTTTCGACGATTTCATAACGGATATTAGGGCGGTCAAAACTACTGATAAACGCTCGCGCTTCTTGCAGTTGTAAGCGCTCTTCAATTTCTTGACGGGTCTGACTAGTAGCAGTGGCAGTTAAGGCAATTCTTGGTACGGATGGCCAGCGTTCATGCAAGATAGAGAGAGCTAAATACTCGGGCCGAAAGTCATGTCCCCATTGCGATACGCAGTGTGCTTCATCAATGGCAAATAGGGAGATATGACCATAGCTCAGCATGTTCATGCAGCGTTCAGTTAATAGACGTTCGGGCGCAATATAGAGCAGATCTAGCTGGCCGCGGGCCCAGGCATTCTCCACCTGCTGCGCTTCTTGCCAAGTCAGCGTGGAATTTAAATAGGCAGCTCTTACACCCAACTCACGTAAGGCCTGCACTTGTTCTTGCATTAAGGCAATTAGCGGCGACACGACAATGGCGCAACCCTCGCGTACCAAAGCAGGGATCTGGTAGCACAGCGACTTACCGGCACCAGTTGGCATTAATACCAAGCAATCCTCACCCGCAATCAGATGCTCAACAATGGCTTGTTGCTCACCTCGAAAATAGTCATAACCAAAGACCGTACGCAAGACTTCAAGTGCCTGGCTAGGTGTATGATCGGGAGTGTCGAACACGATGAAAGAATACCTTTATGAAGAGATAGCTGAATTAATTTAAGCTAGAAATATTACGTCAGAACATCACGCCCAATCAACAATATCCACTTTTATAAAGAGGTCATTATAAGCGATTGTTTTGCTTTACATCAGACTAAACAGCATTTCTTAGGGCTATAATTTGACTTTGTTTTCTCTTATTTTGGCTCGATTATGAAAATTGGTATTGCAGGTGCAGGACTATGTGGTCGTTTAGTGGCTTTTTTAATGGCGCAACAAGGGCATTCGGTCAGCGTATTTGACCCAGCCAGTGGCCCAACAGACCCCGCTGCAGCGGCATTTACCGCAGCCGGCATGCTAAGCCCCCTAGCTGAATTAGAAACTGCCGATGAAAATGTCTACCGCTTTGGTGAGCGCTCTGCCTCTCTATGGACGCATATCGTGCCGAAATTAAGCCAACCCGTCGAACTCTTATTCCGTGGTAGTCTTATGCTAGCTCACCGTGGTGATGAGGGAGCGGCCGAGCGTATTATTTCCTTAATTACGCGCAAAGCACCGGATAATAAGATCCCTGTCTTATTAAGCCGTGAGCAATTAGCCAGTGAAGAGCCTGGTGTCCAAGGCCCTGCGCATGCCTGGCTCTTGCCTGACGAGGGGCAGATCCATACACGCCAAGCCATGCAAGCCTTAGCCGCTTCTTGTCCTGATGCACACTGGCATTGGCAAACCAAAGTCACCACCTTAAGCCCTGGTAAGATTCATACCGAGCATGGTGTACATGAGTTTGATTGGGTCTTTGATACACGCGGAGTCGGTTCTCGTGAAGTAAAATACCCTAATACGCAAACGCTCTCTTGCCAGAATGTACGTGGTGTGCGCGGTGAGGTCATCGGTCTTCATGTACCAGGACTTACCTTGACTCGTCCTGTGCGCCTTTTACATCCACGCTATCGTGTGTATATGGTGCCACGTCAGCCTGAAGAGTTAGTGATTGGCGCCAGTGAAATCGAGAGTGAAGACCGCTCAGAAATTTCAGTACGCACGACGATTGAATTATTAACAGCAGCACATAGTGTCTTGCCAGAAATCGCTGAAGCACGTATTATCAGAACTGAAACCAATCTACGCCCTGCTCTGATTGACAATCTTCCTCGGATTGAATCAGAACAAGGTTTAACGCGTATTAATGGTTTATTCCGTCACGGCTGGTTAATTGCACCAGCTACCGTAGAACAAGCCTTACAATCTGTCTTAGGCAATGATTACCGTGTAGACTAAATGAACAACACTATCCATATCTTTGTGAATGGCGCAGAGCGTCTGGTTTCAGTCAATACTAACTTGGCTGAACTGGTTACGCTCTTGCAAAAAGAAGCGGGTCAAGAAGATGATCCGCAAGCCTTAGCAACGGCTGTTAATGAAATTTTTATCCCGCGTACTTCTCGTGCTGATACCATACTTCAAGAAGCCGATCAGGTCTTTACTTTCTCACCGATTACGGGTGGCTAAGGCGACCAGTGGCGAATCTAATTACTCAGACTCAATCTTGTAAGCTTGATGCTGAGCGAGTTCCGCTAGTTAATCGCCGTTCAGCCATTCACTACTGCACTTATTAACGTATTTTCAAAAAGGCAGCGATGCCCAACACACTATGACTTACTCACTTGCCGATGTCACATTAAAAAGTCGTTTCTTTTTAGGTACGGCTACCTACCCTTCTCCCAAAGTCTTAAACGATGCGATTGTCGCCTCTGAAGCTCAGGTGGTGACGGTAGGTCTGAAGCGCCAATTAGCGCCAGGTCAAAACACCTTAACGAAGAGCACCACGGACGGTGTAGATAATACCTTCTTTCAGATGCTACGCCAGTCGGGTGCTCACCTACTACCGAATACGGCAGGTTGCAAGACCGCACGTGAAGCGATTACGCTAGCACAAATGGCCCGTGAAATTTTTGATACGAAGTGGATTAAGCTTGAGGTGATTGGTGATGATTACACCTTGCAACCCGATCCGATTGCACTCTTAGACGCGACTAAGGAATTGATTGCACAGGGTTTCGAAGTCTTCCCCTACTGTACCGATGACTTAGTCACCTGCAATCGTCTACTTGATCTAGGCTGCCGTATTTTAATGCCTTGGGGCGCACCCATTGGTTCCGGTCAGGGCTTAGTGAATCCGTATGCCTTACGTGTTTTACGCGCTCGCTTACCCGAGGCGTTCTTAGTGGTGGATGCGGGTATTGGTTCACCTATGGATGCCGTGCATGCCATGCAGATGGGCTTTGACGCTGTACTCTTGAACTCTGCCGTTGCGCAATCACATGATCCAGTGCGTATGGCTGAAGCGTTCAAATTAGCAATTCAATCGGGGCGCCTGGCCTATGAAGCTGGCATTATGGCCAAACAAGATATGGCCGTGCCTAGTACGCAAGTTACTGGACGCCCTTTCTTGTTATAAATTAGACTAGCTACAAGCCTAAGTTGCGGGGCATCGTCACATGCTCCGCCGCGCTAAGGGTTATAAGCTAGATCAGATACAAGCCTAGGCCGTAGGCGAGGATGCCGAGCAACATGGCAATACCAATATTCTTCGTCAGTTTCAAGAATACACCCACCACCAAGACGGCCACCACATAAGCCCCTATATGCCATGCACTAGGAGCTTTATTAATCTCTGAGAAGATTACTACAGCTGTTGTACTTACCAGTAAAGCGGGACCCAAAATAGCAAAACGCCCAGACCCTAAGCGAGAAAGCCATTTGCTTTTTTGCATTAGTAAAAAAGGCACTGCTCGAGTGGCATACGTTAAGATCGCCATAGCCACAATGGCTGCATACATTTCCCAATTAGCCATGCTGTACCGCCTGTTTCTTCGTAGGATTTTCTGGATGGTAGAAGAGACAAGCCACAGCAGCACCTACTAAGATAGCCACGGTTGACCAACCCAAAGCAGCCACAATTACACTGGCTAAGGCGGCCAATAATAAGGCTCGAACCATAGGTCCCTGTATCGTTAATAAGGTCACAGCAACAAACATTGCGGTCAAGGAAAAGCCCAAGGTCTGACCTAAAATCGGGTACGAACGAATAATCGACTCACCCGCAAAGATACCGATGGCTGTACCACTAATCCACGATAACCAAGCAAAGATACCCAGACCAAAGTGCCAAGCAGTTTTACCTTCAGGGACGATATCTTTGAGTTTTAAATAGCAAACCGCAAATACCTCATCCGTAAGATAGAAAGCTTTGGCTAAACGCATCTTCAGGCCTGGTGGAATATAGCGCTCGATAATGGGTCCATACAAAAGATGGCGCACATTAATCAAGGCCACTAGAAAGACCATGGTCAGTAATGGCGTACCCAGTTGCAAGGAAGCGAGAATGAGGAATTGACCACTGCCTGCATACACTAAAAATGAAATAAGTAGCAATTCAAATGGATTTAAGCCAAGACTACTGCCACCCACCCCAAAAGCAATTGAAGCAGGTAGATAGCCAAGCATGGTGGGAACAGCCGCTTGGATGCCCTGTAAAAAGTATGAAACTTGAGATTTACTCATCTCGCCAAACCGTGATTATTTTGTCTTTATTTAAAGGATGTTCCATTATATAGGCCGAGAGTCCAAATAGTCTATATAAGTTCTCGCTACTTAAGGCTTGCTTAGGTGGCGCATCGGCGATGATAGATCCTTCATGCAATAAGATCAGGCGATCGACATAAGCTGCGGCTAAATTCACATCATGTAAAACCATCAACACGCCAATAGGATGATCCTGAGCTAAGCGACGAACGCTGCGCAACACCTCTTGTTGATGCTTGGGGTCAAGTGCATTCAAGGGTTCATCTAAGAAGAGATAAGAAGCTCGATTAGGCCACAGATGACGTTGCGCTAAGACTTGTACTAAGACACGAGCAAATTGCGTACGCTGTTGCTCTCCTCCCGATAAACTCAATACTTGGCGTTGCTTTAAGTGCTCAATCCCCGCCACTTGTATAGCCTCTTGCAGCAACTGTTCTTGCACACTCGGATCGAGATCGGTAAATGGGTATAAGCCCATCTCAACAACTTGCTCAACCAGCAACTCAAAAGGGACAGTACTATGCTGTGATAAGACCGCTCGGCGTTGCGCTAATTGCTTAAGCGTTAAATGAGTTTGACCATCATAGCTCAACTCATCAGCTCGATAATCATGCTCACTACTACCAGCAAGTATATGCAAAAGTGAACTTTTACCAGCGCCATTCGCTCCTAATAGAACCACTACTTCCCCAGCTTGAACCGTTAAGTTAATGGCTTCTAATAAAACACGAGAACCAAGTTTGAGGTGGATGTTTTTAGCTTGCATCATAGATTCACCCGACTTAAGTCCTGACTACGCCAAAGCAGATAGACGAAAAATACACTACCCACTAAGCCTGTTAGCAGTCCTATCGGTAATTCAATCGGTGCAGCTAGTGTACGCGCCAAGATATCTAGCAACACAAGGGCGATGGCGCCGAACAACATACTGACAGGTAATAATTGACGATGATGTGCCCCGATGACTAAGCGCACACAATGCGGCACCACCAAACCTACAAAAGCGATACCACCACTGAGCGCCACTAGCGGCCCCACCAATAAGGCCACACAGACCAAGAGTCGCCAACGCACGCTTCGCATGGTATATCCCAACTGCACCAAGACGCGCTCGCCTAGCAGTAAGACATTCAACACTTTCCACTGACGCAGCAAATAAATACTTAAGAGCAGCACCCATGGCACTAAAATCGCCAAGATTGACCATGAAGCGGCAGACAGACTACCCATGGTCCAAAAGCTTAAGTTGCGTAGTTGTGCATCATTCGCCAAATAACTTAAGCCACCGAGTAAGGAAGCCGCTAGTGCATTAATCGCAATCCCTGCTAGGAGCAGTCCAGCGGTGCCTGGGTAGCGACGACCGATCTGATACGCTAAGAACATCGCCCCTAAAGCACCGACAAAAGCAAACGGATAAATCATCCATGGACTCATGGAAATAAAGACAATCGCCCCCACAGCACCCAAGCTCGCCCCCGCGCTGACCCCCATCAATCCTGGCTCTGCCAAAGGGTTACGAAATAAGGCTTGCATAACCGCACCGGCCAGTGACAAAGCGGCACCAATTAAGGCAGCGAATACCACTCGGGGTAAGCGAATATCCCAAAGTATCGTACTTAATGGTGTTGTTGATGCACCTGAAGCTGTAGGCTCAACAAGCGAACTTGAGGAGGCAACAAACCAATCACCGCTCACTTGAGTTAAGGCTTGCCACCACTGCGCCACGTTCATCTGCGCTGAACCGATCATGCTCGCGAATGCCATCACTACGAGTAAAGTGATGCAAAGCAAACCGATAAGAAGTGAATGAGAGGCGCGCATAAGCAGAAATTTAAATAGTCAGTACCGAGATAAGCACTCATTGTAACCGTAAATAATTCGCGACCGAGCTTTTAGTTTTTGAATCGCCCAGGAAAGTCCATTAGCTATTTTTAAAAAATATGTTTAAAATCAAACACTTGTTCTAATTTAGAGAACCATCCAAATTCAGTATTGTGCAAATGCAACATAATTAAAATCTCCTGTAAACCAAACCATTGCTACATCTAACTAAAATAGTAATGTTAAATTTTGTGCAGTCACACAATTGTCATCATTTTCATACGCTTGTTCGATTAAAATAGCTAATAGAGAAAGATTTATTTTTGTTAGACAGCATGAACTCACCTTGTTTATGTCTCTGTCTAACAATCTTGTGCAAAGTTTTACAAAAGCTTTGCGTATTAACTTGATTTGGAGAAATATATGTCGAATAACCAACACGTTGCGTTAATTACTGGTGGCACGGGTGGTTTAGGTACAGCATTTGCGCGTGCCTTACATGATGATGGTATGACTGTTTTAGTAACACGTATGCCACAAGAAGATGCGAGCGCATGGTTGAGCAAACAAGAAGCCGATGGCTATAAATTTCAGGTATATCCTGTTGACGTTAGCGACTTTGACTCTTGCAATGCTTTAGCTGCTGCAATTCAAGCTGACGGTCATACTGTTGACGTGTTAATCAATAACGCAGGTATTACTGCTGATGCGAGCTTCCGCAAAATGTCTAAAGAAGCTTGGGACTCAGTAATTGGTGTTGACTTAGACAGCTTGTTCTACGTGACTAAACCATTTATCGAAGGTATGTTGGCGAAGAACTGGGGTCGTATTGTTAATATTTCTTCAGTTAACGGTAGCAAGGGCGCTTTTGGTCAAGCTAACTACTCAACAGCAAAATCTGGTGTATATGGCTTCACTAAAGCTCTAGCACTTGAGTTCGCACGTAAGGGCATCACAGTTAACGCCGTATCTCCAGGTTACGTGAACACAGAGATGGTTGCTGCTGTACCTGAAGACGTAATGAAATCAGCCGTTTTACCACAAATCCCTATGGGTCGTTTAGGCGAGCCAGAAGAATTAGCCGCTTTAATTTCTTTCCTATGCTGCGAAAAAGCCGCTTTCATGACAGGCGCAAACATCGCTATGAACGGTGGTCAGCATATGTACTAATCGCGTCTTAATGGGTCCAAACCGTGCTAGTTACAAGCTAAATCGACTGACAAGACCTACGAAAACGCTTTAGTACTTCGCCCCTAAATCTTGTTACCCCAGGATTTAGGGGCTTTTATATGCCTGTAGTTTTCGCCCGCTTAGTTTACTCACGCCTTACTTATTTTCAGGCTTGGCTCTTAGGCAGAGGCTTAACTTATTTGTCTATCCTTATTGTTCACGCCTTACTACGTCGGCTACCCCAGACAAAGACGATGATACCTAACCAGACCCAAGCAAAGCCAATAAAACGATTAAGATCAAAGGCTTCATGAAAGACGAATAAACCCAGTAGAAATTGAATGGTTGGGGAAATATATTGAATCATACCCATATTCGCGAGGCTAATACGCTTAGCACCCGCGGCAAATAAGAGCAACGGTATGGTGGTGATAATACCCGTGCCAATCAAAATCGCCATGGGAAACGGATCTAGTTGCCAGAAAATCAGCTTATCCTGATACATGACATAAGCCAAATACATAAGGGCAAAAGGTAGCATGGTAAAGGTCTCAACCGTCAGTCCTGGTAAAGCTGGTAGAGGCGCTAATTTACGTAATAAAGCGTAGACACCAAACGTCGCACTAATACCTAAAGAAAGCCAGGGAATGTCGCCATACAAGAACATCAACCACAGTACACCGATGGCCACTAAACCTACCGCCACTGTCTTCACTTGGGTGAGTCGTTCTTGAAAGAAAATACGCCCTAATACAATGGTAATTAAGGGCGACATAAAGTAGCCTAAGCTTGATTGCAAAACTTCGTGTACCGCAATCGCATACAAATAAATCAGCCAATTGACCGAAAGAATCGTCGCCGTAAGCATCAGAATGAAAAGCGACTTTATGTTCTTAAAAGCGGCCAGAATGGGTTCGTATTGCTTAAGCGATAGCACCAAAATCAGACAAACCAAGGCGGTCCAGACAACGCGCTGAGCCATCATCTGCTCAGGATCCATGATTTCTAATAAGGGTACCCAGTACAGTGGGAATAAGCCCCAAATTAAGTAGCAGCCAACGGCATAGATAAGACCTTTGGTCGACTCAGATTGCTGATTCAACTGAATCATTGGCTTGGCTGTCATATAAACCTATGTTTGTACGTTATCTGTTAAGTATTATGTGATTATACGTTAAGCCATATATCTTGTAAGATAAGTCTTGTGCCTTGTGTCTTATCCCCAATACATTATGACTCATAAGGCCTAATGCATTATGAGTCATGTTGTATTGCTTATATTGTATGGCTTATAAAGCTTCGGGTAACACCACAATACCATCATCATCACTGTATAAGTAATGACCAGGAATAAAGTCTACACCACCAAAGCTAATCACAATATCTTGCTCGCCCTTGGCATCTTTGGCGCTCTTGCGCGGATTCGTACCGAGTGCTTTCACGCTTATATCCATGGTCGCAATCAAGGCACTATCACGAATGGCCCCATTGATAATCACGCCTGCCCAACCATTCTCCATGGCGGAAGTAGCAATCATATCACCGCATAAGGCGCTATACAAAGAAGCACCACCATCAACCACGAGGATGGCGCCATTGCCTGGTGTCGCTAAGGTATTTTGAACCAGACCATTATCTTGAAAAACTTTTAAAGTCCGAATCGGTCCAGCAGTCACACGCTTACGACCGAATTGGCGAAATTGTGTATCGCATGATGGTGCGTCAGGGACAGCATCAATCACATCACAGGTTGGCATCGTACTCATGATTCTTCCTCCTATTCACTAAAAATTAAATGCGATTAAAACGTATCACCCGGTACACGAACCCAGCCTTCCATAATAATACGTGCGCTACGGCTCATAATGGCTTTGGTCACAACCCACTGCCCTTCGGCTTGTGCTGCTTGTGCGCCAACGCGTAAGGTACCTGATGGATGACCAAAACGCACTGCTTCGCGCTCTTGACCACCCGCCGCTTGGCTCACTAAGGTACCCGGAATTGCAGCAGCCGTACCAATCGCCACAGCTGCAGTACCCATCATGGCATGGTGCAACTTACCCATGGATAGAGCACGTACTAATAGATCAATATCGGCGGCATGAACGGGTTTGCCGCTGGAAGAGACATAGTCTTTCGGGGGCGCAACAAAAGCAACTTTCGGTGTATGTTGACGAGTTGCTGCTTCAGACACATCCTTAATCAAGCCCATACGGACAGCACCATGGGCACGAATGGTTTCAAACATAGCCAAGGCTTTTTCATCATTATTAATATCGTCTTGCAACTCTGTACCAGTATAGCCAATATCTTGCGCATTCACGAAAACCGTTGGGATACCCGCATTAATCATCGTCGCTTTAAGCGTACCAACACCAGGTACGACTAAGTCATCGACAACATTGCCAGTTGGGAACATGGCGCCACCATCCTCACCATCATCGGCAGGATCCAGAAACTCAAGCTGTACTTCAGCCGCTGGGAAGGTCACCCCATCAAGCTCAAAGTCACCTGTTTCTTGTACTTCACCGTTGGTGATTTGGATGTGCGCGACGATGCTTTTCTGGATATTTGCTTGCCAGATACGCACAGTACACAGGCCATTCTCAGGAATACGCTCAGGCTCAACTAAACCTGCATAAATCGCAAAAGCACCTACTGCTGAAGAGAGGTTACCGCAGTTGCCACTCCAATCCACAAAGGGCTTATCAATCGATACTTGACCAAAGAGGTAATCCACATCATGCGCAGGCTGTGTAGATTTACTTAAAATCACCGCCTTACTGGTTGAGGAGGAGGCATTGCCTAGACCATCAATTTGTTTACCATAAGGGTCAGGGCTACCGAGTACACGTAAGAGAATCTTATCGCGCGCTTCACCTGGCACTTGCGCTGGCAACGGTAGGTCGCTGAGTTTAAAAAATACGCCTTTTGAGGTACCCCCACGCATATAGGTGGCAGGAATTTTGATTTGGGCTGGAAATTGGCTCATGGGATTATCCTCTTTTGCTACTTTTTCTTAGATAGCTAGTCTCATTATTTAAATTATTTAGGGCTTACTTCTGCGAATAGAAATAAGCCCTAGTTTAAGCTAAGTTTACGCCAAAGCGTAAGGCTTATACATTACCTTCGAGGAAGTCTTGGGCAAAGCGTTGTAATACACCACCCGCTTCATAGATACTCACTTCCTCAGCTGTATCTAGACGGCAAGTTACGGGCACTTCAACGGTTTCACCGTTCTGACGATGGATCACTAAGGTCAAGTCGGTACGCGCTTCACGTTGACCGATGACATCATAGGTCTCAGTACCGTCTAGGCCTAAGGTATTGCGGTTTACGCCCTCTTTAAATTGCAGCGGTAAGACACCCATACCAATTAAGTTGGTGCGGTGAATACGCTCGAAGCCTTCAGCCACAATCGCCTCAACACCCGCTAAGCGAACACCCTTAGCAGCCCAGTCACGGCTTGAACCCTGACCGTAGTCAGCACCCGCCACAATAATCAGCGGTTGCTTGCGTTCCATATAGGTCTCAATCGCTTCCCACATACGGGTTACTTTACCTTCAGGCTCGATACGTGCCAGTGAACCCTGTTTCACGCTACCGTCTTCGTTGCGCACCATCTCATTAAAGAGTTTCGGGTTAGCAAACGTAGCGCGTTGCGCAGTTAAGTGATCACCACGGTGGGTAGCGTATGAGTTAAAGTCTTCCTCAGGTAAGCCCATCTTCGCCAAGTACTCACCCGCCGCACTATTCGCAAGAATCGCGTTCGATGGTGATAAGTGGTCAGTGGTGATATTGTCACCTAATAAAGCCAGTGGGCGCATGCCTTTGAGCGTACGCTCACCAGCTAATGCACCTTCCCAGTAAGGTGGGCGACGGATATAGGTCGACATTGGACGCCAGTCGTAGAGCGGGCTCTTGGCTTTCTCACTGGTGTCTTCGGCAAACATTGGGATATAAATATCGCGGAACTGTTGTGGTTTCACGTACTTTCCAACGATTTCATCAATCTCTTCATCGCTAGGCCAGATATCTTGTAGGCGTACAGGTTTACCATCCACCATACCAAGAGCATCTTTCTCAATATCAAAGCGGATACTACCAGCAATCGCATAGGCCACAACTAAAGGTGGCGAGGCCAAGAACGCTTGTTTGGCGTAGGGGTGAATACGACCGTCAAAGTTACGGTTACCCGAGAGCACCGCTGTACTGTATAGGTCGCGTTCGATAATTTCTTGTTGAATCGCTGGATCTAGCGCACCACTCATACCATTACATGTAGTACATGCAAAACCCACAATACCAAAGCCAAGCTTCTCAAGCTCAGTTAACAGACCCGCTTCTTGAAGGTAAAGCTCAGCAACTTTAGAGCCTGGAGCAAACGATGTCTTCACCCATGGCTTACGTGTCAAACCAAGTTCATTCGCTTTACGTGCGACTAAAGCGGCAGCCACTACGTTACGTGGGTTAGAGGTGTTGGTACAGCTGGTAATCGCAGCAATAATTACGGCGCCATCAGGCATCTTGCCATCAGTAGGCTCTTCATAAGGCTTAGCCAAGCCTTTTTCCGCTAAATCAGTCGTTGAAAAACGCGCGTGTGGGTTTGATGGACCCGCCATATTACGACCAACGCTTGATAGGTCAAATGTCAATACGCGCTCATAGTGAGCATCGCGCATATCGTCAGCCCATAGACCTGCTGTCTTGGCATACTTCTCTACCAGAGCCACTTGCTCAGCTTCACGACCAGTGAGTGTTAAGTAATCTAAGGTCTGTTGGTCGATGTAGAACATGGCCGCAGTTGCACCATACTCAGGAGTCATATTCGAAATCGTGGCACGGTCACCGATACTTAGGCTAGCGGCACCTTCACCGAAGAACTCAACATAGGCACCAACCACACGCTCTTTACGTAAGAACTCAGTCAAAGCCAGAACGATATCGGTCGCCGTAATTCCTGGTTGACGGTGGCCAGTTAGTTCCACACCAACGATGTCGGGTAAACGCATCATAGACGCACGACCTAACATAACAGTCTCTGCTTCAAGACCACCAACACCAACGGAGATCACGCCAAGCGCATCAACGTGCGGCGTATGGCTATCGGTACCCACACAGGTATCCGGGAAGGCCACACCATCGCGCACTTGAATCACTGGGGACATCTTCTCCAAGTTAATCTGGTGCATAATGCCGTTACCCGCAGGAATCACGTCAACATTCTCAAAGGCGGTCTTGGTCCAATTAATGAAGTGGAAACGGTCTTCGTTACGACGGTCCTCAATCTCACGGTTCTTCTCAAAAGCGTCAGGATCAAAGCCACCGCATTCAACGGCTAAAGAGTGGTCAACAATTAATTGCGTCTGTACCACTGGGTTTACTTTCGAAGGATCGCCACCCATATCAGCAATCGCATCACGCAAGCCTGCTAAGTCAACCAGTGCTGTCTGACCTAAAATATCGTGACATACAACACGCGCTGGGTACCACGGAAAGTCAATTTCTTGCTTACGCTCAATTAATTGGCTTAACCAAGAGTTCAGGGTCTCTTGGTCTACATTGGTAGCACGATTAATGAGGTTCTCTGCGTGAATCTTAGAGGTGTAAGGCAACTTCTCATAAGCGCCTTCTTGAATGGCATTTACCGCAGCACGAGCGTCGTAATACTGTAAACTAGTGCCAGGTAAAGCTTTGCGAAATTGTGCATTCATGGTGTTAACAATCCATCAAAGTTAAAAATATACGATTTCCCCTATTCTAGTCTTATATAAGACTTAGGGCAATCAGCAATTGCCCTATTCTTTCTTTTTTTATGAAAAAAGCTGACTTTTCAGCCAGCTTTTACGGTTTTCTTGTCAACGACTCAGAGGTTTTTAGCTCTGTAACTAAGTGGGGACTTAGTTATTTACGCTGGAATGCCTTCGGCTTGTATCACCGCTTGCACGCCTGCATTCGCGCCCACTCTGTCGTAAAAAGCCACTAAGTTCGGCAAGCCGCTTACATCTACTTTCATGGAACGTGCCCAACGTAAAGTGACGTAAATATACACATCGGCAACACTAATTTGCGCACCAATAAACTCACGCCCTTCTAGGTGTTGCTCAATTTGTTGATACATACGAAGAATATTTTCACGAGCATTGTTTTGTAAAACCGTGACACCCGCCTCATCCATACCTGAAGGTGTACGGAATAAGAGGCTAAAGGTTTTATGCAGATCCGAATTAGCAAAACTTAACCAGCGAACGACTTGGGCTTTGTCCTTAGCATCGCCAGCACCAAATAGATTCGCCTCTGGATTTAATTGGTCTAAATAATAAAGAATCGCCATGTTCTGAGTAAGTACAAAGTCACCGTCGGTCAACAAAGGTACTGCACCTTGTGGATTGAGGGCTAAATACTCAGGCGACTTCATGTATGCATGGTCTACCCCTTGTGCCTCATAAGGTTTACCAATCCACTCAAGTGCCGTGTGTGGCACCATTGAGCATGTGCCTTTTAGATAGTACAGTTTCATGTTAATACTCACCAATAAATGAACCAAATTAATGAATTCTGATTAAGAGATAAATCAGGGATAAAAATTCGTAGACGACAAAAACTCTGGCTTCACACTAGATCTTGTCTATCAGCATCTCGAGACAATCTTACTTAGATTTTACGTAGACCTTGATTACTGAATCTGAGTTACCGTAAAGCAGATAGAAAAAGTATACGATTATTTTATTAAAAGCTATGTCATTATTTCGCATCAGGCCAATAATGACTATCGGGCAAGGCGCGAGCACCAAATAAGGCCTGTCCAATACGCACCGTGGTTGCCCCCTCTTCAATCGCAATTTCAAAGTCACCCGACATACCCATGGATAAATCCGCCAAGCTCATATGCGACGGTAGTGTAGGCAGTGCCTGATCACGTAACTCACGTAAGAGAATAAAGCATTGACGCACTTTCACAGGATCTCCCGAAAGAATCGCTAAGGTCATCAGACCCTTAACGCGAATACGCTTCAAGTCTTTAATAGCTTGAATAAAGTCAGGCAGCTCATCCGGTGATAAACCATATTTACTCTCCTCACCCGAGGTATTAATTTGGATATGCACGTCAAGATAGCGATCCTCAATCTCTAGTCGCGACTCAAGTTGTTCGGCTACCCGCACGCTATCCAAGGCTTGAAATTCACCCGCAAAGCGCGCCACATACTTCGCCTTATTAGTCTGTAAATGGCCAATGACTGCCCAATGCAAATTCAGGTCTTGCATGGCCTCAGCTTTAGACTGTGCTTCTTGAACCTTATTCTCACCAAACTGGGTATACCCCAAACTTGCCACCATACGAATGCGCTCTTCATCCACGGTCTTACTGACGGGCAAAAGGCGCACGGTCTTGGGGTCACGCCCCACACGTTCACACGCCTGATTGATTCGCGCTTGAATCTGGGCAAAATTCTCTCGAAACTCTTCTAGACTATTGGCTTTAGGATAGACGGGACGTTGAAGCATGGGACTCTCACAAGACGTTAAACAAGACCAGACGTGGATTCATAGTAATGCATTTTGAGGTTTCAGTCATGAATAGCAGTGAGATACTTAGGGATGCTGGCTCTAGAAAGTACTCCTTAGAATACTGTTAGCGAGGGAGGGGTGAGAATATGCGCCCAAGAAATAAAGGCCGCCTCTTTAAGAAGGCTTATTCATAAGCAAGGTACATCTGGCATATACGAGGTATTCTTGGCTTATGCAAGGCATTCCTAACGGTTTAAATCTATAATCGTAGCTAAACATTTATATCCTTTTTTTAAGTAGATCTGTTTATGAGTACGCCGACACCAGCTAAACCATTCCCCATTCCCGTGAACTATTTTGGTATGACACTAGGGCTTTTTTCGCTAGGCTTTGCTTGGCGATCTGCACAAGCTGTAGGCTTGAATGTACCTAACTGGATGGATCATCTGATCTTAGGTTTAGCCTCAGTAATCTGGTTCAGTTTGTTGTTGGTTTATGTCTATAAATGGCTTAAGGTGCGACCGGCTGCTCTTATGGAGCTGCACCATCCGATTCTGTCAGGATTTGTGAGCCTAGTTCCCATCACAACCATGTTATTGGGACTGACTGTTCTGCCTTATTCCTATAATGCAGGGGCTAGCTTAATTCTCTTGGGCACCTTAGGACAATTAAGCTTCTTAGCCTATCGTACCGGCGGTCTTTTAAAGGGTACGCACTCCGATCAAGCACAGACCCCTGTCATTTATATGCCCAATTTGGCGACCAATTTTGTGAGCGCAATTGGCTTTGCACAGCTGGGCTATATTGAGATTGCCTATCTCTTCTTTGGTATGGCGATGTTTTCATGGATAGCATTAGAGCCAGCGGTCTTACGCCGTTTGCGTAACTTAGGTCCTCTAGAGCCAGCCTTGCGCCCTACTTTAGGGATTCAATTAGCACCAGGCTTTGTTGCGGCGAATACACTTATCCAAATGCTGCATGGCGCCCCTTCACACTGGATACTGATTTTTGCTGGTTATGGAGCCTTGCAATTTCTCCTGCTCATGCGATTACTGCCATGGATTTTAGAGAATGGTTTTAATATGGGTTTTTGGGGCTTCTCGTTCGGTCTAGGCTCTATGGCATCTGTCGGCGTCTATCTGCAACACAGCCTAGGTACAGCACCTGGAATTGCTTTAGTAGGACAAGCTTTTTTCCTTATCGGGAATATCGGTATCTTGATCTTAATGATAGGTACTTTGTACTTAATCGGTCGCGGTAAGTTTTTAATGAAATAGGTGCGTGGTGCAGATACGTAACGCAAATGCGCAGCAATTAACACAACTAAACTGGCTATAAAGCAGAGTAATCATATCGAATAAGAGGCGAAATATGCAGTACACTCCCATCTCAGCAGAGGCACGACAAGACTATATAAGAAAGTTTCCACTCATTAAAAGTATGATGGATTATGAGGAAAATTCTTGGTTTAACCCTAAAGTACTAACTAGCAGTGAAGGACTTAAACATGTTGGCTTAGATAAGACAGACATTGATGAGGCTGCTGCCCGCTTAGAGCGTTTTGCCCCTCTAATTCAAGTACTCTTTCCTGAGACTGTCGATACGCAAGGTATCATTGAGTCGCCAATAGTTGCCATTAAAAACTTCCAAACGTATTTAGAGCAAGCCACACAGCGCCCTATTCCTGGTCAACTACTACTTAAACAAGATAGTGAACTGCCCATCTCTGGCTCGATTAAGGCCCGTGGAGGCATTTATGAAGTCTTGGTTCATGCTGAGCAATTAGCATTGAACGCGAAGTTGTTAAAGGAGTCTGACGACTATGCGATATTAGCGACTGAGCCTTTTAAAAAATTCTTCGCTGAGCATTCAATCGCAGTAGGCTCGACGGGTAATCTCGGTTTATCGATTGGCATTATGAGCGCTAAATTAGGCTTTAAGGCGATCGTTCATATGTCGACTGAAGCACGCCAATGGAAGAAAGATAAGCTGCGCGAGCAAGGTGTTACGGTTGTTGAACACACATCAGATTACAGTGCTGCTGTTGCTGCGGGTCGTGCACAAGCAGCGCAAGACCCTAATTGTCATTTTATTGATGATGAGAACTCCACGCGCCTATTCGTCGGTTATGCAGTCGCAGGCCGTCGCCTAGCAAAGCAGTTAAAAGAGATGCAGATTTGTGTCGATCAAGAACATCCCTTATTTGTTTATCTCCCTTGTGGTGTAGGGGGTGGACCTGGTGGCGTGGCCTTTGGCTTAAAGACAGAGTTTGGTGACCATGTGCACTGTATTTTCGCTGAGCCTACCCATAGCCCAGCCATGCTCTTAGGCGTGTATACAGGGAAGCATGATGCCGTTTGCGTACAAGACTTTGGCATTGATAATGTGACGATAGCCGATGGCCTAGCCTGTGGTCGACCTTCGGGTTTTGTTGGTCAGGCTATGCAGTATTTAATTGATGGCTATTACACTGTGAGTGATGAGCACTTAACACAGTTAATGCGTGCATTGCATCAAAAGGAAAAAATCTTTATTGAACCCTCTTCAGCCGCTAGCTTAGCCGGCCTACCTCATGTATTAAGCGCACAGGAATATCTTGAGCGAATGGGTTTCAATGCAGAACAGCTCGCTCAAGCAACACATATTGCGTGGGCAACGGGGGGTTCAATGGTGCCAATCAAGGAGAAAGAGGAATTG
>CAYFVY010000004.1:43536-59606 GCA_964346715.1 uncultured Pelistega sp. | reverse complement strand
AGCCAAAGCGGCATATAATCAACTAAGGTCTGAGCCAACACCATAACAGCGACAACTGCCGCACTGGCTGCATAGGCACGAATATGCCCGAACTGCAGAATTAAAAGGTGACCTAGCTTAACGCCAATCACTAAGCCAAAATAATAGGCCGACATTAATAAGCCGACCCATACTTGACCAACGCCTGCTTGCGTTAGACTCAAGGCCATATAGGTGTTATATAGCCCCGTGCCTAAAGACAGCAGCAGAATGGCAAAATATAAAGAGGCAAAAGCCAGAAATATTTTTACCATTCAATCAACCACTATGCTAATTGTGCTAATAGCGTCTGAGCATCACTCACTGTTAAACCTGCTGTTTCCTCAAGATTGAGCTGCTTAACCACACCATCCACTAATAGCGCAGAATAACGGCGTGAACGCATACCTAAGCCACGTTCAGTTAAATCTAACTCAAGACCTAAGGCTTTGGTCCATAGAGCAGAGCCATCAGCCATCATGCGAATCTTGCCATCGGCATTGTAGCTACGACCCCAAGCACCCATTACAAACGCATCGTTCACAGCCACACACCAAATTTCATCAACACCCTTAGACTTAAAGTCCGCAGCTGCCTGAATAAATCCTGGCAAATGTTGTTCAGAGCAGGTTGGTGTAAAGGCTCCTGGCACTGCAAATAGGGCGATTGTCTTACCCTTAACTAGGTCTTCTACTTGAAAAGTATTAGGACCTAAAGGACACTCTTCGGTCGCCACATTGATGTACTCAGACAACACACCATTAGGTACTTGATCACCAATCTTAATCGTCATAGCTCTACTCCACAGATGATTGAATCGACTTAAGACTGCACGCGATACACAAGAACAGATACCGGTGCAAGAGAGATTACTTTAGTCGTTACGCTACCTAAAAGCAAGCGAGACAAACCACTACGACCGTGAGTTGCAATATAAATTAAGTCGCAACCATGCTCTTTAGCGGCATCAATAATACCGTCAGCTACATTGTAGTTAGATGAAATAACCGAAGTCACTTTAACACCAGCAGCATCAGCACGCTCTAGAACTGGTTTCAAATACTCTTTAGCTTCTTTCTGTGCAGCTTCTTCGTAATCACCGTCAGAAATAGCATAAGAAGCAGCCATGCCATCAAAACCAATCAAGGTAGAGAATGGTTGAGTTACATTGATGGTGACAATTTCAGCACCAATCTGGCGGGCAAAAGAAATGCCTGCATTCGCTGCAATAGCGGAAATTTCAGAACCGTCAATGGGTAAAAGAATTTTTTTGTACATACCTTGATCTCCTGCTTTGAAAAGCTTTAGTGAAATGTAAAAACCAAATCCTATCAGCTAAGCGCTGAATAGCCTTGGCTTGATTTAATCTATATCGTTATTAAATATTCTGCAATTAGTGTCCAGCACTAAGTTCGAATAATAGTGTAACTAACTTACATCACTATTTTAAGCTAATTTCTATGAATAAGATATTATTAATTATCTATTACAGACAGGAGTTCTCTTGATTTTCTTTAATACCCTGGTTTTAGTTCTTACTCTTATTTCTCAAGGTTAAAGCCGAGTCATTCCATATGCTTTAAGCACATACAATTTTAGAGGTATTTGTATTCTGAATGGATCTTACAGTTGCGCCCATATACTTGGCGAACCGGATGATTTTTCTAAATCTTGAAGGTAAGCTACGTGTGCTTCTAACTCTTGCTCATTGGCATAGACGACACGTAACTCGCCCGTATCGATAGCTTGAATCTGCACCTCATTCGTTTCACTTTCATCAGCGTCCTCAGTGAAATCCATGCTGAGTCCAAACTGACCACGCGTCATGGCAATATACACATCGGCCAATAACTCCGCGTCCAATAAGGCGCCATGAAGGATTCGGTGCTCATTAGAGACACCTAAACGTGAACATAAGGCATCAAGACTATTACGCTTGCCTGGGTACTGCTCACGCGCCAGCATGAGAGTATCGACTACACCACTCGTATAAGATTCAATGTTTTTAAGCTTAAGGCGAGCAAATTCTGCGTTTAAGAAACCTAAGTCAAACTCGGCATTATGAATCACTAACTCAGCGCCAGAAATATAGTCTAAAATGCGCTGAGCTTCTTGCTCAAATCGATTGTGTTGCGACAAAAACTCTGTCGTTAAACCGTGTACCCCAAGTGCGCCCTCTTCACTATCGCGATCAGGGTTAAAGTAAATATGCAAATTATTACCCGTAAGCTCACGGTTAACTAATTCGACACAACCAAGTTCAATAACACGGTTACCGTCCTGCACGCGCAGACCGGTAGTTTCCGTATCCAACACAATTTGACGCATATGCTTAGTAACCCATACCTGGTACTACGCTAGAGAAACCAGCATCAACGTGAATAACTTGTCCCGTAATACCACTTGCCATATCAGATAATAAGAAGGCAGCTGTATTACCCACTTCCTCAATTGTCACATTACGACGTAATGGTGAATTCTCTTCAACGAAATTCATAATGACTGAGAAATCTTTAATACCACTAGCAGCTAAAGTCTTAATTGGACCCGCTGAAATCGCATTCGTACGAAT
The DNA here is from genome assembly GCA_964346715.1 of uncultured Pelistega sp. Classification (GTDB taxonomy): domain Bacteria; phylum Pseudomonadota; class Gammaproteobacteria; order Burkholderiales; family Burkholderiaceae_B; genus Taylorella. The sequence goes on along the minus strand of CAYFVY010000004.1, from coordinate 57,016 downwards.
ACCGTCACGTCCCAATGAGCTTGATAAATAGCGTACTGAAGCCTCTAGAGACGCCTTAGCACAGCCCATAGTATTGTAGTGAGGGATAGAGCGCTCAGCACCTAAATACGTTAAGGTTAATAAAGCGCCTTTGCGAGCTTGTAATAAAGGCAAGGCTGCTTTTGCCATGGCAGGGAAACTATAAGCAGAAATATCGTGCGCTACACGGAAGTTCTCACGAGTCATACCATCCAAGAATGTGCCAGCAATTGCCTCACGCGGAGCAAAACCGATGGAGTGCACTAAACCATCAAGACCATCCCAGCGCTCTGCAAGTGATTTAAATGCGCCTTCAATTTCCTCGTCTAAAGATACATCGCAAGGAATCACAATATCACTACCAAACTCAGCTGCGAACTGCTCTACACGACCCTTAAAGCGCTCACCCGCGTATGTGAATGCTAGTTCAGCACCCTGTTCACGACAAGCCCTAGCGATACCGTAAGCAATCGAACGATCGGAGATTAATCCCGTAATTAAAATGCGCTTATTTGCTAAAAAACCCATGAGTTTTCCTAATGTTATTATTCAATCTATCGTATGCGACTCAATGTTTCATGCACATGAGTCGCTATCTGCATGAAATCATAGCACAAAACCCCTTTAGACACCGAGAGACTGCACATAAAATAGTACGCAGATAAATAGGCTGGATTATTCAGTTTTATGTAAGGCAGGCAAGGTATAGAGCCCCGAGTCATACATCAGATTAGGCCATATGGCATGTGCTCTTGCCAATTCAATCAAGTCTTGGCGCAAATCAGCTTGAGCAATTGGCGTGTAAGTCTCCGGCGCTTGATAGACAAACTGTTGTGCGGGTTTCAGCGGACACAAAACAGTCAGAATATCACCAGCCAAATAACCATAATTATCGTTATATTGCATCATCGCTCGCCCAACACTCTCCTTCGCTTCTTGCGTCAAGTCACGTCCAATCATCGGATGCTCAGCCTGAATCCCTGCTAATGATAATAAAGTAACCGGCAAATCAAGCTGGCTAATGATCCGCTTATCACGCTGAACTGGCACATCACCACCAAGAATTAAAGCGGGAATATGGAAGTGACGCAAAGGCACCAAGGTTTCACCCCAGACCCGTGAGTCGTGGTCGGCCACAACTAAGAATAAGGTATCTTGCCAATAAGGAGACTGCTGAGCCTTTTTAAAGAAATCACCCATACACCAGTCCACATAACGCACTGAGTTTTCTACGCTAGCCGGCTCACCTACTGGCGTAATCCGCCCCTCTGGGTACTCCCAAGGCGTATGATTGGTAACCGTAAATGCCAAGCTTAATTTAGGCACATCCAGATCTTGCGACAAGACATCATGTAAGGTTGCAAACATATCCTCATCCGAAGCACCCCAGGTACCGACGAAAGCTGGATTTTTAAAATCGGGCTGTTCATACAACTGCTTAAACCCATTACCTAGGAAAAAGCTCTTCATATTATCAAAGTGCGCCTCACCACCATAGATAAAACTTGTACGGTAATCATAAGCCTTCAATAATTGGGCCAAGGTAAAAAAGCGACTTTGTGATTTGCTTAAACGCAAGACCGCATCGGAAATAGTCGGAGGAAAGCCGCTGCTAACCGCCTCAAGGCCTCTTACTGAACGTGTACCAGTGGCGTAACAGCGCTCAAAGCACCAGCCTTGATTAAGCAATTTATCAAACTCAGGACTTAAGTCTTGCCCTCCTAAACCACCAATATATTGAGCACCTAGACTCTCTTGCACAATCAATACAATATTCTTATAGCGTCGTTGCGTAGGACTTGTTTGTGCTTCCTGCTTATGGTTCTCATACTCATGATCTTCATCCACAGGCATCTGTTGATGCCAAGAAGGGATACGCAGTGCATTGCTAAGTGGCTCGATATTCGCCGCTTGATTAACTAATGCATACACTTGAGCATGTTCCATCTTGCCATACACATCCTGAGCACTACGTTCATTTTTAATGCTATATAAGGCATATAAGACACTATACAAGGAATTTAAGGGCAAAGTATTGAGCATACCATCGCCACAGTAAGCCACTGTTGAGGGATTAATGGGACGATGCTTTAACGTACCACGAATCAAACCAAATAAGGCAACTGCACCCGCAAGAAAAAACAAAGCCTCCAGCCACCAAGCTGCATGTAGTAACTCTTGTCCTAGAGAATTAAGAAGATAAAAAACGGCAGAGGTCGACAACAAGAGAAAGCCCACACCAAGCACCAGGGTCGAGCGGTAACCCTTCCATAGCATTCCGAAAACCTCATTCGGGTGTTTTAAATAGTCAGTAAATAAACGATTCGGACGTGTGTCGTATTCATAAATAAACTGCACTGACGATACCTCAGGCAACAAAACTAAGACCCAGGCTAGTGATAAATATAGGGCATTAATACTCCAGGCTAACGCAGAACCGTCAAACCATGGAGCAAGTAGAAATGCTGGAGTAATCAACATCGCTAATAAGGACAAATCGATACGCAAGCCACCGATAAAAATTGGCCAAATAGCATGCTGCATAACACGCGAGTATTGCCACACAACCAAACCAATTCGACTGAGATTGAGAAAGATCAGAGCAATTAAAACAAAAGCGATAAGTTGGATATACATAAATAATTCAGCACTACACTCGAACAAATTAACTAGCTGAATCATAGATAAATGAGTATCAAGAAAGCATCAAATTTCTGGCTAATTTCTTGATATTTTTCCTATTTTTAAGTAATTACAAGCCTGTAATTTGCCATCCACCCTGCCTGACGCTAACTCACAGCATCAAATCTGTAGACATTTTTGCCACTATTGCTTTCATCTCACAGGTGTAAACCCTTGATTTAACCCTTATTTACAGTTTATTTGGCTTTTTTTCCTAGGAATAACCCTTGGTCTTATATAAAACCCTTCCCTAAATAAAAAAAAGAGCGTAGATTCTATTGCAACGCATCAAATTTTTTACTAATCGCCTCAGGCAAAGGAGACTTTTATGTCAACTTACCAAAATGAAATCCAAAAAGCTGCAGCAGAAATTAAGCAAGCCGGTAGTGGCTGGGCAGCTATCAATGCTGAATCAGTTGCACGTATGCGCATGCAGAACCGCTTCCAAGACGGTATTGAAATTGCGAAATACACAGCCGCTATTATGCGCAAAGATATGGCCGAGTACGACGCTGACTCAGCGAAATACACCCAGTCTTTAGGTTGCTGGCACGGTTTTATCGGTCAACAAAAATTGATCGCTATTAAAAAACACTTAAAAACCACCAATAAGCGCTACTTGTACTTATCTGGTTGGATGGTTGCTGCACTACGTTCTGAGTTCGGTCCATTACCTGACCAATCTATGCACGAGAAAACTTCAGTGTCTGCTTTGATTAAAGAGCTATACACATTCCTACGCCAAGCTGACCAACGTGAACTCGATTTATTGTTCACAGCACTTGATAATGCTCGTGAAGCAGGTGATAGCGCTAAAGCTCAAGAAATTGAAAACCAAATCAACAACTACGAAACACACGTAGTACCTATCATTGCTGATATCGACGCTGGTTTCGGTAACGCTGAAGCGACTTACCTTTTAGCTAAGCAAATGATTGAAGCAGGTGCCTGCTGTATTCAAATCGAGAACCAAGTTTCTGATGAGAAACAATGTGGCCACCAAGACGGTAAAGTAACTGTTCCGCACTCTGACTTCCTAGCGAAGATCAATGCAGTTCGTTATGCTTTCTTAGAGCTAGGCGTAACTGATGGTGTTATCGTTGCCCGTACAGACTCTTTAGGTGCTGGCTTAACTAAACAAATCGCAGTTACTAACGAACCAGGTGACTTAGGTGACCAATACAACAGCTTCCTAGATTGCGAAGACATCTCTGCAGATCAATTAGGTAACGGTGATGTAGTTATCAAGCGCGAAGGCAAATTATTGCGTCCTAAGCGTTTACCAAGCAACCTATTCCAGTTCCGTGCTGGTACAGGTGAAGACCGCTGTGTTCTAGACTGCATCACTTCTCTACAGAACGGTGCTGACATGATCTGGATTGAAACAGAGAAACCACATATCGGCCAAATTAAAGGCATGCTTGACCGTGTTCGTGAAGTTGTTCCTAATGCTAAGCTTGTTTACAACAACAGCCCATCATTCAACTGGACATTAAACTTCCGCCAACAAGTATACGACGCAATGCAAGAAGCTGGTAAAGACGTTTCTGCATACGACCGCAACGACTTGATGAACGTTAAGTATGACGAAACCGAGCTATGTGTTGAAGCTGATGAACGTATCCGCACATTCCAACGTGATGCATCTCGTGACGCAGGTATCTTCCATCACTTGATCACATTACCGACATACCACACAGCTGCGCTATCTACCGATAACTTAGCTAAGGGTTACTTTGCTGACCTAGGTATGTTAGCTTATGTTCGTGGCGTACAACGTGAAGAGATCCGTCAAGGTATCGCTACCGTTAAGCACCAAAACATGGCTGGCTCAGACATTGGCGACAACCACAAAGAATACTTTGCTGGTGAAGCCGCTCTGAAAGCCTCTGGTAAAGACAATACCATGAACCAATTCTAAGCATCTTAGAAGCCACTGCATAATCCGGATAATGCAGTAAATACCGCTGAAAGCCACAAGCTAACAGCGGTATTTTTTTATGCCTAGTGAATAAGGTAATAGAAATATACTCAGCAGCATAGCCAAGTAGTACAAATTACAGATAATAACGGCTCTTGCTAAAGTGCACGCGAATCAATGTGCCCTGTTCAGTCGTTTGTGCAATCTCAACAGGCCAAGCTAAGCGCTCACTTAACATAGTGACAATATATAAGCCAAAACCATGCTCACCAGATATATCTTTATCTAACCCCTGTAGGATCTTCTGCTGAGCTAAACTTAAGCCATCACCCTTATCTCTCACATCCAAATAATCTGTATAAAGCTCAAGTTGCACAGCGCCAGACGTATGTTGAAGAGCATTCTGCACTAAGTTTCTTATCAACATCTTACTTAAGAAGACATCATTTAATACAGCCACCTTATCAACCGTATCTTCATAGCTAATTTGCACCCGATCCGTGCCTAAATGCGTCTGCAAATCTTCCTTCACTTGCTCAAGGACGTCTTGCATTAAAAACACCTCATTCTGTGTACTTTGCTCTTGCTTACGAGCAAGCTTAAGAAGCGTTTCCACATTCACTTGCATCTCGGTACAAGATTGACGAATTCTTCCCAGGGTAATCGCATCCCTCTCACTTAATTGCTGGCGTGACTCAATAATATCTAAAGCCCCTGCCATCACGGCAATCGGCGTACGTAGTTCATGACTGGCTAAACTTAATAAAGAATTTTCTCGCTTAACGTAAGCATTAAGTTCGCTTAAAAACTGGTTGAAATTTTGTGCGATCGTATATAATTCAGCCTCTTGAAATTGATTCTGTATCAAGGGCATATTCTTACCAACAGGCACTGCCGACATCTCATCAGCTAATTTCCGCCAAGGCTTTACGATACGCTGGCTACTAAAATAAGACAGTAACGCGCTTAAGGCAAAAATCAAGACGACAACAACAAGTAAGACCCGCTCAAATAAATACTCTCGTTCCTCGAAGACGGTAATGTTTTTAGCAAAATACAGGACGCCCGTATCAAGCTGCTGCCTTTTACCCATAAAGATCTGATCACCCACCTTAAACTCATGCACCTTGCCCTCAGTTAAGGTACGTAAAGCTGTTGGCATATGCGCTGGCATATCCTTACCATTCGGGATAAACGCCACCATTTGACTCTGTGTATCCCATACGTACACATCTGCCTGAGTAAAGTTTTGAATAATATAGTCTCGTTCCGAGGTAAAACTCACCTCAACAATCGTATCTTCTAAGTCATTCCCTAAAAAAACAACTAAACTCGCCATTGCTACCGTAACAATGAGGCAAACCGTTAGAATTGACCAATATAAGCGCGCTGAAATCGACTTCATGATTGATCGCCCTACGAACCAGTAGATTGGACATCTTTAACCGCAGTACTTGTTTGCGCTTCACTCTCTTTCAGTAAGCGGTATCCTTGACCGTGAAAGGTCTTAATACATGCATAGCCCCAAGCATCTTGAAGCAGACGACGCACGCTATATACCTGAGTACGCACCGTATTCATATCCACTTCTTTGTCACCCCAGACATGAGCGACTAACTCCTCATAGCTCATGACCCTAGGATAAATCCGCATTAAGGCTTGTAAAATCTTAGCGGGAATTCCACTTAAACTCACTGGCTTACCAGAAATATTACGTACTTGCATCGTGGTTAAATCAAAACTTAAGTCTGCAGCTTCTAAAGTTTGTTTTTGACTAAATCCATATTGACGGCGATACAGAGCATCAATGCGCAACTGTAATTCGCGCAAGTTAAAAGGCTTCACCAGATAGTCATCCGCGCCTGATAAAAAACCCTCTTCCTTATCGTTGAGTTGGTCTTTCGCGGTCATCATTAGGACAGGAGTGCTTTTATTTAATTGCGTGCGTAAACGCTGACAGATATCAAAACCAGAAACCCTTGGCAGCATAACATCGAGCACAATCACGTCATAATCCTGAGTTGCCAGTAAATGCAAAGCGCTTAGCCCATCACTGGCAAAGTCAAGACTGTAGTTATCCGAATTAAAAAACTCGGCAAGATTATTAGCCAATCCTGCATGATCCTCAACGATTAAAAGACGGATGGTTGTTGCTTTACTCATAATAGGATTTCTCTTCACTCAATAGTCTATCGCTGATGTTCACGCACCTCCCACACTTGCTATATGCTTAAACAAATAATATCGTTTGTTTTCAAAGACTAATTGTAAATTTTCTACCTGCTGTTCCTTGAATTCATCCACTGCATTTTTACTAACGGCAATAAACCATGTTTTATCTTGATGAGACTGTAAATAACTTAACGCCTCCTCATCAAGATTTTGCACTGTATCTGTCGAGTAAAAACGTGCAGAGAAAGGGAGATCTTTATAGTAGTATAAATTAGACTTACCTTGCTCTTGAACAAAAGATACTAAGTATTTTTCTGTTTTCCATATATTAGGATTAATCATACCTACACATACCGCTACCACCATTAGAGTAGGCGCTAATAAGGCGAGGTATGGCACTCGTTGGTACCATTGTCGAGCCGGCAAACTATTAATCAAATGAGCAAATACTAAGGCCATTGCAATCATAGACGGCAATAGATAGGTCCATAAAATATTCCCTGAAAAGGTGAAAAAAGCGCCACAAAACAAGGCCCAACTCACCACAAAAGACACCATTGGCATACTTTTGAAGATATGTTTAAGGGTTGTGCTGAAGCCTTTTTTCCAAGAAAGCAGGATGATGATAAGCACCATTGGCCACCATGGTAAGCTCGCCACTAAAGCATTCAACCATATGGTGCCATACACTTGTTGATGAGCTGTACCATAGAGATCGCCTTGCCAGCCTGGATCTACAAAGCGTAAGAAGTGTTCACCAACAATAAAGTAATTCAAAAAACCTGGCGTCTTTAACTCTGCCAATATATACCAGGGCAGAACTAGAGTAGTCACTAAAATAATGCCAAAAAACCAAGGATATGCACGCATAAACTGTTGCCAGCGAGCCTTATGCCAAGCTAGATAAACCGCAATCGGGCCTCCGACCAAAACAAGGGTTAATGGGCCTTTCGCTAGTAATCCAATCGCTAAGCCAATGAAACCCAAATAAGCCCAGAAACCTTGCTCACGCGAAGAAAGAATCAGATTTCCATAAGCTTTATCTAGCTCTGAGGAATTAAAATTGTTCTGATTTGTATTGACTTGATTTGTGGTCCTTGCCTTATCTTTACACTGCTCTGCATGCATGCACATAATAAAGGAGCAAAATACCAAACTCGTCCCTAGCGCTAAAAAGGGATCTGTTAAAACAGCACCCACATTAATAAAAACCAATACCATTGATACATAGATCAAGGCTGTCCACTGTGCTCTCTCACTGCCATATACGCGTGCCAGACTATAGCGAATCACCATTAAACTGATAAGCATACTTAGCCATGAAGGAAAACGCGCTGCAAACTCATTCACCCCAAACACATGCATACTTGCCGCAGCAGCCCAAAATGAAAAGGGCGGCTTACCCCAGAACGGCTTGCCAGGTTCAAACCACGGTGTTATCCAATCGCCTGTGCTGTACATAAGTCGAGCAATCTCAGCATAGCGAGGTTCACTGGTATCTTGAAACGGCATCAATACAATAGAAACCAAAGCCAACAACATCACAAGAGCCGTAATACGATCTATTTTCTGCATACCTGAGAACATCTTAACGTACTCCCTCAGAGTGCATATTGACCGGATTTGAGGATCCAGAAACATACGTTTTATTCAACGCTTGATCTATTTTATACAGGCTTGGACTAACGGCATAGTTCTTAACAGGCGTAGGACTTTGCACAACATCACGAACTAGATAGAGAGGTCGTTGTTTTGCCTCAAAATAAGCCTTACCGACATATTCTCCTAGAAGCCCTAAAGAAATAAGTTGCACGCCACCTAGTAAGGTAATTACCGAAATTAAAGAAGGGTAGCCTGGTACTGTCTCGCCAAGAATAGTCGTCTTGGCAATAATCCAAATTGCAAAAGCTAAACCAATTAAGGCGGTGATGACCCCTGCTACCATCGTTAAACGCAATGGCGTCACTGAGAACGAGGTAATCCCCTCAAAAGCCAAACGAAATAAACCACCATAGTTCCACTTAGTCATACCTGCCGCGCGAGCATGACGGTCATACTCAATAAACTTAGTTGGCAAACCAATCCAGGCAAATAAACCCTTCATATAACGATTGCGCTCAGGCATTTGATTAATCGCCTCAATCGCTTGACGACTCATTAAGCGAAAATCACCCGTATCGACAGGAATATCAACATCACTCACTCGATTTAATACGCGGTAAAAACAATGCGCGCTAAAGCGTTTAAACCATGTTTCCCCCTCGCGGTGACGACGACGCATGGCCACTACATCATAGCCCTCACGCCATGCCTCTACCATCTGGGGAATTAACTCAGGGGGATCCTGTAAATCCGCATCCATAATAATGACAGCCTGACCACTGACATGCTGTAAACCCGCACTCAGCGCTGCTTCCTTACCGAAGTTACGACTGAAGCGAACTACCTTAAGAAACGGTTTTGTGGCGGCTAAGCTAAGCATCGCTTCGCCTGAACCATCTTTCGAGCCATCATCAACAAGAACAATCTCATAGCTCATTTTCAAAGGGTTTAATACCTGGCTTAAACGCTCATACAATAAACCTAGCACTTCTCGCTCATTATAGACTGGCACCAAAATAGACAACTCAGGTGCAGTTTGGGAACTTGCGCGCTCAGATTGAGGGGGAAGATGGCGATTCATGAAATACGACCTTTTTGTACAAAACAAAATTAATACACATGACACAGGCGCTGGTAATAACTTGTGTCATGAACAAAGGAAATAGCTGTGTTTGTTGAAGGAGGAAGAATAAGAAAGCATTCAAGGCGAAGCCCAACAACACCGTCAACAAATAAGGCACAAGTGCTCTGCTATGCGCAACCTTACTCGCAAAAACCACATGACGCTGTAAGAAATAGTTCACCACAGCCCCACTAATCGCACCATAAGTCGTGGCAGCCAGTGGAATAATTGATAATTGAGTTAATAGCGCAAATACAGACCAATGCACAAGAGTGGCAAAAGCACCACTCATTAAAAAGAGCATAATTTGTTGACGCAAGGAAGAAGAAAACACTGCTAAACCTCATCAGATCATTCGGTCACCTAATGTGGCCTATTGATTATGTTGAGCAGTATAAGGAGTGAGATATAAAAAAAATATCAAAAAAGCATCAGCTAAATATCAAAATTTAATCTGATGCTTCTGAAGAGATTGACCTAATTGGCTTGTGTTTACCTAGCTGCTTTGTGTTTACCTAGCTGCTTAGCTATTTATTGTAGCCGCGGTGGTTAACTAATCCTCACTAAACTATCTCGGTATTGCATACGTACCAGTTGCATGCGCGACTAAATCATCATGCCCCTCAGAGTAAATCCGCACTTCCCCCGTAGCTAGGAGGCGCCCTACTTTAAGCAACTTAACCATTACAATTAAGTCTTTGTCTGGGCTCGGCTTACGCAAAAATGACATATTCAGATTAGTCGTTACTGCAAGAGGCACAATTCCGATTTGCGCTAAGAGAGCGACATATAGGGCCACATCAGCAGCAGCCATCATTACCGGTCCAGAAACTGTTCCTCCTGGTCGTAAAGAACTCTCATTAATCGGGTAGCGAATAGTGGCGCGGTTTGTACCAATTTCTAAGATCGTACAAGTAATTTGCGGAAAGTCTTTCACCAAGAAGGCACTAAGTTCTTCTAAACTTGCTTTAAGTGGGCCGTCTTTCTGTGGATCATCAGATACCGGTGAATGAGTAGAGTGCGTATTCACTAAATTGTCTCCTTATACTTCTTCATGGCTTTCTTGGATATAGCCATAGCGTTTATTGTTATTAGTTTTATAGCATACTTTGGTGTAACCCACAGTAATATATAGCAGAGTCACTTTATAACTAAATCTTGCATCTAAGGCTGTTTTAACGTAATATACTCAGTTGGATATAGAAAAGATAAACTATATTAATCTATCCTGCACCTACCTAATACTAATAAAAATACGCAAATAAAATAAATATTACATATATTCATATGCGTACATTAGGTAGGTTAACCAAGAACTAGGTTACCCCCTTACAAGCACTTAGCACAGCTACCTAAACATAGGTGCAGCGTATTAAATAGCGTTTGACATGAAATCGTCATCATACACAACGATAATGATCCTATCAGCGAATACCCTTCGTTGGTAGCAAGATACGTAGATGGCGTACGCAGATTTATGCCGTGTTGAATTAGTTTGACCTTAAAAAACCAAGCATAGACAAGTGGAGCTTCGCTCTAAATTTGTTCAATTGTTTCAAGTCATTAGGGATTATACTTAAAAACAACATTAATCATAATTTTGCAACATTTAGGCGTTATTCTATGTATAAGCAAGTTAGCTATTAACGACTAAGTCAGTGTTTCTTACCAGAATATAGGCTTGGATTTTAGCTTACTCAGGAGGTTCATTGTGATTTTTCTTGTAATTTCTACAGGCACAATGAAATACCAGTCCTTCTTATAATTATTTTAAATAAGGAAATATAAAATGAAATTATTAACTCGTTTCCGCGAAGAGTTTACTCCAGAATCAGTGAATGCTGAGATTAACCGTACGCAAAAAACTAAGGCGAAAGCTAAAACTAACTCTAAGAATTCTCTGAGCCGCTTACCTAAAGAGACCTCAGTGATTATGCCTACTCTGAAGATCAGTTTACGCTAAGCATTACCAAATTATCGCTAGAGAGTGGTGTGTCACTCCTAGCATCTTGAGTTTGAACCATAGAAACCTAAGAACTCTATAAATCCATACTCAAGATAAGACCTTCCAATGAAAAAGAGCCAAGATATGATGTCTTGGCTCTTTTGCTTTACTAGGGCTGGTACTATTTGTGGCTCTACTATATATGTTGCTCTACTAAGGCAGCTTAGCCCTAACGCTTAAGCTACTCTCTGAAAAGTAGTTCTTACATTGAGCGGTTAACACCCATATCCCAAAAAGCGATTTCCATGCGTGTTGCAGTCTTAAAGACGCGCGCTAGCTTCTCTAAACGGCGTGGGTCTAAGTCAGCACCAAGACGGTCAAGGACTTTTAACTCATACTCAGCAGCCGCTTGAAACTCGGGACTCGCATACATTTCAATCCACGGACGATAAGGATTACCCTCCAGTACTGTTGACTCCTGACTCATCAACCATTTACCAATCTCGGCATAACCAATCAAACAAGGAGCTAAGGCTATATGCAATTGCAATAAATCACCCGAGAGTCCTTGATCCAAGACATAGCGTGTATACGCTACCGTAGCACTCGCCTCATTTTCTTGCAGTAATTGCTCTTCCGAAATACCCCACTCTTTACAGTAGTCAATATGCAACTTAATCTCTGTATCAAGCATAGCATTAACGCCTGCTTGACCATAACGCATATCTTCAAAATTATCGCTCTTATAAACAGCCAAGCCCCAAGCACGAGTAAATTGAATCAAAAACAAATAATCTTGTTTTAAATAATGCTTAAAACTTTCTGGTGGCAAAGTACCATCGCCTAAACCGCGTACAAATTCATGCTGAATATAATCTTGCCAGTCTTGCTGGCAGCTTGAAACTAAATAATCAAACATTCATTTTCCTTATCTTAAATAACTAAAACAAACTTATTTCAGAATGCTTATTTAACGTAATTAGGGTTCAATCGCATAAGTATCAACTGCTGGAGGCGTCTTTTTAATCAATTGATTATCCAGCATAAACTGCGCAAAGCTTTGGTAACGTACCGGATCAAACTTGGCAGGGTCTTTCGCTAAATACGGTATGGTATCCTTCCAGGCCAAGCGATTTAAATCGGTGTCTAGTTCCTTAGGCTTATATGACTTAAAGTCTTCCCAAGCCTGCTCAGGTTGCTCATGAATATAATCAATCGCCTGCTTTAAGGCTCGATTAAAGCGTTGCCATTTGTCAGCTTGTTCGCGTTCCTTATTGTTTACAACAATAATTAACTCTTCATACACAGGCACACCATGCTCCTCCACTAGGAAAGCACGACCTTTGTGATTCTCAAGAAGCATTTGGTTGAGTTCAAAGTTACGGAATGAACCAATAACGGCATCAGTTTTTTTAGAAATTAAAGATGGGGATAGCGACCAATTCACATTCACTAACTCCACATCTTCCAGACTTAAATCGTGGTGTTTTAACATGACGCGCAATAATACGTCTTCAAAACCACCAACAGAGAAACCAATTTTCTTACCCTTTAAGTCTTTGACTTCTTTAATGGGTCCATCCTCTAAGACCACCAATGAGTTCAATGGATTATCCACTAAACTACTAATACGAGTAAGTGGTAAATCCTCATCAATTTGCATATGTAATTGAGGTTGATACGTAACAGCTAAGTCTGCCTTACCTGCAGCTACTAATTTCGCTGGCATCGAAGGATCCGCTGGCTCAATCATGTCAATTTCTAAACCTTGCTCTTTGAAAAAGCCTTTCTGTTGGGCAATCACTAAGTGTGCATGGTCAGGATTAACAAACCAGTCCAAAGCTAAACTTAACTTATCTTGCGCCATTGCCACCTGGCTAGAAAAAGCCAAACCCAAGCCTAATAACACACTGCTTTGAATCAACGTCATACTATTTATCACCTTACAAAGCTATAGAGAACTTAGCTAACACGACAACAATAATTTGTTTACTCCCTCGTGCCTAGCTAGAACCTA
>CAYFVY010000004.1:40400-43436 GCA_964346715.1 uncultured Pelistega sp. | reverse complement strand
GATTTAACCGCTTGTAAAAGTAAAGCACATAAAAAGCCACTTAGACAACCTAATAGCATGCCCAAGAGAATTTCTATCAATGTAACTTGCGCATGCTCGAGGATTAAATCCCAGCGCTGTAACAGAACCCCCGCCACTCGCAACGGACTCGGCAAAATGAAATGCGGGGCTTGTGTGATCCAAACAATCAACTGCCAGAACACTAATAAGCCAATCGTAATAGCTAAGCCGCGTAAGAATCTTATCATTAGCTCAAGCCCCTACTTCAGTAACTGTGTTAATAGATGACCCTGCCACTGAATCAGTTGCGTATCGTCTAAAGCTCTAGGGGTGGGAGTAGAAAGTGTCAGTTCAGCTACCAACTGGGCGGGTGTGCCCTGCATTACCCATATTTTCTGACTTAGCCTCAAGGCTTCCATAGGGTCATGGGTAATTAGAATAACCGTCTTATCCTTAAGTAAACCGACAAACAAGTCTTGTACTTGTAAACGAGTCGACACATCAAGCGCAGAGAAAGGCTCATCAATTAAGACAATCGGCTTATTTTCCATTAAGGTACGAGCAAGAGCAACTCGCTGTCTTTGTCCTCCTGATAACTGCGAAGGTATACGCTCTGCCAAATCTAGCATGCCTACTTGCGCTAATAAATGTCGCGCTTGCTCTTGAGTGTCAGGTTTGACTTCCTGACGTAGGCGCAGACCAAGACAGACATTCTGCTCAACCGTAAGCCAGGGTAGCAAAAGATCATCCTGCGCCATCCAAGCCACTCGTCCCGCTAAAGCTTGCCCATCATCCGCTCTAATCTCACCGGTCTTCTGATAGCCTTGCAAAAGTCCAGCAATCGCTTTAATCAGGCTACTCTTGCCCACACCAGAACGACCAAGGATACTATGCCACTGAGCTGCAGCAAAGTGCGTATTTAACTGCTCGAACAAAGCGACATCGTCAAAGCGCAAAGAGAAATTCAGCAGTTGAACACCAGCTACAGGCATACACACCTTATCCAAGATAAAGATTAATCATGAATGAATTGTAGCCTTTATTTCAAGATTGTGCAGAGTAAGCTTATACACAATATCAGAGCAAGGAAAAGCCCAAATTATCTATCGATAAAATGGGCTATAAAACATATCTCTTATTATGCTAAGAGTATCTTACATCACACCAATCCACTTCCAATAGGTAGCAGCAAACACCAACATTAAGGCATAACCAATAATCGTAACGACAATCCCAACCTTAGCGAACTGCTTGGCATTAAAAGTTTCCGTACCTAAGCAAACCATATTCTGTGGTGCATTCACAGGCAAGATAAACCCATAGCTCACAACAAAGCCTAGAATCATCGTCATACCTAAGCGATTGATTTCACCAGGAATATTTTGTAGTAGAGAAATCATAATAGGTATCATAGAAGATGACAGTGCCGTTGCACTCGCAAAACCTAAGTGAATCACAATCAAAAACGCCGCCAAAATAGCAAATATCATAAACGGCCCGAAGGTATCAATTCCCGTATGCAAAATAATCTGCTGACCAAGCCATTCACCCGCTTTCGTTTGTAGTAAAGCAGTTCCTAAGCTAATTCCGACACCGAATACAATCACCGTACCCCAAGGTACACGAGACTGAATATCTTTCCAAGAAATTACGCCAATTTTCGGTGTTAATAAGACAGCCAAAGCCACTGTCGTCGTCGCTGTTGTATTGAAATTATGTAGCTTACCTTCCGTTGCCCAAAAACCAATTAAGACTAAAGTCACTAGTAGTAGGCGTTTCTGTGCGGCAGACATGACACCAAGTTCTGCCAGTTGCTTATGTACGGTTGCCTTACCGCCTTGCAGCTGATCGGTTTCTGGGGGCAAGAACCTCAAGACGACAAATAATAAGATAAAAGACATCAATACTGACCAAGGAGCGCCGGCCACAAGCCAATCAGACCAAGCGGCCCTCTCACCGAGCATTTTCTCCATAAAACCAACGGTCAATAAGTTCTGTGCCGCGGCTGTTTGGATGCCGACGTTCCAGATACTGATACCCTGGGCGACGACAATCATTAAACCAGCACCCAGATTAGAGCGACGATCTACTCCAAAAGCTAAAATCATCCCCAATACAATTGGCAGCATAGCAGCACTACGCGCAGTAGCACTGGGTACCACTAGGCTCAACACGACAATCACCAACATCGTACCAAGAAAAATCGCCCGTGTACTGGTCCCGACAAGATTCATGGTCTTTAGCGCAATACGCTTATCCAAACCGGTGTACGTCATACAGGCCGCTAAGAAAAGTGCCGCTGTCACTAAAGCCAGAGCCGAGTTACCAAAGCCCGTTAACGCCAAATTCATTGAAGTAGACGTACCCCATGCGGCATCAGGATTAGTCAGATGCGGAGCAGTCCCAACTAAGAACACAAGTAAACCCATAATCATGATGGAGCTTGCTTCGTAACTGACAGCCTCAGAAACCCATACAACAACAGCAAAAACCAAAATAGCAAGCACTCGATGCCCGGCTACTGGTAAACCTTCTGGAGTCGGTAATAGTAAAATACCAATTAGCACAGCAATAGCAATGACTAAACCCAGGGGAAATTTCTCTGAAGAGAAAAATGATTCTTTTGGTAGGTTCATAGACTAACCTCAACATCATAAATTATTCAAAAACAAAATTTGTATATGCATTTAACCTTCATTGAAATTTTACGCCTAAACCATTAACCATGCAATGACTAAGGTCTTTAAAATTAGAGTTTTTATGAAACTATTTTTCGATTAAAATCAAACCATTATTAATCGGTGTATAACTTATGTGTATTGCTTATTTAGCCTATCAAACCAGCCCTGAGTGGCCACTCATTATGGCTGCAAACCGTGATGAATTTCATGCTCGCCCTGCTGCGCCTGCAGCTCCTTGGGTGGACGCTCCTGAGGTCTTAGGAGGGATAGATTTACAGGCAGGGGGAACCTGGTTGGCCGCTAATAAGCAAGGACAAATAGGCTGTTTAACGAATTACCGTGAGCCGCAATCTCA
>CAYFVY010000004.1:0-40300 GCA_964346715.1 uncultured Pelistega sp. | reverse complement strand
CTAAGAGATTATTGAACAGCGTATAGGTAAACCTCAACACGGCGGTTCGCTGCGCGACCTGCTGCTGTGCTGTTATCAGCGATTGGGTCATTAAAGCCACGACCTTCGCTTGTCATACGGTCTGAAGTGATGCCACGAGATGCTAAGTAGTTCAATACGCTATTCGCGCGGTTAACTGATAGACGTTGGTTTAAATCAGCACTGCCAGTGCTATCAGTGTGGCCCACTGATTTAATGCGTAGTTGCGGAGCAGTTTGCATTTCAGCCGCTAAAGCGTCAAGTACAGGGAATACATTAGATTTCAATGTTGCACTGCCTGTATCGAAAGTTGCACCCTCAGGGATGTTCAATTTCAAGCTACCGTCAGGCATTTGAGTAGTAGAAATACCTAACTGTTGACCACCTGCATCATTCACTTTACCAACAATACGATCCCAGTTATAACCTGTGATTGCACCAGCTACTGCACCAATACCAGCACCGATCGCTGCTGATTTAGATGAGTCACCAATCAATGCACCTAGACCTGCACCAATAGCGGCGCCTACGCCAGTACCTGCGGCTGTATTACCTGCGGTAGTAGAACAACCAGCCATAACTGAACCTGCTAAAACTAAAGCTGCTAAACGTGTATACTTCATAGGAGTGCTCCTGATAGATTTATGAATCCGCCGACTGATGCCAGCTTGGCTTATTAAAATAACCTCAACGATACACATAAAATTGTAACGCTCAGCTTTATTCTAATGAGTATGTAGTCACTTGAAAAGGGTATTCATACTATTTTTAAGTTTTTTGACGTTTGTTTGGTAACAAAAAGTATAACTTCACGATAATTATCACTCTGCCACTCTTTCCGTGTCCAATTGTTACAATCATCGATTGATTATGACCCAATTGATGCCTAATACCGATAGCATCGCAAAAACCTGATGGCCAGATGCGGAAATCTATACGGATACATGAATAGTAAGCTGAGAACTCAATCTCCTAAGCCCCAGCCTTCCTACTCATTAATTCACCTACATCGGCAATAACATCACCAATTTATAATCCAGATGAGTCGCCAAGCGAAATGTTATTTGCTCAAACTCTAGATAGCCCAGTTCTGGGTGATTAAATTCTCGCAAACCACCCTCGCGCGCCAATACGGTCTGACGCTCCCACCAATGTTTAAAGACCCCACTGACTTGCGTTAAGGCTTCAATCATAAGTGCAATATCAGTTTCTTCAATGCTTGCCCCAATATCAGCACGAAACTCGGAAACAGAACGCTTGGCGCGCTCTTCCCAGTTCACCACAATCTTTTTAGAGGCATCCGATTGAAAAATAAAGCGTAATAAATTCGCTTGTTGCTGATGCTCTTCTTGCTGAGCCGATATCCAGAAGCCAAATAAAGCGTCCATCATCTCATTGAAATATAAGATATTCCAGTATTTATCGAGAATATAGGCTGGGCCATTAATGCTCTCTACACAAGCTTGTAAGCTGAGTGGCAGACTACCAAGCTGTGATTTTGTATGGTCAGGATCTATCCCATCTGCCAAGTCAAATAAATACGCACGCTCCGCCTTATTAAGATGAAGCACATCTGCCAAGCGAGACCAAACCTGGTTAGAAACAGCCACATCTCTACCTTGCTCAATCCAGGTATACCACGTCACACTGATATCACAGAGTAAGGCCACTTCCTCTCGGCGCAAGCCAGGAGTTCGGCGTCGCTGTCCTACAGGCAGGCCTGCCATTTGCGGACTAACGCGCGCACGCGCTTCTCGTACAAACTCCCCTAAGAGTTGCTTTTTACGAGAAGCGGCATAGGCGTTCATAGAAAATCACATCCCAAATTAGTCTAGTACGGAATGCAAGTTACGCTTAGCAGTAGCCTCGTCAAAGCCGGTGCGGCGACAGTAGTCATCAAACTGATCTTCACCAATATTGCCGATACTGAAATAGCTTGATTTTGGATGACTTAGATAGAAGCCAGAAACACTTGAGGCAGGATACATGGCCATACTTTCCGTCAACATCATGCCGATATCTTCCGGTTTCATCACATTAAACATATCGCGCTTTACGATATGATCTGGACAGGCTGGATAACCTGGGGCTGGACGTACACCTTGATATTTCTCATCAATAATTTCTTCACTGCTGAGATTCTCGGTTTCTACATAGCCCCATAGATCCGTACGCACACGATGGTGCAAGCACTCAGCTAAACCTTCAGCAAAACGATCGCCAATCGCTTTGATCATGATGGATGAATAATCATCCATCTCTTTCTCAAAGCGCTCTTCCAATGCCTCAATGCCAATCCCACCTGTTACCGCAAACATACCAATATAATCAGCAATACCAGTTTCCTTAGGCGCGATATAGTCTGCTAAGCACTTATTATGCACACCCGAGCGCTTGGTATTCTGCTGACGCACATTATGCCAAGTGAAGAGAACCTCACTACGCGATTCATCAGTATAAATCTCGATATCCTCACCATTCACACTATTGGCAGGATAGAAGGCAATCACGCCATTGGCTTTTAACCACTGACCCTCGATCACCTTTTTGAGCATGGCCTTACCATCCTCATAGAGTTTCTTCGCTTCTTCGCCTACCACCTCATCTTCAAGAATGCGTGGGAAGCGGCCCGCTAAGCCCCAAGTCGCAAAGAATGGTGACCAGTCAAAGAACTTCTCAATTTCACGCAAATCATAGGATTCAAATAAGCGGCGACCAATAAACTTCGGTTTAGGTGGCGTGTAATTTGACCAATCAATAGGTTCCTTATTGGCACGCGCATCTTCGAGAGGAATCACTGGATTGGCGCGGCGATTCGCATGACGTTGGCGTACCATTTCATATTCAGCAGCCACCTCATCAATATAAGTTTGCGATTGATCAGAAACCAAGTTAGTACAGACGCCAACCGAACGACTCGCATCCGGCACATAGATTACAGGGCCCTCATAGTTAGGAGCGATCTTCACAGCAGTATGCACACGACTCGTGGTCGCCCCACCAATCATCAACGGTATCTTACGCTCACGGAAATACGGATCACGTTGCATCTCCGAGGCCACATAACTCATCTCCTCAAGACTCGGCGTAATCAAGCCTGAGAGACCAACGATATCGGCATTCACTTCCTTAGCCTTGGCAAGGATATCGGCACAAGGCACCATCACGCCCATATTCACAACTTCAAAGTTATTACATTGCAGCACGACTGAAACAATATTCTTGCCAATATCATGCACATCGCCCTTAACCGTAGCTACCACGATCTTACCCTTGGCGCGTACATCACCACCAGCGGCTTCAATTTGACGCTTCTCTTCTTCAATAAACGGAATCAAATGAGCTACCGCTTGCTTCATCACACGCGCTGACTTTACCACTTGTGGTAAGAACATCTTGCCCTCCCCAAAGAGGTCACCCACCACGTTCATACCATCCATCAGCGGTCCTTCAATCACCTCGATAGGACGACCGCCACGATCCGCAATCTTCTGACGAACCTCTTCAGTATCTTCCACAATAAACTGGGTAATACCACCCACCAAGGCATGAATTAAACGCTGCTCAACCGTGCCATTACGCCACTCTAAATTCTCTTCTTTCTTAACGCCTGAACCCTTAATTTCTTCAGCGAACTCAACCAAACGTTCAGTTGAAGTGCGTTCATCATTAGGATCGGTTTTACCGACTGGTTCAGCGCGATTCAAGATCACGTCTTCCACCAAGTCACGAGTCTTCTGGTCTAAGTCTGCATATACGCCCAGCATACCGGCATTAACGATACCCATCGTCAGGCCTTCGCGAATTGCATAGTATAAGAACACTGTATGGATCGCCTCACGCATGGCCTCATTCCCACGGAACGAGAAGCTAACGTTAGAAATACCACCCGAGAGACGTGCATAAGGCAAGTTCTCATGAATCCATTTCACACCATTAATAAAGTCCATGGCATAGTCATCATGTTCTTCAATACCCGTCGCTACAGCGAAGACGTTAGGGTCGAAAATAATATCCTCAGGTGGGAAATTCAATTCATCAACTAGGGTATGGTAAGCCTTAGCACAGATTTCAATACGGCGCTCAAGGTTGTCGGCTTGACCTTTTTCATCAAAAGCCATCACGACAACGGCAGCACCATATTTACGGCAAAGTTTGGCGTGCTCCAAGAAAGGCTCGATACCCTCTTTCATCGAAATTGAGTTAACGATTGACTTACCCTGAACACATTTTAGACCCTCTTCAATCACTTCCCACTTAGAGGAGTCAATCATTATCGGGACACGTGAAATCTCAGGCTCAGTTGCCACTAAGTTAAGAAATTTACGCATGCTGGCGACAGAGTCCAACATCGCCTCGTCCATATTAATATCAATAATCTGCGCGCCATTCTCAACTTGTTGGCGTGCTACTGCTAAGGCCTCATCAAACTTCTCTTCACGAATTAAGCGTAGGAACATCTTCGAGCCTGTCACGTTAGTGCGCTCACCAACGTTGACAAAGAGAGAGTCATCATCAATATTCAAGGCCTCAAGCCCTGAGAGTCGCGTCTTAATCGGAATTTCAGGCACTTCACGAGCTTTTACGCCTTGCATCGCAGCTAAGATGGCGGCGATATGTTCTGGTGTCGTACCACAGCAACCACCCACCATATTCACAAAGCCTGCTTGGGCAAACTCACCTAGCAGTGAAGAAGTGTCTTCTGGCGTTTCATCAAATCCGGTTTCACTCATCGGATTTGGTAGGCCTGCATTCGGATAGACACAAATATAGGTATCGCAGATTTTCGATAGTTCGGCAATATACGGACGCATTAAAGCCGCACCGAGCGCACAGTTCAAGCCGATCGTAATTGGGCGAGCATGACGCACTGAGTTCCAGAAGGCTTCAACCGTCTGTCCTGAGAGGATACGACCTGAAGCATCGGTCACCGTACCTGAAATCATCACGGGTAAACGAATACCGCGCTCTTCAAAAACGGTCTCTACCGCAAAAATTGCCGCCTTAGCATTCAAGGTATCAAAAATCGTTTCGATCAGAACAATATCAATGCCACCATCGAGCAAACCATTCAGCTGCTCGGTATAGGCCACCACCAATTGGTCAAAGGTAATATTACGAGCACTCGGATCATTCACATCGGGTGAAATCGAGGCTGTTTTCGGTTGTGGGCCTAAGGCACCCGCAACAAAGCGTGGACGCTCTGACGTCGAAAACTCCTCACAGGCTTGACGTGCAAGTTTGGCTGACTCTAGGTTTAATTCATAGGCAATATCATGCAACTCATAGTCACCCTGAGCAACAGACGTCGCTCCAAAGGTATTAGTCGACAGGACATCGGTACCCGCTGCTAGGTATTTGCGGTGAATATCGAGAATTACATCAGGACGAGTTAAGCTTAATAGCTCGTTATCGCCTTTTACATCCTTATGATGATCGACAAAGCGATCGCCGCGGAAATCCGCCTCGCCTAATTTATACGTCTGAATCATGGTACCCATCGCACCATCAAGGATCAAGATATGACCAGCAGCAAGGCGACGAGCAAATTCCGCACCATGAGTATATGCATCAATTGGATAAGGTAATTTTGGATAGTTCACAGCAATTAAACCTATATAGCAAAAATTAATCAATAAGTTCTTGATTTTAACAGCTATACCTCAGCCCTACGACTAAGCCCGTAAAAACGCATGAGATTTACGCAAACTTCATATCACCTGAGTCCTTATTGTTGAGTCAAAGTCAAGCTCGACTCTTAACATACGATTTATACATTTTGTCACATGCTAAGTTTTTAGCGCATACTTTCATGGTAAAGTTACCCCTTCGCAATGCAGTGCTTTCAGGACAAGTTCTTTGTCAGGTGAAAGTTCAATGGGAAACAGAGATTTTGGCCCGTCATGACGATGAGGAGAAATCAAGCTGTGCTGCCCCCGCAACGGTACCCCTTCGGCGCTTGTTATAGTGCCACGTGGAAAGCCCGATACCAGCTCACTGTGATTCGAGAGTCAACACTACTAGGTAGCCCCTCTCCCATTCTTCCTTAATTTGTGCGGGGTCGCACAGTTTTACAGGCTATACATTGTCATGAAATTTGCTTTACACCCTTTAGCGTTAGCGCTGGCCGCTAGCGTCATCAGCCCTATGTCTTGGGCACAAGAAACCCCTCAAGTAGCCACTACCTTAGAACCCATTGTTGCCACACCCGCTCGCTTAGATCAAGCCTTAGCGAGTGTCGTCGGTGATGTAACATTGATTGATTCTGTTGAGTTAGGCAAGCATCAAGGCCAATCAATGGTTGAGGTTTTACGTCATCAACCAGGCTTACAGATCTACCATCAAGGCGGCGCTCAATCCGTCTCTGGCGTCTTTATTCGAGGCGCTTCTCCCGCGCAAAGTCTAGTGATGATTAATGGTATTCGAGTCAGCGATTCGAATACAGGCAGCACCTACTGGAATACCTTAGATCCCAATTTATTTGATCGTGTGGAGATTGTCCGAGGCACTTCTAGTAGCTTATACGGTTCCAATGCGATGGGCGGTGTCATCAATCTTATGACCACCCCGTATAACTCAGGTGACCGCGCTGCTTCGTTCAAGGGCAATATTGGCTTTGGTACGCACGGTCTCTTTAAAACCAATGCCAGCGTCTCTGGTGCTAGTAATGGTTTTGATTACTTCTTAGCGGGCGGTTATGCCACTAGTGAGGGCTTTAATGCCACCACTCCTGAAGCTGGTCCTTATACCTATGATAATGATAGAGATGGTTATGATTCAAGCACTGTGCTCGGCGCTTTAGGCTATCAAATCGCCCCAGGCCATCGAGTTGCTCTGAATTTTTTCAATGGCTATAACCGTGGTGACTATGACTCAGGGAATAGCTTTACGCAAACTGAAGGCACCACTCGCCAACAAGCCTATTCAATTGAAAGCACAAATCAGCTGACTGATTGGTGGCAAAGTCAAGTTAAGTTTGCCTTTAGTAAGGTCAGCTACGATAACCGCGCACCCTACGGCCATTCACTTTTCGGCACATATCACAAGCAATTTAGCTGGCAAAACAACTTCTTTATTGATGACCAGCAAACACTTTCAGCTGTGTTTGAGCATAACGATGAGCGCGTGTTTAACACCACCGCACCGACTCAAGATAAGCGCCTAACGAATGCAGCAGCATTAATTTATCGTGGTGACTTTGATCGCCATCATCTACAAGCAAGCTTACGCCACGACAATATTTCTAAAGTTGGTTCGCGTACTACAGGTAGCCTAGCCTATTCCTATGATATTACCTCGGCCTTAAGTGTCGGTGCTGCCTATAACACGGGTTTCCGTGCACCCACTTTTGCTGACCTCTATACTCCACTAGCTTGGGGCTATCAGGGCAACCCTAATCTACGCCCTGAGAAATCACGCAACGTCGAAGTCAATGTGAAGTATCAGACCGAAACGACCTCGGTAAGCTTAAGCGCATACCAAGGCAAATATAAGGATTTAATCAATCCCTATGTCTGTGATGCCTTCTACAACTGTACCGCTGAAAATACGGAGCGTGCGACAATTCGTGGTTTAAGCATTGACGCTTCACAGCGCTATGGCAATACGACCTTCAATATCGGTGCCGACTTTATGAATCCTAAGGATGATAAGACAGGCAAAACCCTCGCCCGTCGTGCTAAGCAAGTCTATCGTGCAGGCATTAGCCATCAGTTTAATCGTATTGAAGTAGGCGCTGACTATTTATTCGTAGCGCATCGTTATGACGATAGTAATAACACCCCTGCAAAACGCATGGGCGGTTATGGACTCGTCAATCTACGAGCCAACTATGAAATCAGCAAGAACTTTCATGCTCAATTCAATGTCAATAACGTATTTAATAAGAAATATCAAACTGCTTATGGTTATCGCACACCAGGCACCAATTTCTTTTTAAACTTAGCTTGGCAACACTAATTAATGCCAGTATTGTGTTTGTAAAAAGGTTTTTGTAAAAGGCCCTAACTGTGCGTAAGCTATTGACCTCTCGCTTGCCAACAATATACCCGCTCGTGAATAATACATTCATGAGCCTGGTGTTCTTCTGCCTAAGCACGGTGCTTAGCTACGCACAAACACCACAACGGATCGTCAGCTTATCCCCTAATACCACCGAGCTTATTTATAGTTTAGGGGTAGAAGAGCGCCTCCTTGCCGTCTCTCGCTTTAGTAATTACCCTCCTGAGGCGACAGAAAAACCGTTGATTGGTGATGCCTTTTCCGTCAATATTGAGCAGCTAGTTAGCATCAACCCCGATCTTATCCTCACCTGGTCTGCTGAGCCCTTGTCTCATCATTTAAAGCATCTTCCCCACGCCCAAGTCTGGCAATCACAAGCCAAAAGCATATCAGCTCTACTCAATGAGATTCAAGCACTTGCTAAATTAGTTGAGTCTCCCAAGCAAGAAGCGATAAAAACACTCACTAAGTACATCCAAACATTAGATGATACGTATCGCTCACGCCCTGTGCGTACGGGACTATTACTGATTAACCAGCAACCACTCTATGTGCTGACGCAAGAGAGCATACAGAGTGATGCTTTAGCATTATGTGGTGCACGTAATGTCTTTGCAGACATTCATCAAGGCGCTGCAATTGTTAATAAAGAAACCGTCTTGATGCGACAAGCTGATTTTGTGGTCTACAGCTTTAGTGATGAACAGGAACGCAAGTTTAAACTTAAATTTATCAAGCATGATTTAGGTTTAAACCTAAGTGATGCACAACTTATCGGTGTTGATAGCGACACATGGTCGCGCCCAACCGTACGCTTCTTAGAGTCCCTAGCGGAACTATGCCAGCGTATTGATTCCTTACGTTAAGGTTGAAACCTTATTAATGCTCACGGTCCTCAAAAGCATATTGAATGGCTTTAGCCGCCACAATACCATCAGCCATTGATGTGACAACACAAGGATGCATACGATTAGCCACCTCACCAATCGCGTAGATGCCAGAAACGCTCGTCTCACACGTCTGTGCATCAGTGGCAATATGCCCAGACTCTTTATACGATAAGTTCAGCTGTTTAAGACCAGCTAACTGCGGTTGATAACCATAAAACACGAGAACCACATCGTAGGACTTCTCATTAACCGTCAGTGATTCAGGATTAAATTTATATGAACCTATATGAATACTCTTAGAAGAAACCAGCTTCATCCACTTATGTTGCGCTCGGAGCGTCCTTGCGTAGACATCCACTTTTTGCGCCCCTCTCTCTTTCACATACACAGCATTTTCTAAGGCATTATCTCCACCGCCAAGAATCGCTACACGCTTATCAATAAAGTCGTATTGATAAAGTGCTCGACCTGAGCCTACAAGGATATTAGGGAAGTCTGCGTCCTGCATTTCTGCAGGGCGTCTATGCTTTACACCACTGGCGATCACGACTTTGCGACCATAGAGCGCATTCTGCTCACCAAATAAAACCTTATAGTGCACAAGATGGCCTTGCTCATCATGTACTGGCTCAATTCCTGTCACCGCTTGTTTTAATAAAACGGGCACACGCGCCGACTCTAGGCTTTTTTTCATTTGCTGTGAAACTTCTTCACCCGTGAGGTCCGGTGCCGTCACGTTCCACGTATCTTGAAAGGGATTTAAGGCACTCAGCCCACCAATCACAGGGGCACGATCTATAACAATAGGATTAAAATCTAAATGCGCTAACCACACTGCACACGACGCACCCGCCGGTCCAGCACCAATAATTACAGCATCATAGATTGTTATTCCTTGCATAGTTCGCCTCCTGCGTTTTGCTATTGTCTTTATTGTGGTCTACAGCGCCTCTACCTGGCCATCCCTACAAGCCATTCGTTTATATACAGCGCCTGGCAAAACTATCAGGATATACAAAAGGCAGAGATAAGACCCAAGTATTTGCCTATATCCAATCCTATTGTAGCCAAATTACGTGCAATTAACATTACAATTTAGGCTTAGAAATTAGCGCTTTTAGCGTTTAAGGAAACTTGAGATGCCCACCCAAAGGATTTTTTTCAAACGCCTAGCCCTAGATGCGCGCATTGGCATTTTGGAGCATGAGTTACGTCAAACTCAGCCCTTACATATTGATGCCGAAATCGATATCCAAGAGACTCAAGCCATTGATGATAATGATATCAATAGCGTCTTGGACTATCGTAAAATTAGACAAATTATCCTTGAAGAAGCTACACGTAAGCATATTCATTTGGTCGAAGCCTTGGGTGAAATGATCAGTGTGCGTCTTCTGGCTGAATTTGCTGAAATCACCCGTGTGCAATTACGCATTAGTAAACCACAAGCCTTTTCAGACTGTGAGGGCGTGGGCATTGAATACGTGGGAACACGTTAGACTGTAGATTATTAATATTATGCAAACACCTGAAGATATCGCTCTCAATGAGAAGCGTCGTATCGACAATAACAAACTCACTAAACGCATTATGCGTGAAGCGGGCAAAGCCATCGTTGACTTCAATATGATTGAAGAAGGCGATAAGGTCATGGTCTGCCTATCGGGTGGCAAAGACTCCTATGCCATGCTCGATGTACTCATGACCCTGCAAAAGCGTGCACCCATTAAATTTGACTTAGTCGCTGTAAACTTAGATCAGAAACAACCTGGCTTCCCTGCTGAGGTACTTCCGACCTATCTTGAGTCAGTAGGCGTACCCTTTCATATTGAAAACCAAGATACCTATTCGATTGTTAAACGCGTCATCCCAGAAGGCAAAACCACCTGCTCACTTTGTTCTCGTTTACGTCGTGGTATTTTATATCGCTTAGCAGATGAATTGGGTTGCACCAAAATTGCACTCGGGCACCATCGTGACGATATCTTAGCAACCTTTTTTTTAAACCTATTTTATGCGGCCAAGCTTAAAACCATGCCGCCTAAATTGGTGAGTGACGATGGCAAGCATACGGTAATTCGTCCGCTCGCTTATATTGAGGAAAAAGACTTAATCGCCTATGCTGAGCTTAAGCAGTTCCCAATTATTCCTTGTAACTTATGTGGTTCACAAGAGAACTTAAAGCGTAAAGAAGTTGGTCGTATGCTGCAAGCTTGGGAAAAAGAGAGTCCCAAGAAAGTTTGGAATATTTTCAAATCACTTGCTACTGTTGCGCCATCACACCTGATGGATCGCAATCTATTTGATTTTGTAAATTTGCGTCCTACAGGGATTGCCGATGAACAAGGTGATAAGGCATTTGACCAAGAACAATTTGATGATCTTGAGCCTAGCTCATTAGTGCAAGAGAATATTATCACCTTGCGCCGAGACAGCTCTAAGACACTAGAAAGCAAGCCAGAAACAAGTATTTAGTTTTGTGAGTAAGGCCTGTCTATACGCGTCTTCTATACTCGCTACAGGCATCCTAATAAAGTTTAGATTAATCCTAATGAGTACATCTTATGAATACTGAATTAAGACCGAATGAATTAGTCGATGCCCCTTTAGGCCAGAGCAGTGCTTATCCAACACAATACGATGCAGACCTATTATTTCCTATTGCGCGTAGTCTAGGGCGACAACACCTTAGCCTACAACCCAACCCTCAGTGGTTTGGGGAGGATGTCTGGCGCGCTTTTGAAGTATCTTGGCTTAATACTAAGGGTAAGCCAGAGGTCGCTATTTTACGTTTCACGATTCCCGCTGATTCAACGAATATCATTGAATCCAAATCCTTTAAGCTTTATCTAAATAGTTTTAATCAATGGCGTATCGATCTGATAGATATGCTTAAAATTATGCAAAGGGACTTAAGTGAAGCTGCTGGCGCCCCCGTGCATATTACCGTAGAGTCAGCCAATACCCCACTTCAAAGCAATCAAGAAAGCAATGAAGACAGCCCACAACAGGTTTGGTCCTTACCGACTAGCGCCAATCATCAAGACTTAGCACTAGAGGCGATCTTATTGGATGAACTGGATATTGAGTGCTCCGAATACGAACCGAATATTGAGCTACTCGAAGTGATTGAACCCACAGAGTGGCGCCATGAAACACTGATCTCTGAGCTCTTAAAAAGCAACTGTCCTGTCACTGCCCAACCCGATTGGGCGACCTTAGTGATTAGCTATAAGGGGCCTGCTATCGATCACGCTTCACTTCTGCGCTATATTGTCTCTTACCGCAATCACAGTGGCTTTCATGAGCAATGCGTAGAACAGATCTACTGCGATATCTGGCAACGCTGCAAGCCTGCGTATCTCGATGTCTATGCACGTTACACGCGTCGTGGTGGTTTAGATATTAATCCACGCCGCCGTAGCGCAGCGAGCCCGGAATTAAATCAGCACGTGGACCAATCGGTACGCACACCGAGACAATAATAATAAGCTCTGAGGCCTTAAATAGAAAACTTCTTAAATATAAAAAGCCCCTTAAGCCTTATGCCTTAAACCTGGGCGGCTTTGAGCTGTCTGGACAAGCCTCTGATGATGACGCGGTGATCTCTTATGCTTGAGCGGCTTTGAGTATCTGCCCCTGCAGGTTCGCCTCACCCGCCTCGCTAGAGACCCAAACATGCCCATCTTGAATATTCAGATGCAAGTCCATATTACGTTGTGCTAAAGCAGCTAAATCTTGGGTGCCTTGCACATCCCATTGATACACTGCTAGGCGAGGATAACGCGCGAGCTTACTCTCTATACCCTGCCACCAAATCGGCACATTACGACCGTAGGCAAAGACCACCACCTCATCCGCACGACCTGCAGCCTTTTGTAGGCGGCGCTCATCAGGCATGCCCGTCTCAATCCATAACTGAATCTGACCCGTTAGATCTTTACGCCATAGATCAGGCTCATCCATATCGCTTAAGCCCTTGGTAAAGACTAATTGCTCTTCCTCATCGGCATGCAAAGCGTAGGCGAGCAGGCGCACCATCATGCGCTCGTCGGTCTCTGAAGGATGTCGAGCAATAGTTACTTGGTGTGTAGCATAATATGCACGATCATTGTCCGCGATATTCAATGTTGCTTTAAAAATAGTGGATGAGAGGGCCATAAATTTAGTTTAAGGTTAAGCTTAATAAAAGACGAGCTAGTCTCGCATTCAGCAAAAACTAGCTCGGTCTATCACAGATTGAAATCTATCACCGATTCAAGTAAGTCACTTATTGTACAAACTTATGCTCAGGAATTTCATCAATTGAGCGAATCGGTGGATGCGGCATGGTATTCATCTCATCCGCTAAGTCATCATCGACGGCCTGGGTTGGGTCGGCTTCAACAATTTTAGCATCAGCAATCTGTCGAGCAATATCAGCACGCTCCTCACTGCCTTCAGGAAGCAGTGTTTCAAGTCGCTGCCAAGTCTTAATAGCACCTGCGTAATCTTGCTTCTGATATTGTGAGCCACCTAAGAGTAACAAGGCATCATGATGCTCTGGATCTATGGCTAGAGCTTGACCTAGTAACTCATCAGGCTTACCATCAAAACTCCCACGATAGAGTGCTAAGACGCCTGCGAATAACGATAATTCCGTAGGGTTATCTTTAATCAATTCCCATGAACGACCATAGGCACCGACCGCATCTGCATTGCGTCCCATGGCGCGATAGCTGCGCGCTAACATCAGTTGATGCATTAAATTATCGGGCTCTTGCGCTGCTTTACGCTCTAGCTGCTCTACGGCCCCAACAAACTGCTCCACATTACCATTCATGGAAAAAGTCTGCGCGGGATCTGCCGCTGCCCAGTTACCTAAATAATAATACCCTGCTGCAGCCACCACAGGCACAGCAATAATCGCCAAAGGAATTAACTTACTTGTGCTCTTAGCACCTACTGGCTGTGCCTCAATACGGCGCATATCTTCAAGTAGCTGAGCTTGCGTTTCAAATTGCGCCTGTTGATAACTTGTCGCATCCATATTGCCTGCCTCAAACTCTTGCTTTAACTCTTGCATCGTTTGCTCATGGATGGCATAACGCTGCTCCTGCGCACGTTTTTGCTGTTTACTTGACTGACCCTTTTGCGCGGCCCAAAACAATAGCGCGATAACAACGGCACTGATAAATAAACCTAATAATATTAATTCACTCATGGTTTGTTTCCGAAATCTTTTTCCCAGCGTTGGATGTCTTTTTGCATTTCTTCAGCAGAAATAATCTGATCTAAGGGCTTTTCGTGGGCTTGACGTCGAACATAACGCCATAATGCAAAAAATAAAAAACATAATAAGATAAATGGCCCTAACCATAACAAATATGTTTTAGGATTAAACGGTGGTTTATAGTGAACAAAATCACCGTAACGTGCCACTAAATAATCGACAATTTCTTGATTGCTTTTTTTGGCCACAATCTGAGCTCGAATTTCTTTACGTAAATCTTGCGCAAGTCCCGCTTGAGAATCAGCAATAGACTCATTCTGACAGACCAAGCAACGTAAATCCTTAGCCACCTCACGTAAGCGTGCTTCCTCTGTCACACTTAAGCGATCTTCCAGCTGTGCCCAGCTAGAACTCATCCATATACTTGCGGTTACGCCATACAACACAGTAATGCCCAGCATATAAGCTAGCAAAAAGCGCCATACGTCTAACTGTCTAGGCATAACACCACACTCCTGATAGATACGTTTCTCAATTTTTGCCATATGCGTTCTCTTTTTACCTTTCAGATAATGCCCTTAATCTACAGCCTTCATTAAGCATGACCTTATTAAGGTTGCGCTAAAGCCTTATCAATCATCGGTTTTAGGCGTTCCTCAAGCATCTCAGCCGTAAGTGCACCCGTAAAGCGCTGCACAATTTGCCCTTGTTTACTGATAATAAAAGTTTCTGGCACACCATAGACACCCAAATCGATGCCCAAGGAACCCTTCATATCAACAGCAATGCGGTCATACGGATTTCCCCCCATATCGACCAACCAAGCACGTGCAGCACGCGACTCATCTTTATAGTTCAGGCCGACTAAATCTACGCCTTCAGGACGCTTCCAACGTAATAATAAATCATGCTCTGCCTGACAAGCCACACACCAAGATGCCCATACATTCAGTACCCAAACCTTACCTTGAAAATCCGTTTCATCGACCTTCTTATCGGTTTGCATCAAATCAGGTAAGGAAAACTGCGGCACCGGCTTACCCACTAGGGCAGAAGGTAAATCACGTGGATTCATACCAAGTCCAATACCTAATAGAACCAAAACACCAGCAAATAAAACTAATGGCAGCCAACGCTTCATGATTTATCTCCTGCGCTGCTCTGCGCTTGTGCCAAACTAGGGTTCAATTTCGCTTTTTGACTTGAGGCCTGAACTAGAGCATTAACATCAAACGCCTGTTCCCCTTCGACGACCTTGCGTTTTTTTGCTTGGCGATAACGGCGATCACGTAGACTCAACCAACCACCCCAAGCCATCAATAAGCAACCGGCCCAAACCCAGTTCATCAAGGGCTTCCAATACACGCGAATTAACCAAGGGCTAGTTTCTGGATTATCGCCATGCATCTCACCTAAGGAGATATAGACATCACGCAAGAAACCGCGATCAATCGATGCTTCCGTCATCGGTTCACTACCCGAAAAGTACTGCCGCTTTTCAGGTTTTAAGACTGCAAAAGGACGCCCTTCCGAACTGACCATAAAGTGGCCAATTAAAGCCTCATAGTTTGGACCACGTACCCCTTGTAAGTTCTGAAAGCGCACTTCGTAATGTTCTACTTGCGCTGTCTGCAAGGGATGAATCAACACATCACGCTCCCACTCATAAGCCGTAACAATCGTCGCTCCCATGGCAAAGACGGCGACACCTAAATGAGCAATATGCATACCGATAAATGCTTTCGGTTGATTAAACATGGTCGTGAAGTAGCCCTTAGCTGCTTGTGTATTACGGACACGATGATGCACTGCCCATAAGGCCGATGCCGCAACCGCCCAAGCAATGCTTAAGGCTAAAGCTACGCCCCAACGCCATTCACCAAATAAGAGCGGCATAGGTAAACCGATCACCAAGCCAGTAAGCAAAATACCATACGTAGCACGATTAATTTTCTGCCATTGATTTTGTTTCCAATGCCAATGCACTGAAATTGCCATCAAGAACATCATTGGCAACCAAATTGGTACCAAAACTTGGGTGAAGTACGGAGGGCCAACAGAGAACTTACCACCACCCAATGCATCCATTAACAATGGAAATAGCGTACCTAATAAGACCGTCGCACAAGAAACCACTAAGAAAATATTATTTAATAGTAAGGCAGTCTCTTTGGAGAATAAGGTAAATTTAGCGCGACTTCCTAGTAAAGGCACACGCCAACTATATAGCGCCAAAGCCCCGCCAACAACCACCATTAAATAAATCAAAATAAAGGTACCGCGTGATGGATCTGTGGAGAAAGCGTGCACCGATGTCAACACGCCTGAACGCACTAAGAACGTTCCTAGCAATGACAAGGAGAAGGTGGAAATCGCCAAGAGAATCGTCCACTGCTTAAAAATACCGCGCTTTTCAGCGACAGCAAGTGAGTGAATCAATGCCGTACCGGCTAACCATGGCATAAACGAAGCGTTTTCCACAGGGTCCCAGAACCACCAGCCTCCCCAACCTAACTCATAGTAGGCCCAAGCACTACCCAAGAAGATGCCAATGGTTAAAAAGACCCAAGCCAATGTGGTCCACGGGCGACTAAACTTGGCCCAAGCAGCATCAAGTTGACCACTAATTAAAGCGGCAATCGCAAAGGCAAAGGCCACAGCAAAGCCGACATAACCAAGGTACAAAAATGGTGGATGAAAAATTAAGCCAATATCTTGCAATAAGGGATTTAAGTCAGTTCCATCAGCCATCGCAGGAATCTGACGCACGAAGGGATTTGAGGTAAATAAGATAAATAAAGCAAAGCCAAAAATCAATAAGGCTAAAACACCGAGTACTAAATTTTGAATCGTATATGGCAGATGCTTTGACCATAAACTCACGGCCAAGGTCCACCAACCAAGCATTAAGACCCAAAGCAATAATGATCCTTCGTGTCCACCCCAAACAGCCGCCATCTTGTAAAAGGTTGGCAACTGGCGATTCGATTGCTGAATGACGTAACGAACTGAGAAATCATCTTGAATAAATGCGTACGTTAATAAGATAAAACTCAGAGTTAAGAGTAGCGCCATCAACTGGGCACTCATACGCACCGAAGAAAGCAGACCATCACGATGGGTACTACCCGCCCAGATACCTAGCGCACCACTAAATAAAGCAATACAAGCCGCTAAAATTAAAGAAAAATGACCGAGTTCAACCCACATGCTTTACTGCTCCAACTTTAAAGTTCTGGCTGTCTGATGTTGTTGATCAATCGCCATCTGTGCCTCAGGAGGCATATAGTTTTCGTCGTGCTTCGCTAACACTTCTTTTGCCGCAAACGTCTGACCATTCCAGTATCCCTGAGCCACAGCACCTTGGCCCTCTTTAAAGAGGTCAGGCAAGATGCCTTTGTACACGACAGGGATATGCGTGGCTCCATCATCAATCATGAAAGCCATTGTCACTCCATCCTCCTGGCGTTTCATGCTACCAGCCGTGACCATCCCGCCAATACGAAAATACTCTTGGTTCCCAACCTTGCCCTCTTTCACCTCGGTTGGGGTATAAAAGAACACCATATTCTGACGTAGAGCCTGTACGACAAAGACCGAAATAATGGCTAAGACAAGAATCGCTGCAATTACCCAAAGTAAACGTTTTTTACGTGGCGTCATCGCCCTACTCCTACAAGGAACGAGTGCTATCTGCTGGTGCAGATGACTCGAAGTTCAATTGCTGTAATTTATTTAAGGCTTGGCGTCGTGCTTTGGCTAAGCTAATCAGCTCTACACCGAGTAAAACCACAACAACCAAGACACAGGACCACACATAAAAACCATGTCGACCCATCTGGATAAAATCGGACCAATTTTCCCAATACATCGCCTTACCTCATTACGAATTCCGAGCCAAATTATTGGCATAACGCTGTTGCGCCCAACGATGACTCGCTTCTCTTTGCAAGATCAGAACTCTCGCACGCGCTAAAACCATTGCAATGCAATAGGCCCAGCAAGCAATTGTCATTAACAACAGACTGATAAAAATGCTCTCGTGCATCGTCACACCTGACTTAAAGGAAATGGAGGCCCCCTGATGTAAGGTATTCCACCACACTACCGAGAAATAGATAATCGGTACATTAAGTGCACCAACGACAGCTAAAATAGCGCCCGCCATATCAGCACGCTTTTGTTGGGTGATACTACGCGTGAGGGCGATAAAACCCAAATAGAGAAAGAACAAGAGCAACATGCTGGTCAGGCGTGCATCCCACACCCAATAAGTGCCCCAGGTTGGGCGCCCCCATAAAGAGCCAGTCAACAGAGAAATCGCTGCCATAATGGCACCTGTCGGCGCCAAAGCTTGCATCATAATAGCAGCCATCTTGGTCCGTAGGATCCAATATATAATGGCCCAAAAAGCCATGGCCAAATACACAATCATGGCCAACCAACTGCTTGGAACATGTAAGAACAAAATACGGAAACTATTACCTTGTACTGCGTCTGGCGGCAAAATAACAAAACCGAGAGTCAAGCCTATCACAGCGCAACTGATCGCTACCAACATCAATGGCCAGAACAGTTTACGAGCCATACGATCGAACATCACAGGACTCGCTAATTGGCGCCAAGAACTTTTGGCTGCTGTGGCAGTACTTGAACTGGTGCTCGGCGCAGACTGCGTAGATAAGGACTTTTTCACATTACTCATTTCTTCCACTCTTACACTATTCAACCGCTAAACGCAAAGCCGCGGCAGCTGCAATTGGAATAAAAAACCAAGACCCAATCAATAAGGCTCCTAGCAGCCACCATTCGGCAAAGCCTTGCTCTGCATTACTATACACGGCACGACTAGCAAAAATTAGCACCGGCGCACAGAGTGGCAAGTGCAATAAAGACATGAGCAAGCCGGCTTGACGCAAACCTAAGGTCAGTGCACTACTTAAGGCGCCTAAAGCCGAAAGAATGCCCATCATCAAGGCTACTGCCCCAAGAATTGGCCACATTAAGTCTGCGGGCAATTGATATTGCACCATCAAAATTAATGACATAACACTCAGTGGCAAACCAATGGTAAAACAATAGGCCACCATTTTAGCTAAAACCATCAAGCCATTGGGAATCGGTAACAACAATAATTGCAGCAGACTGCCATCATCCCAGTCCTCTTCAAAAAGACGATTTAAGGTCAGTAAATTGGCTAATAGACCACACACCATAATCACTGCTACGCCGATTTGTTCTAATAACTCAGGGCTCGGTTTAATAACTAATGGAAATAAGGCTGCAACTACTACAAAGAAGACTAAACCAATCGTCACATCTAGACGATTGCGCCAGGCTAAACGGATATCGCGCCAGAGTAGATTAAAAAATATCGCCATCAAGACTCTCCTAGTGGTCTAGGATTGACCATAGAGCGACCAAAGCTCACTGTCTCGTGCACTTGGAGATGACTTGGCCAAGCAAAATGGCTCGTAAATAGAACACTACCACCTGCTTGCGTATGTTGATTAATCCAGTGCGCAAGCTGTTGTCTACCTGCTTCATCTAGGGCGTTGAAGGGTTCATCTAAAAGCCACATTGAGCGTGGAACCAAACCAAGCTTAACTAAAGCGGCGCGACGCTTCTGCCCCTGTGAGAGATGGTGTACGGGAGTATCTGAGACAAAGCTTAACTGCATTTCTTGTAAAACCTGGGCGAGTTGAGCTTGGCTTGGTGCCACCCCACATAGCTGTGCTGCCATCAGGGCATTCTCTCGTACCGTAAAGCCTTCTTTTAAGGCATTCTGATGCGTCAGATAATGCCACTGGCTACGGATATCATTGCCTGCTTGTGATAAGGGACGACCTTGCCAATAAATCTCGCCCACTTCGACTTGTAGTAGCCCCGTGATCGCTTGAAAAAAACTCGTCTTACCACAACCGTTTGGTCCTGCTAAGTGAACACATTGTCCTTCTCTGACATGCATATCCCATGCTTGACACAGATACAACTGAGCACGCATCAGGGACAAATCATGCACCGATAAAATTATTGAAGACGATGTATTATTCACAAGCAAAGATACCTAACTTATCTTGGTATTGCACTAACTAAGACAATGCACTTAGGCTGCGACTGTCTTCAAGGCCCATTCTTAAATACCCAAGATCTGCCTCAACATACGCAAGTAATAAGGCGCAGACAGCAGGATAAAAATCACTGCTAACATGAATGAGTTGGCTGCGACGAGTAAACTCTGGCAAGAAGTTCATCAGCATACCTTGTACAAAATTATGTTGGAATTCGACATTCTCTTGCCATTGGCTAAGGTCATTTGCCGAGTTCTGCTCGCGCTCAATCCATTGAGCCATCACACCCAAAATTACCGCCAGATGATCTGCTGGTTCTTTAAAGTCAGGCATAATTTCCAACTGATTATCACGCATAATATTGCGCATTAATTGCGTTGCTGAACCATACAATTCCCCCTTATCCAAGTAAGCAGATGCATAAGGAATTGACGCGGTCTTAGCGTCCATAAGAAACATTTGCGCAAAGTCAGCGGCTAGATCCAAGCGGATATGCTTAATACCCTGCCAATTATGAACCGCTTGTTCAAAGCGCTCCACTTCATCTTCTAGGCCTATACTGCTTAAAATAGAAAGAATAGGAGCAGCGTGATCGCCTTGGTATAAAGCCAATTGCTCGTCTTTTAGTTCAAGCGCAAATAGATTTGCAAACCAACGGTAGGTAATTGCACGATTCGCACTCACCTGTGCCCAAGTACTCAAAACATCCAACATATAAGCCTTTAATAAAACGACATACGTCTACTAACTCATTAGCTTGAGCATTACGCCCAAAAACAAAGTGCGAGCTGTAAAAAACTCGCACCTTGTTTATCGCCTTAACCTAAACTTTAGGTGCAGGACTACCATCAGGTAAGACCTCAATTGGACCACCGAAAGAGGTGACTGGAGGTGCTACTCCAACAAACTTCTCAATTTCTACCAAGCACGTATTTGCACTTGGTCCCTGAGCAAGCTGTGAGGTACCTACATCAAGCGTTAAGGTATTTGGGTCACCGTACGTATCCAAAGAGCCGATCTCTGGACCCATTGGACCATACCAAGCGCCTTCTTCAATACGGATTACACCTTCTGGGAAGTTGTCCGAAACTACCGCACCCGCTAGTAATTGGCCACGGTCGTTATACACTCGGCATAAATCACCATCTTTAATGCCACGTTTTTCCGCATCCACAGGACCAATATACACAGGTTCACGCCCTTGTACAGCATAGGTTGCGCGCCACTCTTCTGATTCACACGTTTGTGAGTGTAAACGATAGTTCGGGTGACATGACTGTAACCAGAGTGGATATTTATCCGATACTGGGCCACCATGCGAGCGCTCTACCTTCTCCATCCAAATTGGGTGGCCTTTACAATCTTCGTAACCATAACGATCAATTGTGCGGCTAAAGATCTCAATAAAGCCTGATGGTGTACCGATAGCATTCACTTCTGGATCATCACGGAAGTCCGCATGACGCACCCATGGCTTTCCGTCAGGGAATAAGACATAACCAGTCTGCCAGAACTCTTCAAAGGTCGGCATCGGGAAGTCTTTCTTCGCATTATCTACACGGCAGTCGTTGTATAGCTGCTCTACCCATTGCATTTCGGTCATACCACGTGAGTATTCAACATCACGTTGCATACGCTTGCAGAACTCACGCCAGATATCAAAGTCCGAACGCGAGTGAAAGAGCGGGTCAACCAATTTATGCATGGCAATGACACCACGGTTACTGTACGATCCGTATGCGTCAATATCATTACGCTCAAATGGTGTACACGCAGGCAAGACGATATCCGCAAAGCGACACGTCGCTGTCCAGTTATAGTCAACCGCAACAACAGTCTCAATGTTACGGTAGGCCAACTTCATACGGTTGCGATCTTGGTGACGGTGCCATTGGTTACTACCCGTGAAAATACCCATCTTATATGGTGGTAATTTCACTTTGTGGCCGTTGAAATTGATTTCTTTACCAGGTTCGAGCAAAGCATCCACAGCACGCGCAACAGGAATTACTGAGCTATAGCCCTTGTAATCGGTATTATCATGCTTAGGCGTACGGCCGGTGTCCAAGTTCAATGGGAATGCGCCAGGCATTGAAGCGCCAGTGCTTGATACACCTACTGAGCTATAGTGGTGTGAATAACTAATACCACCACCTGGTAAACCAATTTGGCCTAACATAGCTGCGATAATCGCGCCCATCCAGTATGGTTGTTCACCATGTTGCTGACGCTGGATGGCCCAACCAAAGATTAACTGCGTACGGTTCGCTGCAAAAAGACGAGCTAACTCACGAATACGATCGGCACTAATACCGCAGATAGGGGCTGCCCACTCAGGGGTCTTCTCAACCATATCTTCGGTTTCGCCTTTTAAGTAAGGCAAGAAGTTTTCAAAACCTAAGGTATAGGTTTCTAAGAATTTCTTATCGTATAGATTCTCTTTCCATAAAGTATGTGCAAGCGCTAACATAAACGGCACATCAGTCATCGGGTTGATGTATTGATGTTCGCAGTCAAGCGCGTTCTGTGACTTACTCTTCACAGGGTCAATCGTGATAACACGGATTTCTTTATTAGCGACTTTCTCTTTGAGTTGCTCTAAATAGGCATACGCTTCATGGGTTTCTGTATTCCAGCCCACTTGCAAGTTCTTATGCAAGTCGCTCGCCCATAGCACAATCACCTTACTCTCTTTAAGAATAATGTCCCATGAGGTACCTTGTGAGTACACCTCGGTTGATCCCAAGATGTAAGGTAGGATCATCTGACCTGCGCCAGTTGAGTAGTCACCTGCCGTACCTACACTACGTCCGTGCATACCAACAGCACGCAACATATGGTTACCGCAACTGTGAATCTGGCCTACTGAACGCCAGCCTACGTTAGCCGTATGCAATGCCCAAGGACCGTGCTCCGTTTGGATACGTTCTAATTCGTCATACACCATATCTAGGGCTTCGTCCCAAGAAACGCGTACAAAGCGATTATCACCACGTTGAGTGGTATCACTCTTATGGCGGTTTTTAAACCAATCTAAACGCACCATAGGGTAGCGCACACGCGATGGGCTATAAATTACACCAAGCGTGCCTTTTAGAATATCAGTCGGGTGTTTATCGAACTCAAAAGGACGAATTTCAACCACACGGTCTGCTTCAACACGCGCACGGAAAGCCCCCCAGTGCGCACCTGACATTTTCCAACCTTTAAAATCAGTTGTCGCAGCCGTTGTCTGCGCCGCAGCAGGCTGAACCACTAAGGTATTTACCAGACCTGCAGGTAAAGCTGCTGTTGCACCAACGCCAGCCATGCCTCGTAAAAAACTTCTTCTATTCATTGTCGTCATAGTAACCTCGAATCCTTATGGTCTAGCAGTTTGCACAGCACCTTCTGGCGAACCAGGAGCTTGCGCTGTTTTAGCAAAATCAGACGAGTGCATTTGTAGATATTTCAAGACCAATTTTGATGTATCTGCATCCATGTTCGTAAAACCAACCATACCCGCAAATAAGCCTGGCCATTGGTTTGCATCATGACCTGCTTCTACAGGCTGGCGGTGACAGACACTACAACTGTTTTGATAACTTGTACGGGCGATATTCCAGACAGTTTCTGGTGTGCTTAACATAGCACCACTTTCTACCCACACAGTCACTGCCACTTGTTGCCACTCTAAACCAGTCAAATCATCAACCTTAGATTCTAAGACGCGTACAATCTGATCATTGCGTGAAGAGTCTTTATTTAAGATAGCGCTGGTAATATTCATACCGAAATTACTATTAAGCACTCGAGCAAAACCCTTGTTCTTACGCCATAGGTCTAATTCAACACGTTGCTTATTGCCTTTTACTTCAACTACACGCATCGGGGTCGCTACTTCAACGCTACCAATTTTCTGCGTGAGCGCTTCATCAGCAAAGATATCCATTGGAGAAGCCGCATAGTAAGTTACCCCAGAACTCACAGAAACCCCTTGTGCTTCTGAGAGCAAGGTATCAAATGCTGGGTTACGTGCACCTTGTAAGTCAGGCAAGGCGTGAGCAATACCACGGTGACAGTCCACACAGCTAGCGTCACGCTCAGCAGCACTACGCATAATCATCTGCGAAGTCACACGCATCTTGCTGAAGTCCATACTGTTATAGTCGTGACAGTTACGGCACTCTTTCGAGTTGTTGGCTTTAAAGCGAGCCCACTCACGTTGCGCTAAAACAATACGATGTTCTTTAAATTTCTCACGGGTACCGATGGTGCCCATAACATGAGCAAGAACCTCACGCGAGGCTTGCATCTTACGTGCGATTTTATCGGTAAATTCATGCGGTACGTGACAGTCTGGACAACGGGCACGAACCCCTGTACGGTTCTGCCAGTGTACGGTTTTCTGTAACTCAGGCAATAAGTTGTCTTCCATGGTGTGACAAGCCAAGCAGAACTGCTCTTCGTTCGTCTTATCCATACCGAGATTAAACATATGCCAGAATAAAGCACCCGCAATAAAACCACCCGCAACCAATACACCTAAACCAATTTTGGCTGCAGGGCGAGTGAAAATATCATAAGTCCACTTAATAAAATTAAGGACTAAAGTGTAAATAGTTTTCATGGGAACCCCAAAATAATACAAGCCCTCGTCTCTTACTTTGTCCTTAAACGCTTATCTCTTAATAGTCTTTAGCTAAACAATGCCATTAAAACATACAGTAAAGCTATGACCCAAAGTACATAAGCAGATAATTCACAATTTATGAGCTCTAGCGCCCATCAAAATGTCTCAGTAAATATAGACTTGGATAATTAAAAATAGTGATGATTTAGTTTGGGGGGCCCCAAAACAAGATCTGCATAAACCAGATAATGAAACCGTAAGCACAAACCGCTAATAAAATTGCAATGGGCAGGCCAACGAAACCTAACATAAAGAATCGCTTCCATTCGCCCTTAGCACCGATTTGTGCTGGTGCTTGATAGTTTTTTGCCATCTTTAGTTTCCTCTCGACAAAAAAGTGATAGTTGTTATCTACGTGTAGTTATGTATTTGTATCTCTTCGTCAAAATTACCCCACAATCAATTTGGCTGGCAAAAGAGGAAGTTAGTAGAGGTAAAGGCGGATAAACCAATACCCTTATAAACTACAAGGGTAATTATAGCTGAAAATTATTCTAAATGTTTGCCTGTATATACCTCTTTTAAGCAAGTTTTGCGCCATATCAAATAAATCTTGGGAAATCATTTTATGATGATGCAAATATTAAAACAAAGTGTGGAGTTAAACAAAGCGAGGAGTCATTCAGGATTTCTTCTAGTTAGTTCTTATAGACACCGTTTATAGTCGCTAGGGGCTACCTGTATTTACATTATTTCATGCTATGATTAATCATCGTAGTAGCTTATCAATTTGATTTTGATAAGTGTATTTTGCTTTATTGAAGAGTTGTATATGTTGCAAGATCGTTTTGGCCGTAGCATTGATTATCTGCGCATCTCTGTCACAGACCGATGTGACTTACGTTGCGCGTATTGTATTCCTAAGGGTTTTCGTGATTTTGAAGTCCCCGAGGAGTGGCTGAGCTTTGATGAAATCACTCGTGTCGTTAAGGCTTTCGCCGATCTTGGCACTAGCCACTTTCGTTTAACGGGGGGTGAGCCTCTTTTACGGAAGAATTTGGACGTCTTGGTAAGCCAATTGCGCCAAATCGAAGGGGTTAAGGACTTATCCTTATCAACTAATGGCACTCGTCTTGCACAACATGCTCAAAGCCTACGCGATGCAGGTGTAGATCGACTTAACGTTAGTCTTGACTCCTTACGGGGTGAATGTATCGCCGAAATTACGGGCAACGAAAAAAGCCTTACAAAAGTTCTCGAAGGCCTACAAAAAGCCAAACAAGCAGGCTATTCAAAAATTAAATTGAATATGGTCTTACTGAAAGACCTCAATGAGCAAGATGTGATGCCAATGCTGGAGTATTGCATTGAGAATAAGTTCACTTTGCGCTTAATTGAGACCATGCCAGTGGGCGATACGGGTCGTAAGATGGGTTATGTCAGCGCCCAACCGATTATCCAGAACTTACAAGAGAAATACGGTCTCATTCCAGGTAAAGATAGTATTGGTGTAGGCCCTGCACGCTATTGGCAAACACCAGATGGTGAATTTAGCTTGGGGCTAATCACACCGATATCACAACACTTCTGTGAAACCTGTAATCGAGTACGCTTAGCGGTGGATGGCACCTTATATATGTGTCTTGGTCAAGAAGAGAGCTTTGATCTAAAGCCTATGCTCCGTGCCGGTTGTTCTGATACTGAATTACAAGTGGCGATTCGCGAAGCCATTGAACTCAAGCCTGAGCGCCATGAGTTTACTGAAAAACCAGAGAAAATTATTCGCATTATGTCCATGACAGGTGGTTAAGCCTCATTCATATAGGCTTTAGTGGGCCACTGTACCACCCTGTCATTTTTACGGCCTATTTCTTTTTTGGACGAAAGGCGGTAGTCACCGACTCATTCACTTCAATTCGGGGTCCCTGCAAGATATCAATACAGTAAGGGATCGCCGCAAAAAGGCCATGGACGACAACACTCCCGTTCTCATCTCGAACACCCCCTAGTGTTTCCGCAATCGACTTAGGTTTACCTGGCAAGTTGACGATTAAGGTCTTAGCGCGGATCACTGCTGTCTGACGCGATAAAATAGCAGTCGGCACATAATGCAAGCTAATCTGACGCATCTGCTCACCAAAGCCTGGCATCTCACGATCGCCAACAGCTAAGGTTGCATCTGGTGTAATATCACGCGGTGCTGGCCCCGTTCCTCCAGTAGTAAAGACGAGATCACAGTGCTCCAAATCCACCAATTCAATTAATGCACCTTCGATTTTCTCACGCTCATCTGGAATCAAGCGCTCTACAAATTCAAGTGGATTCATAGCAGCACGACTTAACCAGTCTTTAAGGGCTGGTAAACCGAGATCGGTATAAACACCTTGACTTGCACGATCTGAAACCGACACTAGGCCAATCTTAATCGTATCGTATACCTG
This sequence comes from uncultured Pelistega sp., assembly GCA_964346715.1. Lineage (GTDB taxonomy): Bacteria > Pseudomonadota > Gammaproteobacteria > Burkholderiales > Burkholderiaceae_B > Taylorella. Next base: position 13,055 of record CAYFVY010000004.1, on the reverse strand, counting down.
TTGTTCTTGAGATAAATTTATTTCTGTCATTGGATTTACACCTAAACGAGTGGGTAGACACGAACCTTATCACCTATCGCAATCGTTGATTCAGGTTCAAAATCTACTAAACAATTAGCAACGGCACAGGCCGATAGCATATGTGAGCCCTGGTTTGTATGCGTAGAAGCGATTAGCTCGCCTTGCTCATCTAAGCTTAAAATAGCTCGCAAGAACTCACGACGAACTTGTGGTTTAGGTCGGGCAAAGTTAGCTTGCGCGACTAAGGAGCCTAAAGTCTGCTCAGCACTTCCTAAATCAGCTCGGCCAATAAGACGCTGAATCGCAGGCTTCACCAACATCGAGAAGGTAACAAAGGAGGCGACAGGATTACCAGGCAACATCATCACCATGGTATTGCCAATCTCACCCCAAGCAAATGGCTTACCTGGCTTAATTAAAAGCTTCCAATGAGTGAGCTTACCGAGTTGCTCCACCGCATTTTTCAAGTGATCTTCCTCTCCTACCGAAACACCGCCCGAGGTAATAATTAAATCACAGTGCTTAGCTGCCTCTTGTAAACGCGCTTTAGTCATATCCAAATTATCGGGTAAACAACCATGCTCTACCACCTCACAAGCTAGGCCTTGAAGCAAGGCGATAGTTTGATAGCGATTTGAATCAAAAATATGCCCCTCAGGTAAGCGCCCTTCTAAAGTAGCGGGGTCTAAGAGTTCATTGCCGCTAGAAAACACGGCTACACGCAATTTCTTATGTACGGGAAGATGGGTGTATCCCTGGGATGCTGCTAATCCAATAACCGCAGCATTCACCAAAAGCCCCTTATTAAGTAAGACCTGCCCACGCGCTAAATCTTCAGCTTGACGACGAATATTCGCATTCGGCTTCACTGGCTCCAAGCAACGCAGTTGCGTACCTTCAAGCTCAACATGCTCTTGCATCACCACCGTATCACAGCCAGCAGGAATCGGTGCGCCTGTAAAAATTCGACATGCTTGACCAGGCTGTAAATGAACAGAGCTAGCAGCATCACCTGCTGCAATACGAGCGACCACCATATAGGTATCTGAATCATGTAATGCTAAGGCGTAACCATCCATCGCGCTATTATCAAACTGCGGAGAGTCATACTCCACCAAGACATCCCGAGCAAGATAGTGGTCAAAGCTCTCGGCCAAGGGCATATCAACAATAGCAGTTGGACGCTGACTCACTTGTTGCATCAATTGTTCAAAGGCTTTATAAAAATCTAACATATCATTCTCATTTAAGATGTTGTTAACAATTAAGGGATTGCTATCTATTTAAACTATTTGGTCTATTTTACTTAAGTGATAATTTCATTATTTACAGCAAGCACTCTGCAGCTTTATTTGCTCTTAAACAATCCATGCACATAGTTCTGAATCTCTTCATGACTATTAAAATTATGCATATGCTCCAATGTAAAATCAGGGTGATAACAAGGCTGAGCATGCACAAGTGCTAAAAAATCACGAATCCTAAGCCGAGTATCTGTACGCAAAAAATCAGCTACCTGCGCTAAGGCCTGTCGCTTAATTAACAGACTAGAGTACTGATGCACGTGTTCGTCCAAGGCGGGCATCGTAGCCATACAATTAGGCTCAGCTACATGCAAAAAATCAAGTAAGTTTTGCACCATAGTACCTGCCAGAAAGGGGTTATCACAAGCGGATAATTGCACATGGGTAATATCTGCAGGCAGTTGCGGCTCAATACTCGCTAAACCCGCCAAAGGCCCCATCCCCTTAAACTCGCTAAGATCCTCAATCACAGGATAATTTAGCTGCTGATATTGCTCAATATTACGATTAGCACTCAAGTAAAGCACATCAACTTGCGGTGCTATACGTTCAATCACATGCTGAACCAATGGTTTGCCCTGAAACAAGACGAGCCCCTTATCCTGTCCCAACATACGTCGCCCTTCACCACCGGCTAAGATCAAGCCTGCTACTTTATTCAAAACTAGACGTCCTTACTTGAGACTACATCAGGGGCATTTTGCCAGCGCGCTAAGGAAGCGGCATCACTGGCTTTGGCTTTTACCCAGCTACTGCTACTATCACTGAATACTTCCTTTTTCCAAAAAGGTGCTTGGTTTTTAAGATAGTCCATCACAAACTCAGCTGCTGCAAAGGCTTGCGCACGATGCTCTGCATAGACTAAAACCAAAACAATCGACTCATGCAAAGCTAAGTCACCGATGCGATGAATCACCTTCATCGCGGAGAATGGCCAACGTTCTAAAGCTAAGCGCATAATCCGTTCGATTTCGGCTTCAGTCACACCAGGATAATGCTCTAAAAAAAGCCCCTTAACCGATACTTGAGATGGGTCTTTATCTTGCAAACTCTCAAACTCTCGCACCATGCCCTGAAAAGCCACTAAAGCACCGGCATTGCGTGCATGCTGTGCTAAGGCCTTTTCCTCTTGTCCTAGATCAAAGCTATCGGTTTGAATCTGTACGTCTAAATAGGCTGACATCTTAGCCTCCAGTGACAGGTGGCAAGATACCCACTTCAGCACCGTCTGGAATCTGTGCTGGGGCATGCAGAATTTCTTGATTTAAAACCACTTTAAAAATCTTGTCTGCTGCTAATGCACTGGCCCAAGGTTCACCGCGTTCACGTAAACGAGTCAATAACTCATCGCTTGACAGATTGGCGTAGTCTACTTGTTCTTCTTGACAGCCCAACTGTTCTTGCAAAACACCAAAGTAACGAATTTGAATCATTATCAACCTAAATAAAATCAAAGCTCATCTCTATTAGAGATAGTCGCCTGTACACTCATAAATCATGATATCGATTATCAATTCCCATATCACTAATAGGCTATAATCGCTATACGCATCATTGTGTATTATACGACTTTAGCTCAGCAAGTACCGCAACGTAAGTACTCCTAATTGCTTATCTACAATTACACATGTTGAATACCTAATTATTTTTATGGTGAATCATGTCATCCTCTACTACGCCTACATCCACAAACAGCAGCCCTAGCGATCAGAACACCACATTGACACACTTTGACCAAAAAGGCCAAGCGCATATGGTTGATATCGGTGACAAGACACCGACGAAACGAAGTGCCCTAGCCACAGGCTCAATTTATATGTCCGAGCAAGCCTTTGCTCAGCTTCAAAACGTAAGTGCCAATAAGGGTGATGTGTTGGCAATTGCACGTATTGCAGCCATTGGTGCAAGTAAACAAACCTCGAACCTGATCCCCTTATGTCACCCTCTTCCTCTGACCAAAGTCAGTGTTGAATTTGAATTACAGGCTGATAAATTACGTGCTGATATCTTCGTTACTGCGGAGACGCTAGGACGTACAGGGGTTGAGATGGAAGCCTTAACAGCCACTAGTATTGGCTTACTAACCATCTACGATATGCTTAAAGCTGTCGATAAAGCTATGCGTATTGAAGGGATTCAGTTGCTACGCAAAGAAGGCGGCAAGAGCGGTCTTTTTGTCAATCCTAGCGTCTAATTGACTCTATATTTGTTATAGCGTTTTTTTAGATGTTTCGTATCTTCTGATACGCGTAAACGAAATGTCATACTGCTGGCGCGCTTAGCAAGTACTGTACTCTCGATGACAAAAGAACCTTTACGCGTGATTCCGTAAAGGCTCTTTTCTTAATTCGTTCGTAAACCCATACGTTCAGTTAGCTTGGTGAATCGGTCAATATCACGCCAAATTTCTTTTTGAAATTGAGCTGAGGATTGTTTCTCTAAGGTATAACCTAAAGCCTTGAGATCATTCGCTAAGACTTCATCTTGTAGGACTGAATTAATGCTCTGATTTAGGCGCTCGACTAACTCTTTAGGTGTGCCTGCAGGGGCCAAAATACCATGCCACTGATCCAAGGCATAATCACTCTTCAGCGCTTCAGCAACACTCGGCACTTCAGGTAAAGCAGGGTGGCGTTTCGGCGACGTAACTGCTAATGCACGCAAACTGCCATCTTCAATAAATGGTGTCGCACTCGATAAAGTAATAATCCCTAAGGGCACTTGTCCTGCTACCAAATCCGCTAAAGCTGGACCGCAGCCCTTATAAGGGACATGAATAAGTTTCTGCGCGCCTTCGCCTTTTAACATCCCACCGGCCAGATGTTGTGGTGTGCCATTACCACAAGAGGCAAAGTGCAGACCTGCCTCACTATTACTCTCTTGCATAAGCGTAGACATGTTTTCGATGTGTGAACTCGTTGGTGTGACAAGCACAGAAGGCACATAAGCCATATTCGCTACTGCGGTGAAATCATGCTTAGGATCAAAGTCTAACTGACTAAACACGCCCGGATTAACCGCAAATGAACTATTGACCATTAATAAAGTATAGCCATCCGCGGTTGCAGTGGCGACAGTACGAGCACCGATATTGCCACTAGCACCAGGGCGATTTTCTACCACCCATGTCTGACCTAACTCCTGCTCCATACTCGCTGCTAACTTACGCGCCAAGAGATCCGTACCTCCTCCTGGTGGAAAAGTCACCACGAGATTAATCGGCTTTTGCGGATAAGACCAGACCGTCTCATTCAAGGCAGCAGCATGACTAGCCCCCGTCTCTTGCACTAAGAAAGTAGTCACCGTCGCCAGCAGGGCAATCGCACCCACTGATGTTGCTAATGTTGACCATTTTCTACGCTTTACCATATCACTTCCTTGCTCTTGAGTTTCTTGACGCTTAACTAGTCGATGCTGCTTATTAAGCATCTAAACCAATATCTAATACCTTGGCGCTATGGGTAATCCAACCTACCGCTATACGGTCGACACCACAACGAGCAATCTCAACTGCCGTATCCGGTGTAATCCTGCCTGACGCTTCTGTGGTGGCACGACCATCGACCATCGCCACGGCTTGACGCAAAGTGGCAAGATCCATATTGTCTAGTAAGACACAATCCACACCGACTTGTAAGGCTTCTTCCAATTGCACTAAGGTATCGACCTCGACCTCAATCGACACTAAGTGGCCAATATAATCACGGGCACGTTGTACAGCTGCGGTGAGACTACCAGCGATAGCAATATGATTATCTTTAATTAAAACGGCATCATTTAAACCGAAACGATGATTACGTCCACCACCAACACGTACTGCATATTTTTGTACCGCACGTAAACCAGGCATAGTTTTACGCGTGCAGGTTAGTTGCGTATTAAAAGGAGCAATCGCACGGGCAATACTCGCTGTTGCGCTCGCCACACCGCTTAGATGGCCAAGAAAATTTAAAGCAGTACGCTCTGCCGTTAGAATAGAACGAGCAGAACCTTCTACCTTAGCAATCACATCCCCTGGCTCTAAATCAGCACCATCCTGTAAGCAGGCCTCAAAATGCACATCAGGATCTACTAATTGAAAAGCCAAACGAGCTAAATCAAGACCCGCTAGCACACCTGCCTCACGGGCGACCAAGCGCAATTGAGACTGTTCATCGGCAAAGACAATCGAATCAGTCGTCAAGTCACCTGCCAAGCCTAAATCTTCCTGCAAAGTAGCTCGCACCAATGGTTCTAGAACGACATTGGCTAAGGCAGGCACACGAGGCGCGATAGGCTTAAAGTCAGGTATAGACTCAGACGTAGACTCTAAGGCAGGTAGACGAGCAGCTGGATTAGAAGGGTTTGTCTGCTCCTGGCTGGCTAAATTATTTTCTTTATTCATTATGTTCATTTTCATTAGTACTCAATTTGAGTATATATGGATTACAAAAAAATGCCATGTATATGACAACAATGGAATTATGCTATACTTGAGTATAATTATTGTCAACTGTTTTTATAAAATTTTTTTCGTAATAAAACAAAGAGAAATAGTTATTTGGCGATATATTGACATAAAGACAAGCATAGACAGAACTGCTTTATGCTGTATTAAATCAACGTGCCTGTCGTGCTAAGGGCAACTTACTGCCAGAAATGGCGCGCTCAAAGAGAACATCTCCACGGAAGCGAAAGAGCTTGGCAGGACGCCCATAGCCGCCTGCCGTCATAGCTCCAGTCTCTTCCACCAAATCCTGCTGCTCAATCAAGCGACGGAAATTTTGCTTATGTAAAACACGTCCCGCTAAGGCCTCAATCGCTTGCTGCAATTGGAGCAAAGTAAACTCTGGTGGCATTAACTCAAAAATCACGGGGCGATACTTAATCTTGGCTCGAACACGCGCCAAACCTGTGGCTAATATGCGACGATGATCATGCTTCATCGACAAACCTAACTCCGCTTGGGCACTCGCTGGCTGAGTTTCAGAACGACCTTGTGCCTCATCCACCAGGCCTGCCTCGTATAAGAGCTCGTAACGTTGCAGCACAAAATCCTCATTCCAAGGCGCACCTTTTTGACCAAAACTATAGTAAATGCGTTGTAGCCGTTCAGCTTTACGTTTGGGATCAGTCTCTGCCCAAGCCTCAAGTGCTGGTATAAGCACTTGTTGAATGATAGGAGGAACAGAGATGCGGTGATCTTCCCAAGGAAAATAGCGGTAACAATTATGCCATCCCACTTCGGCGACATCGGGGCGCTCAACTTCTCGTGTCAACCCAACATAACTCACCGAGACCACACGAGTGCCCTCTGCACCAAAACGGTCACGATCGGCAAATGTATATAACTGCTCAACATAGCCTAATGGGTGGTGCGTCTGGGACTCAACCCAATCACGCAAGCCCGATTGCAGAGTACGGTGAGTTTGTTGAAAAGGTCCTGCTGGCAAGGCTTGTGCACAGTCAGTGGTCAAGACCCTAGGCTCACCATCCGTCACTGCAATCAAAACCGCTACCAATTCAGCACTCACCGCAGGCTCTGCCACTAAACTCACTCCGCTTTCCTTAAAAAACTTTCTGCTTAAGCATCATATTATAGACGTGTGTAAGCCAATAAAAAAGTTGCTTATAAATTTACAATGCTTTCCTCTATCCAACCAGCCCCTTCATTCGTTCTAACCTTGCCTAAGTTGCTGAATTAAGGAAAATGATTACCCTTCAATTTTGTAGGCGTATTCAATTAAAGAAAACTATCAGTTTTTATCTTTCTGAATACTTGACTAATTTACTGTGTCTTTTTGGCCATAAATTTTTAGAGTTTTTGATATATATCAAATTTAAAGACCGATACCATTGTTTTTTAAATTTATTTACCTAATAATCTAAACACTACATATAGTTATATATTAACTATTAACTACTACATATTGTGCTTATGGATAAATTTAGATATAGTCATGAACAAGTGGTTTGGATGGAAGTACCGAATGAGGTTTCATTGGCGTATCAAATTTCTGGCTGCCCATTACGCTGTCGTGGCTGCCATAGCGCCGACACTTGGAAGCTTGGCGTTGGTAAGGAATTAACGTCTGAATACCTAGCCTCTCGGCTCAAACAATACCAAGGATTAATTACGTGCGTACTGTTTTTAGGCGGTGAGTGGCAGACCGAAGTACTTATCGAGCGCTTGCAACAAGTGAAATCACACGGTTTGAAAACCTGCCTCTATACAGGTTTTGAACAGGAGGAGATGCCAGAGGGGATATTACCCTATTTGGATTATTTAAAAACTGGACGTTGGATTGCCGAGCTCGGTGGTCTTGATAGTCCTACAACAAACCAGCGCTTTATCGATGTGCATACAGGCGCTAATTTGACCCACTTATTTCGCAAAGGAAACTAAGCATGATTCGATTAAGCCCCGAACAAATCAACGGCAAAATGCAGTTCATTGCGGATTACATCGCAGCGAATAATGCTGCTGATGGATCTAAAATGGACGCTAATGCCAACGTCACACAAAAAAATATCGCCACTATGGAGAATGAGTTACTTAAAGACTTTTTAGTGCAAATTAACCGCTCACAAGTCAGTCAAAAAATTAGCGAACTTTTTGGTGATGGTCTTGCCAAAGAATATATTCGTCAAATTGAAGATCATGAAATCTATGTGCATGATGAAACCAGCTTAAAGCCTTATTGTGTCTCAGTCACCCTATATCCTTTCTTATTTGATGGTTTGACTAAACTTGGTGGCGAGTCTAAAGCTCCTAAACATCTAGACTCATTCTGCGGCTCTTTTGTGAACTTAGTATTCGCGATTAGCGCACAGTTTGCAGGTGCAGTGGCAACAGTTGAATTCTTAACCTACTTCGACTATTTTGCTCGTCGTGACTATGGTGACAACTATCTCACTGAATATAAGCACGAGATTTCAAATCACTTACAACACGTAATCTACAGCATTAACCAACCCGCTGCCGCCCGTGGTTACCAAAGCGTGTTTTGGAATATCTCTTTATATGACCAGCATTATTTTGATGCTATGTTTGGTGATTTTGTGTTCCCTGATTTCACAAAACCTGTTTGGGAAAGTGTCGCGCGTTTGCAGGAATTTTTCTTAAGCTGGTTTAATGAAGAGCGCACCAAAGCCATTCTAACCTTCCCTGTTGTGACGGCCGCTATGTTAACAGAAGATGGTCAATGCAAGGATCAGGAGTTTGCTGGTTTACTAGCGCATGAGTTAGCGGATGGAAACTCCTTCTTTGTTTACTTATCCGATAACCCTGACTCGCTTGCGTCTTGTTGCCGACTACGCAATGAAATTGAGGATAGAACGTTTTCCTATACCTTAGGAGCAGGTGGTGTAGCGACTGGTTCGATTAATGTGATCACCATTAATATGAACCGTTTAGAACAAGATGGTCGTGACCTTGCCACGGAAATTGATAAGATCCACCGCTATCAATATGCCTACCGTAAATTGATGGAAGAATATCAAGCAGCTGGTATGTTATCAGTCTATGATGCTGGCTTTATCTCATTAGATAAGCAGTTCCTAACCATTGGTATTAATGGCATGGTCGAAGCCGCTGAATCACGAGGCATTCAAGCTAACTACAACCCTGAGTATATCGACTTCGTACAATCACGTTTAAAGATTATTTTCGATGCGAATAAAGTCGCCTCAGCGAAATATGGCGTACGTTATAACACTGAGTTTGTTCCTGCAGAGAACTTAGGTGTTAAAAATGCTAAATGGGATAAAGCAGATGGCTACGCCGTCGCTCGTGAGTGCTACAACTCTTATTTCTATGTCGTTGAAGACGATAGTATTAATGCCTTAGATAAATTCTTATTACACGGACGTGAGCTAATCGATTTCTTAGATGGCGGTTCGGCTTTACACCTTAACCTAGACGAAGCGTTAACTAAAGAAGGCTATATCTCCTTACTCAATATCGCTGCGAAGACGGGTTGTAATTACTTTTGCGTTAACGTAAAAATCACGATTTGTAATGAGTGTGGCCATATTGATAAGCGTACTTTAGATGCTTGCAGCCAATGTGGCTCCGAAGATATTGACTACGGTACACGTGTAATTGGTTATCTCAAGCGCGTTTCGGCCTTCAGTAGTGGACGTCGCATCGAACATGCTTTACGTCACTATCACCGTGAGGCATCTGAAGAACGTAAAGCCGCCTAGAGAACATACGATACAAGCTTAAAAGATCTTTCCCTGTAGTACCCCTTTTACGTCACCCTTAGAGGTGACGTTTTTTTACAAAAAATACTATGCAAAAGAGCTAAAAAAACTATAAAATAATTTCCCCTTTGATATTTTCTATTCTCTGGCTTATAGAGTGTATCGCGTTCGGGGGATTAAGAATTTTACTCACTATACAAGCCTCAATATATTTAGGAGACGGCGATTCGAGTCGACCTCATAGTTATAGGACCTATTTATCATGCAGGTCATTGATACCATTTTAACTGCCTTAGAAGACAAGGGTTGGATCGTCACAGACGAACTTGTACCTAACAGTCTTATACAACAACTATTACGCGAAGGCTTAACTCGTTGGGATCTCGGACAATTCCATGATGCTCGGGTTGGACGTAAGCAACATCTCGCTTTAGCAGCTGATATACGAGGCGATTCAATCTTATGGTTGGATGCTAAGGAACAATACCCTGCTTCACAAGAAATATTTACATTAACCGGTTCTATGCAAAGTGCATTTAACCGGTATTTTTTTCTTGGTTTAAAACATATCGAGCTTCATTATGCGCGCTATGCTTCAGGCACTGGCTATAGTCGACACCTAGACCAACATCAGAATACTTTTCATCGAAAAATCACCTTAGTCACTTACTTAAATCCTGATTGGCAACAAGAGGATGGTGGTGAGTTAGTACTATATGACCCTTTCAATTCAGGTGAAGAACTTAAACGTGTACTTCCAGTAGGAGGTCGCTCAGTGATTTTTCGCAGTGATTTAATCGAGCATGAGGTTTTAGCCAGTAAGAAACCACGCTGGAGTGTTACTGGCTGGTTTAGAGATGATGAGAGTTTTATGGGGATTGCCGCTTAAAATAGCGGTTTGAGCCAAGCATTGCCAGATGAAACTGGCAATGCAACTTAATATACTTAAGACACTCAGTAACCGTAGAAATATAGCAAACGGCAACTGATGGAGATAGAGCACATTAATTAAGCACTGACTCGAGCTTTTACTTTAAGTCCAGCCCAGATGGCAAAAAACATCGCTGTTCCAAATACCCAACCTGATAAAGCACCAGCCATACTACCTGAGAGTAAGGTGCCGATTGAGCAGCCAAGTCCTATCATAGAGCCCCAACCCAAGAAAACACCACCAATTACACCACGTACAGCATCACGTAAATTAATTTTAGGTAAGGTAAATTGACCGCTGGCCACCGCTGCAACAAATGAACCAAAGATAATACCAACGAGTAAAATAGCATTAGGTGTTATCCATGTTTCTGTCGGTAAGGTGGAACAGCCTGCAAAAACATCTAAGCCATCTAGACGCGCTGGAATCACTTCATAATCTTGCGCAAATAAACGCGATTGACTACCGAGTAAGGCGGTAACACCTAAAGGTTTCATGCGAATAATCACCAGGGCACCAATCAAGCCCACGATCAAGCCACCAATCCAATAATCCCAACGGCCTGTAAAAATACGTGTAAAAACCTGTTTTAAAGAAGGCACCGTTGCCTCACTGTTCGCCTGTACCTGTCTAGGTTTACCTGCAAAAGAACGCCATAGAAAAAATGTTATCAGGGCTAAGACAGCAAGTTGCAAGACAAGTGCACCGCCATAGCCAAAATGCGCTGGCAACCAAACTACTGGCGCTTCTGCGACAGCCGCACTGTATAAACTATTCCATGTCATAAAGCCAAGAATGAATCCAATAACAGTACCTATTAAGGCAAAAGGTGAAGCAGCAGATCCTTCAGATAAGCGATACCAGTGAGCACTAATACATGAACCTGAAATCACCATACCCGTACCAAAAGCCAAACCTGCAAGCACTAAAACCCAACTGACTGGTCCTATATGAATGTCTGGAGGTAAAGATCCCGACTGCGGATTTGGCATCCAACTACCCAACACTACGGTATAACCAATTAAGCCAATAGCGATCGCCAGAATAATCGATAAAAGTCCTCGTGGATTACGATCCTCAAACCAATCTCGCGCGTGGCAGTAAAAACAAAAACGGGATCGTTGAAATACAAAGCCAAGCATTAAACCAGAAAATAAGGCAAATACCAAAGTCTGACCAGAGGCTAAGCCTCTAATATATAAAGAGTAGGCAATAGCCGCTGCAAAAATAGCTAAAGCGGGTAAATAACGATTTATCATATTGATTCAGAAGACATTGACCCGCCAGTAGCGGGTCTTTGTTAAAGATATAGAGCTGTTCTTATAAAAGATTACTTAGCAGCAAAAATTGTGCCTGATGGGTTGTTGATAGGTACACCAACAGCATTACCGTACTCTGTCCATGAACCATCATAGTTTTTAACGTCATAGCCTAAGATTTTGCTTAAGGCAAACCATGTATGGCTAGAGCGCTCACCGATGCGGCAGTATGTAATAATTGGTTTAGAACCATCTACACCGACATCCGCATAAATTTTCTTCAAGTCTTCAGCTGATTTAAATGTACCATCTTCGTTAACTGCCTTACCCCAAGGTACATTAGCCGCACCTGGTACGTGCCCAGCACGAATAGATAACTCAGGGACACCAGCGGGAGCAAAAATCTTACCAGAGAACTCGTCTGCTGAACGGATATCAACAAGCTTGGCATCTGACTTACCTTCAGCCGCAGCCAAGGTATCCGCTAGATAGGCACGCAATTCAGTATTTACTTTACTGACTTTATAATCAGTTGGTTTAATCTCAGGTACGCGGTTCGTTAAAGGACGGTTTTCCTTTTCCCACTTAGCACGACCACCGTCTAATAGTTTTACATTGTCTACATTGTAGATATCAAATACCCAAGCACCCCATGCAGCAAACCAGTTATTCGTATCACCATAGATGATCACGGTTGAATCTTGAGCAACGCCAGCATTAGATAGTAGCTTCTCAAACCCTTCCTTAGAAACGATATCACGGCGAATTGTATCGTTTAGATCTTTATGCCATGAAAAATTCACCGCACCTGGAATATGGCCGCGTTCGTAAAGACCAGGATTTACACTTACTTCAATGATGCGCAAATTGTCTTTGTTTAAATTATCTGCTAGCCACTCAGTAGTGACGAGTGGACCCTCAGGTGTTGCAGAAGATGCTTGAGCTGTAGCAGCCAAGCCTAGGCTGAAGAAAGAAGCCGAGATAATTACTTTAAACGGCTTAATCAGCTGGGAGAACTTAATATTCATTGGATTTCCTTAGTCATTAATCAGTTATGAAAATATGACTAAAGTCTAGCAAGATGGAAAAGGAATCCAAACCAATAAAAAACCATAACCTTCTAATAAATTATTCTAATTACTTTTTCTTTATTGATTATTAGAATTAATGATAAAGAATGAGGGGAAAGTCGGCAATTACTATCATTTGGACTCTTAAATATCCAAGATATTCATACCAGATCAATATTATTTTAGGACTACAAAGCAAAAAACCCCAAGTTCGTATTGAACTTGGGGTTTTCTTTAAAGAATTAGCCTGACGATGACCTACTTTCACAGATGTCCATCCACT
>CAYFVY010000003.1:60314-62189 GCA_964346715.1 uncultured Pelistega sp. | reverse complement strand
ATATTGACTTCGAAGCCTATAAGAAACTGATTGATTGGCATGTTCAAGAAGGGTCTGATGCAATCGTTGTTGTAGGTACGTCTGGCGAATCTCCAACAGTTGATGTGGCGGAACATACTCAACTTATTCGTGTTGCTGTTGAACATGCCGCTGGTCGTATTCCGATTATTGCTGGTGTGGGTGCAAACTCAACGAAAGAAGCGATTCACTTAACTTTAGCCGCTGAAAAGGCTGGCGCACAAGCAGGTTTGTCAGTAATTCCTTACTACAATAAACCAACGCAAGAAGGATTGTATTTACACTTTAAAGCAATTGCTGAAAGTAGTAATTTACCGATTATTCTCTATAATGTGCCAGGCCGTACAGTTGCTGACATGTCGAACGAGACAATTCTTCGTCTTGCCCAAGTGCCTGGTATTATGGGCATCAAAGACGCAACAGGTGATATTGCTCGCTTAGGTCTTCTGATTAAAAATAAGCCAGATCATTTCCAAATTTATTCTGGTGATGACCCAACCGCAGCTGCGCTTATTATGTTAGGTGGTCAAGCGAATATTTCTGTGACTGCTAACGTAGCACCTAAACTCATGCACAACTTATGTACTGCTGCTGCTCAGGGTGATTTAGCCACCGTGCGCGAGCTTAATGGTAAGTTGGCACTTTTGAATAAAGTATTATTTGTTGAAGCCAATCCAATCCCAGTGAAGTTTGCTGTCGCAACTATGGGCTTGAGTCAGCTGGGTTATCGCCTACCTTTATGCCCATTAGCACCGGCTAATGAAGCAATGGTTCTAGATGCTCTCAAACAAACTGGTCTAATTTAATTATTAAGGATTACTCAATGCGTATTAAAGCAAATCGTATCGCATTAACGGCTTTCATTGGTCTAGCATTGACTGGCTGCCAAGCGATTGATGACATCATGACTGCTGAGCAAGTTGATTATAAGAGTACTGTTCGTGGTCAACCACTAACGCTTCCACCCGATCTATCGCAAGCACAAATTAATCCACAATACTCTACTCATGATGGTGTTGCTTCAGCGGCTGCGTACAATCAAGCCATGGCGAAAGCCAATAAAGCGAATGCAGGCCCTGCTGTTCTACCTGAACAAGCCGGTATGCGCATTCTTCGCAGTGGTGATATTCGCTGGCTACAACTCGATCGTGACGCTGCCTTGGTTTATCCTGATTTAATCGCTTTCTGGACTAATGAAGGCTTTACAATCAACCGCGATAACCCAGCTGCAGGTGTAATTGAGACAGACTGGGCAGAGAATCGCTCTAAGATTCCTGGCAACTTCTTACGCCGTGCCTTAGGCTCTATTATTGATGTTGTATCAGATAGTGGTGAGCGCGAGCGCTTTACCACACGTCTAGAGCGTGTGTCTGGTAAGACAGAAGTCTTTATCAGTCATGAGCGTATGGTTGAAACTCAGATGGACCGTGATGGCACCACATTCAAATGGCTACCCGCCAATGAGGACCAAGGCCTTAACGCTGCCATGTTGTCTCGCTTAATGATTTTCTTAGGCGCAGAACAAGCCAAGGCAGAGCAGCAAGTACGTAATCCTGAGGTCGTACGTCAGGTTAGTCATAATGCCAGCTTTATTGATGGCGAGAATGCCTTAGGACTCAATGCATCACCCGATGATGCATACCGCCGTGTTGGTGCAGCACTCGCTTCCAGCGGTTTTAACATCGAGCAATCTGATGCCGCCGCAGGTACATTTGTCGTGCGCTACTTAGATACCGATACCGGTGAGAAACGCCAAGGTCCGAATATCTTCTCGCGCCTATTTGGTGATAAGGGCAACCTCACTCACTTCCTTACACGATTCGTGTAAGCCCAAGCGCTGATAGAGCCTCAGTCATT
>CAYFVY010000003.1:0-60267 GCA_964346715.1 uncultured Pelistega sp. | reverse complement strand
GTATCGATCGTTCTGATACCGCTCGTCGTATCTTGACAGTACTGCAAGATCGCTTGTAAGACTCGAGCATGATTATGCTACATCTTAAGGTGTAGCTTGCTATACATTAAGGCCTGAATTTTTTCAGGCCTTTTTTCATCTGGAAATCTTCTCAACCCCTGGGACACTCTCATCCTCAACCAAGCGTAAATAAGAGTCATCAATTTCTGCACTACTCTCTAACTGCAGGCTCACTGAATCAGCTAGCTGAATATTTTCCTGCTCACTATTCGTTTGACTAACTGCTTGCTTCAGTTCATTAGCATTCTCTTCAGTATTCGAGAGAGCAAAATGAGGCAAATTTGCGCTCTCTTGTTGACTTACCTTTTCCCCCTTCTGCTCCTTACGCAACAACCATAAAGCCCTCGTTGTGGTAAACAAAAACAAGGCAAAAATCGCCAACATAGCTGCGACCAAAATATTATCTAAGATGAACCATAAGACGAGTGTTAAGAGAGCAACCAATATCCACATACGGATTCTTTATCCTTCGAGCATCAATACAGACACTATTTTACACAGGCATACACAAGAAACCGCTGAAATGCATCCGCAGTCTTATTTAAAGCCTGCTCTTTCGACCAAAACAAACCCGCTTCTAAATCAGGCACGCATCCACCTTCAATCGGTATTGCATTAATTTTCTTACCATCTAAGGACCAAGGTCGATATACCATATCTGAAAGAATCGTTACCCCTAAGCCTTGCCCCACGAAACCACGCACTGATTCTAAAGAACTCGTCTGTAAAACATAATTTGCCGTTAAACCACTATCCTGCCAGAATTTCTCCGTAAAGCTGGGTGTATCATCAATCGTAATCATAATGTAGGGATAAGGTGCAATTTGTGCCAAGTTAAGGCTATGCATTTGCCCAAGAGGATGGGTCGGAGATACCCAGAGTCGGCGTGGTGAGCGCACGAGTATCTGTTCATGGTAGCGATCCCGACGCTTAATATTGGACAATAAGCCTACCCCTAAATCAATCTCACCCGCCTGTACTGCCGCCTCCATCTGAGCTAAATCCATATCCATTAAGTCAAAAATCACCTGTGGGTTGGCACGCTTAAATCGTGCCACGAGTTCAGGTAAAAAGTAACCCAGCATGGTATACGAAGCGGCCACTCGCAAACGCCCTTCTACCCCACTAATTGGCTGTTGCTTAGTCGAGCTCATGGCTTCATCAACTGACTCTAGAATAAAGCTCGCATGACGGAAAAAGGCTCTGCCAGCTTCGGTTAAGCTAACCCCATGCTGTAAGCGATCAAATAAGCTAACACCGAGTTGTTCTTCTAAATCTAAGACAGCGCTCGTAATCGCTGATTGCGAGACATATTCATGTGCCGCTGCCATAGAGAAACGCCCTAAACGTGCAGCACTCACAAAATATCGCATTTGTTTTAAGGTGACTTTTTTAGACATTAGTTTTTCAGATACCTGCTAATAGATTTAAGTATTTTGAGATAACTCAAAAACAGGATACACTAAATACACAATAAAAACACCTGAGCGACACAATTGCTCTAGGTCGTCAACCATCATTTGACGCATACACCGGAGACAACGATGAATGCACCCTTAAATACCACAAAACAGAACGTCACTCTTGACGATAAATACACCGCTCTCAATCAGCATGTCTTTATGAACGGGACTCAGGCGCTTGTACGCCTCCCCCTTTTACAAAAGCAACGTGACCAGGCACTTGGACTCAATACCGCCGGCTTTATTTCGGGCTATCGTGGATCGCCTTTAGGTAATGTTGACCTCGCCTTATGGAAGGCTCAGAAGCACCTTGATGCGCACGATATTGTGTTCCAACCTGGAATTAATGAGGAGCTTGCCGCCACGGCTATCTGGGGGTCTCAGCAGTTAAATCTGTTCCCTAAAGCCAAGCGCGAAGGTGTATTTGCGATGTGGTATGGTAAAGGGCCAGGTCTAGATCGCTCAATGGATGTGTTTAAGCATGCGAATAATGCGGGGACATCGAAATTCGGCGGTGTTCTATTAATCGCTGGCGATGACCATGCTGCAAAATCTTCCACGGTTGCTTACCAGTCTGAACATGATTTACAAGCGGCAGGTATTCCTGTTTTGTACCCTGCTAACGTACAAGAGTACTTAGACTATGGCATTCATGGTTGGGCCATGAGCCGTTATTCAGGCTTATGGGTCAGTTTAAAGTGTGTCACTGATGTCGTGGAATCTTCCTCTTCTGTAGAGGTCAATCCAGATCGAGTACAAACTGTTATCCCACAAGATTTTGAGGTACCTGAAGGGGGCTTAAATATCCGCTGGCCGGATACACCCCTTGAACAAGAGCGCCGTTTAAATGACTATAAATGGTATGCCGCCCTCGCCTATGTACGTGCGAATAAGCTTGACCAAGTCGTCATTGACTCACCACAAGCTCGCTTTGGCATTATGACCGCAGGCAAGGCCTATCTCGACGTTCGCCAAGCCTTGATTGATTTAGGCTTAGACGATGAGCGTTGCGCACAAGTGGGTATTCGTCTGTATAAGGTCGGTTGTGTCTGGCCGCTAGAGGCGCAAGGCGCCCGTGAGTTTGCGGCAGGCCTTGATGAGATTCTCGTGGTTGAAGAAAAGCGCCAAATTATGGAGTATGCCCTTAAGGAAGAGCTCTACAACTGGCGTGATGATGTACGTCCTGACGTGTACGGTAAATTCGACTCACGTGAAGATGGCGGTGGAGAGTGGTCAGTTCCTCGTGGTCCTTGGCTTTTACCACCGAATGCCGATCTCTCCCCAGCGATTATTGCGCGCGCCATTGCGAAGCGTCTCCTAAAACATGAACTACCCGAAGAAGTGCGTGAAGGTATCTTGGCACGCATTGCCATTCTGGAGCAAAAGGAAAAAGAATCTCAGCGCATTTCGGTGGTCACTGAGCGTAAGCCTTGGTTCTGTTCTGGCTGTCCACATAATACCTCAACCCGCGTCCCTGAGGGTTCACGTGCCGTCGCTGGAATTGGTTGCCACTATATGACCACATGGATGGATCGCAGCACGGATACTTTCTCGCAGATGGGTGGCGAAGGCGTCGCTTGGATTGGCCAAAAAGCCTTTACCGATGAGCAACATATTTTTGCTAACCTTGGTGATGGCACCTATTTCCACTCAGGTATCTTGGCTGTTCGTGCTTCAATCGCGGCGAAAGCCAATATTACCTACAAGATTCTCTATAACGATGCAGTGGCTATGACTGGCGGACAGCCCATTGATGGCACCTTATCGGTCAAGCAAATTCATGACCAGCTAATTGCTGAGGGCATCGAAAAAATCGTGATTGTCAGCGATGAGCCTGACAATATTAAAGCCATGGGCATCAATGGTAATCCAGAAATCTATCATCGTAATGATCTCGATGATGTACAGATTAAGATGCGCGAGATACCAGGCACCACGGCAATTATCTACGTCCAAACCTGTGCCACCGAACTGCGCCGTCGTCGCAAGCGTAATCTTGCGGTAGACCCAGATAAGCGCACCTTTATTAATGCGGCTGTCTGCGAAGGCTGCGGTGATTGTAGTGTGCAATCTAATTGCTTATCTATTGAGCCCTATGAGACTCCATTAGGCGTTAAGCGGCGCATTAATCAGTCCAGCTGCAATAAGGACTTCTCTTGTCAGCGAGGCTTCTGCCCAAGCTTCGTCAGTGCCAAAGGTGCTCAGCTCTTGAAGCCCGTCAGTCAAGGCGGTGGCTTGGAGAAGAAAGATGTGCCACTCCCTACGCTCCCCTCTTTCACCCGCTCCTATAATATTTTAGTACCTGGTGTTGGTGGAACTGGTGTAGTGACGGTGGGTGCTATTTTAGGTATGGCCGCTCATATTGCTGGCAAAGGTGTAAACATCTTAGACGTGACAGGCTTAGCCCAAAAAGGTGGAGCCGTTATTAGTCACATTCAGATTGGTCACAGTCCTGAAGATCTCTACTCCACTCGCATTGGTACGGGTGAAGCGGATTTGATTATTGCCTGCGATGCGATTGTTGCCGCTTCTAAAGAAATCACCTCCAAAGCAAAACGTGGTATTACTTACGCCGCCGTCAATAGCGCTAAAACACCCACTGCTGAAATGATTGGCAATCCAAAGTGGCGCTTCCCTTCAGTCATCACACAATATGATCTGGAGTCTGTCTTAGGGCCGAATAATACAAGCTTCTTCGATGCTTCTGGCTATGCCATGACCTTACTTGGCGATGGTATTTATGCCAACCCCTTATTGCTAGGTTATACCTGGCAAAAAGGCAAGGTTCCTTTAAGTTTAGAGGTTATTGAAAAGGCTATTGAGTTAAATGGAGTCTCTATTGAGAAGAACCTAGAAGCCTTTTACTGGGGGCGTTACCTCGCACACTATGGTGTTGAATCATTAGAGCTGAATAGTCTAAAAGGCAAGCCTTTAGAAATGCCTGAGACACTTGATGGCCTACTCAAGCGCTTATCAACGCACTTAAGTGAATATCAAAATGCCGCCTATGGTGAACGCTTTATGCAATTAATCACGCCATTCCGTCAACTGGAAGAAGATGTGGCAGGCAAAGGCAGCCGTCGACTCACCGAAACCGTGGCTAAGAATCTGGCTAAATTAATGAGTTATAAGGATGAGTATGAAGTTGCTCGTCTATATACCGAGCCCGCTTATTTTGAGCACCTTCGCCGCACCTTTGCTGGTGAACCTGGTAAAGACTATCAACTGCATATCCATATGGCGCCACCTGCGTTTAGTAAGAAAAACAGTAAAGGTGAGCTGATCAAGCGCGAGTATGGTCCATGGATTTTTAAAGCCTTTAAGCTCTTACGTCGCTTTAAGGGCTTACGTGGCACAGCATTTGACCCATTTGGTCGCACTGAAGAGCGCCGCCAAGAACGTGCCTTAATCCAAGAATATCTTGAACTCTTAGACTTATTTAAGAATTATTTAAGTACCGATAATTATGATAAGGCTCTGGAGCTGGCCAATCTGGCCGATGATATTCGTGGCTTTGGCCATGTCAAAGAGGCAAGCATCAACAAATATAAGGAACGTAAACAAAAGCTTATTGCTGAGTTCTGTGCACCGAAGCAAGCCAAAGCCGCGTAATTAATCCTTATATAAGGCGGCTAAACTAAGAGAGCCCTACTGATTCGCTTTTACGGGCTTCAGTAGACTTCAAAGTACCTTCATACCGCATTAATTCTGCCTTCACTATGCCTTCATTTAGCGCTTGATTTATCGCCCTAGATGAAGGCATAACTTATATATGCTTAAATACATTTAAGTTATTAGCAATTAAAAACTGATAAGGATGTAACAAAGATAGACGAGCAAATTCCTTACTCGGTATACTGTTCTAACCTGGCTTTAGATTCACTAAGGACATGCTTATGACCTGGGATATTGCGATCACTCTCGGTATTGCCATTATCGCGGTAATACTCTTTGTCACTGAAAAGATTCGTATGGATGCTGTGGCTATCTTAGTGCTCGTCACGCTAACACTTACAGGACAGATTAATGCTCAAGAAGCCTTAAGTGGCTTTAGTAACTCGGCTACAGTAGCTGTTGCCGCGATGTTTGTCTTAGCCGCAGGTCTACAAAATAGTGGTGCCCTAGATGGTATTGGCCAGCTTTTAGCTAAGGTTAAGTCCCCACTGATGTTCTTGCTGGTCTTATTTGGCATAACTGCGCTTATCTCTCCGTTCGTCAATAACACAGCAGTAGTCGCCGTATTTATCCCTATCGTTATTTCTGCAGCGAAGAATATTAAAATGCCCGCTTCTAAAGCACTCATGCCCCTATCCTTCGTCTCACAAATGGCAGGGGTATGCACGCTTATTGGCACCTCTACTAACTTATTAGTGAATGCGATTGCCCAACAGCAAGGTCACCGCGGGTTTGGGATTTTTGAGTTTGCACCCTTAGGGATTATTTTCTTAATCGTTGGCTGTGCCTATATTCTTATTGTCAGTCCTTGGCTCTTACCTGAACGCACGCAAATAATCGATGAACAGCAAGCTTTCGGCAAATATGTGGCTGAACTGAAGGTCGGTGAAGACTCGCCCCTAATTGGTCAAACCGCCGCTGAGGCTGAGATGAATAAAACGTTCAAGGTTTACCTCTTGGGCTTGTTACGCTATGGTAAACATATCTCCATGCCCTCTCACCAAACTATTGAGAAAAATGATATTTTACTGATTCGTGGTCAACCTGAAGACTTAATGGTCTTGCGTGATAAGTTGAAATTACGTCATTCTTCAGCGCATCACTACACTCCCCATACAGAGGAAAATCAGGCTGTGGATCTAATGATGGCAGAAGTGATGATTGCTTCAAACTCTAAGTGGCGTGGCAGCAATACTAATATCCTCAGTTATCAATGGAACCGTAATATTATGGTCTGGGGCATACAACGTCGTGGCAAAATTCTACGCGAACGTTTACACCAGATATATTTCCGCACAGGCGATATCTTACTCATGACTATCCCTGAAGATGATATGCGTAATCTACGCCAAGATCCGCACTTTATTGTTTTATCTGAAGGCAAGACGCGTAAGAAAGCTAACTGGCGAGCTCCCTTTGCCATTGCTACCGTTGCCGTGGTGGTTTTAGCAGCCGCGATAGGTATCGCTTCCATTGCCATTACGGCCTTAACCGGTGCCGTAGTCATGGCAGTATCAGGTTGCCTAAGCGCAGAAGAAAGCTATGAGAGTATAGATTGGCGCATTATTATTCTTCTGGCCGGTCTACTACCCTTAGGACAAGCGATGTCCAATAGTGGCGCCGCACAATTTATTGTCGATAATACAGTGGGCCAAGCGGGCGCATTTGGCCCGATCGTGGTGTTAGCTGTGCTATATCTGATGACCTCAATTCTCACCGAGTTTATGAGTAATGCAGGAACTGCTGTCCTCATGACGCCTATCGCTGTTTCTACGGCGACGATGTTGGGCGTGGATGCCAGCCCTTTTGTTATTGCTGTCATGTTTGCAGCGGCAACAAGTTTTATGACTCCTGTAGGTTATCAAACTAATACCATGGTGTATGCTGCAGGTGGCTATCAATTTACCGATTTTATTAAGATGGGACTACCGCTGAATTTAATTTACTGGGTTCTAGCAGTTTTACTGATTCCTATGTTTTGGCCTTTTCACCCTTAGATCTTTCACCCCTAGATCCTATGCTCTTCTTCATGGCCATAGGTTCTAGCGATTTTATCGACATTTAAGCTTTTCGCCATCGCATCGAAGATCTGTTTATAGGCCCCTGCCTGTGCATACAGTCGCTCATGTTGACCATGTTCAACAATCTCCCCGTTCTGCATTACGTAAGTATAGTCTGCATCAATAATTTGCCCTAAGCTGTGGGAGATAATGATCACCGTTCTATTTTGCTTAATCGCATCTAAACTATTTTTAATCTGTTCAGCGGCAATCGCATCTAAGCTGGCGGTCGGTTCATCCAGAAAAATAATGGGCGGATCTTTTAAAAACATCCGCGCAATGGCAATACGCTGTTGCTGTCCACCTGATAATGACAAGGCATCACTCTGATAGCCATCAGGCATCTTGATAATCTGCTCATGAATTGAGGCTTTCTTCGCCGCTTCTTCAATTTCTTCTTGTGTGGCACTCATCTTGCCATAACGAATATTCTCCGCAATACTGCCGCTAAAAATATGATTTTTCTGCAAAACTAAACCAATATTTTCACGTAGATATTGGGTATCCACCTCATTGATATCCACTCCATCAATTCGGATGCAACCTGAATCAGGCGCATAAAATTTATCCAGCAAACTAATTAATGTTGACTTACCCGCGCCCGATAAGCCCACTAAGGCAGTAATCGCATTGGGCCGGATTTCCATCTGAATATTTTTGAGAGCATGAAACCCATTCGGGTAGCTGAAGTTGACATTTTCAAGTGTAAACTTACCATGCAATGGCTGCGGCTTTTTCTCTCCCGAAGGCTCAAGCTGATCATCTGCCTCAATAATCGCAAAGAAACTCTCTGAGTAAATTAAAGCGTCATTCAACTCATCATAGATACGATGTAAGGAACGGATAGGCGCTGAGACATTATTAAATAATAAGACGTGGTACATAATCATACCGATGCTCATCGAGCCCTGAAGCACAAAAAAAGCTGTCAAAATAATTATCAGAACAATACCAATCTGCTCAATAAACGACTTTAAGCCATCAAACACAAAGCCCAATTGGCGTGTTTGCATCTGGTTTAGAGTCAGTGATTTCTGTAACTCAAGTTGCTTCTCTGACTCAATTGCTTCACGATTAAATGATTTAATAACGGTGATAGATTGAATGATGCCAATAATGCCTTGGCTCTTCTTCTCCATATCACTACGAAAAGCACGGCGCCGACCAGCAAGTTTTCTAGCTTGTTTAAACGTAATCCAAAAATATAAAGGCACAATTAAGGTAGCGACAAAGCCTATCCAAACATTTGCCCAATACATTAAACCTAAAGCAATAATTGCACTGGCAAACAAGGGCAGAACATCAATAAAGAAAATCTGTACTAAGCGGGTCAATGAGCTGATACCACGGTCAATACGCGTCTGCAACTTTCCTGCTTGATTATTATCATCGCCAAAAAAACTTAATTTATAGGTGATAAAGCGCTCAATAATACCTTGTGCCAAATCTTGCGAAACAAGAATTTTTAGTTTTTCACCATAGAACTTTTGCCCAAAAGTCACTAAGGTATTAATGACTTCCTTGCCTAATAGAATGGCACTAATCATGATTAAGATACGCCATCCCTCTTCTAGCCCATTCACTCCATCGACTAAGCCATTAATTTTATCTACGGTGTACTGCAAAGTTAAAGCATTAACTTGTGCCGCTAAGGAACCAATTAAGGTGAGCACTAAAGTCACAATAACTAATGGACGATAAGGACGAACAAATGGACGTAATTTATGAAATAACTGGCGAATATTCATAGGCTGGCGCTTAAAATTAATATTTTATCCCCGAGCACGTTCAACCCCTGTCCTTCAGTGTAGGTATTTATGCGGCTGAGCACGCTTATTATGCAGTAATTTAAAAAAGTATACCTGAAGCTTAGCGAGTGAGTAGATAGCAAACTAAGTCAATCATCCATGCTGCATGCGCAAAAAATTTTACTATTCCATAAATATTTTATTTAAACCTGCATATTATTGATTTAATTGAATAAATTTTATTTTTTCGCTTTATTCAACTAAAAAAAAACTTGATTTTGTTGCGCTGTAAACACAATTTATATGTGCTAATTATTAAAAATCAAGTCCAAAAAGCGCAAAAAATAATTATAATAGATTGAACTGAGTTTGAATTATTTAACATTTTGGACGTAAGCTACCATGTCACTTTTTTCAGAGTATTTACCTAAACTACAGCACTCCAGTCCTGGACAACCTGAGTTTTATCAAGCCGTACAAGAAGTCGTTGAATCTTTAGAGCCATTGCTTCTCAAAGAGAAGAAATATCTTGAGCACAATATTCTTGAACGCATTATTGAACCCGAGCGTCAAATCATGTTCCGTGTAACATGGATTGATGACAGCGGTAAAATTCGTGTCAACAAGGGTTACCGTATTCAATTTAACTCAGCTATTGGTCCTTATAAGGGTGGTTTACGCTTTCACCCTAGCGTGAGTAGCGGCATTGTTAAGTTCCTCGGCTTTGAGCAGATCTTTAAGAATGCATTGACCGGTCTTGCTATTGGTGGCGCTAAGGGTGGTAGTGACTTTGATCCGAAAGGCAAATCTGATGCTGAAATTATGCGCTTCTGCCAAGCTTTCATGACTGAGTTGTACCGTCACATTGGCCCAACAACTGACGTTCCAGCCGGTGATATTGGCGTAGGTGCACGTGAAATTGGTTATATGTATGGTCAGTACAAGCGCTTAACAGCTAATTATGATGGTGTGCTTACAGGTAAGCGTATTCCTTGGGGTGGTTCTTTAGGCCGTACCGAAGCAACCGGTTATGGTGCAGTGTACTTCGCTCACAATATGTTAAAAGATAATGGTAACTACTTGGATGACAAGATTGCCGTTGTATCTGGTGCGGGTAACGTTGCCGTCTACACCATTGAGAAACTATACCAATTGGGTGCGATTCCTGTGACATGTAGCGACTCTCGTGGTTTTATCTACCACAAAGCAGGTATCAATCTTGAGACACTGAAAGATCTTAAAGACGGTTCACGTAACGAGTCTCTTGAGAAATATGTTGAGCGCCATCCAGATGCGACGTATACCCCAATTTGTGATTACCCAGCAGGCCGTAATCCAATTTGGTCGGTGCCGTGTGACTTGGCCTTCCCTTGTGCCACACAGAATGAATTGAATGCAGAAGATGCGAAAGCACTCTTAAATAACAACTGTATTCTTGTTGCTGAGGGTGCGAATATGCCTTCTACTCAAGAAGCCGTTCAAGCATTCTTAGCCGCTAAGATTATGTATGGTCCTGGTAAGGCTGCTAATGCTGGTGGTGTAGCAACAAGCCAATTAGAAATGGCTCAGAACGCTGGCATGATTCAGTGGTCATTCCAAGAGGTTGATGCTCGTCTGAAACGCATTATGGCCAATATTTATAACATGGCTTCTGAAACTGCTAAGGAATTTGATCAGCCACATAATCTCGTTTTAGGTGCAAACATTGCAGGCTTCCGTAAAGTAGCCGATGCCATGATTGACCAAGGTGCAGTGTAATTAAATAGCCTTAGGTAACGCCTATAAGCCAAACGCCCACTTCGATAAAAAGTGGGCGTTTTATTGTGTTAGGCCTTATCCCTTAACAGGAATCACTGAACCTTGGTATTTCTCCTCAATAAACTTAACCGTGGCTTCACTTTGCCATACTTGGTTAACTTTCTTAATCAGCTCACTATCTTTATTATCTTCACGACTCGCACAAACTAAGGCATACGGAGAGTCAACATCCTCTAAGATAACCGCATCTTCCTTAGGATTTAATTTAATATCCAGCGCATAGTTGGTATTAATCACAGCCAGATCCACATCCGCTAAAGCACGTGGCACACTGGCGGCTTCTAACTCAATAAACTTTAAGTTCTTTGGATTTTCAACAATATCACGTGAAGTAGCAAAAAGATCCTCGGGGTCTTTTAGGCGAATCAAGCCAGCTTTTTGCAAGAGTAATAAAGCGCGTGCACCGTTAGTCGTATCTGAAGGAATGGCCACTGATGCTTTATCTTTTAGCTCATCAATAGACTTAATCTTGTTTGAGTATGCGGCCATCGGTAAAACATACATAAAGCCTTGTTGAACTAGGTTTTGCTTTTCTTGCGTATTATATGTATTCAAGTGAGGACGATGTTGGAAGCAATTCATATCAATTTGCTTTTCCGCCACTTGCTGATTAGGTTGAATATAATCGGTAAAGGTATAGATCTCTAAATCTACACCTAACTCAGCTAATTGCGGCTTCATAAACTCTAGGATCTCACCTGCTGGTACTGGGGTAGCTGCAACGCTAAGCTTTTCAGCTGCGAATGAAGGTGATGCAGCGGCAAATAAACCGCTTACTGTTAATGCTAGAGCACTTAATGATGACTTTAATTTCATTATTCTATCCATATCAAAAATAAATCCCATAGGACCTGAAACGTTCCTAAGAGAACAATTGTACTCCTTCAACCTACTACATACTATCCACATTAGCGCATAAGCTTGAAACCAAATGATATACACGCCTATGGTATGTATTGAGAGGAAAATATCCTTGCGTTGTCTCTATCTTTCATCTGTAAAAACACCCCGATCCATTTATTTCGTCGTCAGGCACAGCCAAGAAATTGGTTAGGTATAAAATTTTACTGTCATATAGATAAAGTACAATATGCAGGTTAGATTATATTTTTAATACCTTAATGGAGTAGGATATGCCAAGAATTGTCATTGCACCAGGCAAATATATACAAGGTCCAGGTGAAATTAAAAAACTATACGAGTACACAAGCGTCTACGGTGATGATGGTGTCTATGCCTTAGTTGATAAATTTATCCTTGAATCTTACGGGGATCTCATTAAAGATAATTTCAAGAATATCAGTGGATTATTTACTATTGCTGAGTTTGGTGGTGAGTGCTCACAACAAGAAATTACTCAACATACGGCCGAAATTTATGGCAAAGCATACAAAGTAGTACTTGGTATTGGCGGTGGTAAAACCCTTGATGCAGCTAAAGCCATTGCGCATGATGCAAATTTACCGGTTATCGTCGTACCGACAGCTGCCTCAACCGATGCGGCTACATCGGCCCTCTCAGTGCTCTATACACCAAATGGGCAGTTTGATAAATATCTGTTCTTACGCTCGAATCCTAACGTCGTTATTATGGACGAAGAGCTCGCTGTCAAAGCGCCTGTTCGTCTTTTTATTGCTGGTATTGGCGATGCTTTAGCAACTTATTTTGAAGCCGATGCTACTCGTCGCTCTAATGGTTCAACCATCGCTGGTGGCTCACAGACTAAGACAGCGATGGCATTAGCCAAGCTGTGTTTTGATACTTTAATGAGTGATGGCCTCAAAGCCGTCAAGGCCGTTGAAAAGCAAACCCTTACTATCGCCGTATCGAATATTATTGAAGCGAATACTTTACTTTCAGGTATGGGCTTTGAGAGTGGTGGTTTAGCAGCTTCCCATGCTATCCATAATGGCATGACAGCCCTACCAGCACTACATCATCTATTGCACGGCGAAAAAGTCGCTTTCGGTGCCCTAACACAAATGGTCTTAGAGAATCGCTCTGAAGATGAAATCTATGATGTGATTAATTTATGTCAGAGCATTGGTTTACCGACTAACTTTGCTGAGCTAGGTATTCCTGATGTTAGCCGCGAAGACTTACATAAAGTTGCTGCACTGGCTAATGCACCTGAAGATACGATGGGTAATATGCCATTTAAGGTAACGGATGAGGCGATAGTGGGTGCTATGTATGTGCTCGACGCTATGGCAAGCTACGGTGGTTAAGTGAGTCGACGATGAGTCCTTATTCGTCGGCCTTACTGATCAACGTTACTCATCAAGTAGAGAGGTTTGATTAGATGCCGTATAAACTGCCTTATTCGCTGAATTAGCATGGGGTCTTACTCCCTCACGGGCAAGTAAGACCTTTTTACGTTCTAAGCCCAAGCTATAACCACCTAAGCGACCATCAGTGGTCAATACACGATGGCAAGGTACTAAGACAGCTACTGGGTTGGAGCCACAAGCACCACCCACCGCACGAAATGCCTTAGGCCGACCTAAGCGCTCTGCTAATTCTTTATAGCTGCTGGTTTGACCTAAAGGAATCTCACACAGCGCCTGCCAGACCGCTTGCTGAAACGCTGTTCCCTTAGGGATATCTAAGGGCAAATTACTCACTTGTGTCGGTGCTTCAATATAGGGTAATACTTGCTCCAGAGTCTTGGCTAAGGCTTGAGGATTTTCTGTATATTCGGCTTGCGGATACTCTGCATACAAGGCTTGGCGTAATACCTCAATATCATCATCAAGAATTAGTGCACAAATTCCCTTATTCGTTTGCGCTAAGAGCATCCAACCTAAACTGGTTTCATGTAGAACATAATCAATTTTCATCACGTGCTTTACCTTGCTCTTTTATCTTGCTCTGATTCAGACTATTTAAGCGTATTTTACCCATAAAAAAGGTGAAGCCTAAGCTCCACCTCTTAAATTTAACACGCTATTTACGTACTATTTACGCATTTAGCGAGTTCATGCTGAGAAATTATTCTGCAGCAGGTTCCTCAGTCTGAGGGACTGAACCCTCAAGACCTTCAAGACCACCTAAAGCTTTCGCTGATAAGCGTACACGACCGCGGTCATCAGCTTCAATTACTTTAACTTTAACCTTTTGACCAACGCTTAATACATCGTTGATGTCATTGATACGGTAGTTAGCAATTTCAGAGATATGCAATAAGCCATCACGACCCGGTAGAATTTGAACGATACCACCAAAGTCTAATAGGCGTTGTACAGTACCTTCATAAACTTGACCGACTTCAACCACAGCAGTCAATTCAGCGATACGACGCTCAGCTTCTTTGGCTTTATCTAAGTCTGCGCTAGAGATAGTCACGACGCCTTCATCAGTAATATCGATTTGGCAACCTGTTTCTTCGGTCAAGGCACGGATGGTTGCACCACCCTTACCAATCACGTCACGAATTTTCTCTGGGTTAATCTTCATGCTTAGCATACGTGGTGCAAAGCTAGATAATTCACCGCGTGAACCGCCGATAGCATCTTTCATCTTACCTAAGATATGAAGGCGACCATCACGTGCTTGTGCTAAAGCAACTTGCATGATTTCTTTGGTAATACCTTGAATCTTAATGTCCATCTGAAGTGCAGTAATACCTTTTTCAGTACCTGCTACTTTGAAGTCCATATCACCTAGGTGGTCTTCATCACCTAGAATGTCAGTTAAGACAGCAAACTTATTGTCTTCTTTAATCAGACCCATAGCGACGCCAGCAACGTGGTCTGTTACTGGTACACCCGCGTCCATCATCGCTAACGAGCCACCGCATACAGAAGCCATAGATGAAGAACCGTTAGATTCAGTAATTTCCGAAACAATACGGATAGTGTATTGGAAATCATCATGGTTAGGTAAAGTAGCCACTAATGAGCGCTTAGCTAGACGACCGTGACCGATCTCACGACGCTTAGGTGAACCAAAGCGACCAGTTTCGCCTGTAGCAAATGGAGGCATATTGTAGTGAAGCATAAAGCTATCACGATGCTCACCCATAACTGAGTCGATGATTTGCTCATCAGACTTCGTGCCAAGTGTCGCAATCACTAAAGCTTGAGTTTCACCACGGGTGAATAATACGCTACCGTGAGTACGTGGTAATACACCTAAACGAATCTCAATTGGACGCACAGTACGTGTATCACGACCGTCAATACGTGGTTCACCATTCAAGATCTGACCACGCACAATGGCTGACTCTAGTTCAAATAGAATGTTCTCAACCGCTACTGAATCAGGTGCATCTTCACCACGCTCAGCAGCTTGAGCAGCTAAGGCTTCTTTGGTTGCTGCAGCAACTTGTTTTAATTTCGTTGAGCGCTCTTGTTTCTGACGAATTTGGTAAGCGGCTTTCAACTCTTCACCAGCAGCTGCAGTGACAGCAGCGATTAGCGCTTCGTTCTTAGGTGCTGCTTGCCAATCCCACTCAGGTTTACCCGCTTCAGCAACAAGTTCATGAATCGCATTGATTGCAGCTTGCATTTGCTCGTGACCGAACACAATACCGCCTAACATGATTTCTTCGCTTAATTGTGTCGCTTCAGATTCAACCATTAACACGGCAGCTTCAGTACCAGCTACCACTAAATCCATCGCTGAGTCTTTCAACTGAGATACGGTTGGGTTAAGCACGTATTGTTCGTTAATATAACCAACACGAGCAGCACCAATTGGACCGTTAAATGGAATACCTGAAACCGCTAAAGCAGCCGAGCTACCAATCATGGCTGGTACATCAGGATCGATTTCAGGGTCTACAGATAATACGTGTACGATGACTTGTACATCGTTATAGAAACCTTCTGGGAATAATGGGCGTAATGGACGGTCAATTAGACGTGAGGTTAAGGTTTCTTTCTCACTTGGCTTGCCTTCACGCTTAAAGAAACCACCTGGGATACGACCCGCAGCATAGGTTTTCTCAACATAATCAACAGTTAGAGGGAAAAAGTCTTGACCTGCTTTGGCTTCTTTTTGAGCAACAACAGTGGCTAATACCACGGTATCACCCATAGACACCACAACGGCACCAGAGGATTGACGAGCGATTTCGCCAGTTTCTAAAACAACAGTGTGGGCACCGAATTGAAAAGACTTACTTACTTTATTGAACATAGACGTTCTTCCTTTTTAATTAATCTGCCTGAGATCACATTAAAATGCACCATGGTTCTATGCACTTTCAGACAAATTTTCAACAATAAAAAACCGCACACAGAACACCTTGGCACTGTGCACGGTCTCTAACCCGGGCTAGATAAACCCTAGTATAAATTACTTACGTAGACCTAATTTCTCAATTAGAGCACGGTAAGCGTCTGGGTTACGACCTTTTAAGTAGTCTAATAACTTACGACGACGGCTAACCATACGCAACAAACCACGACGAGAGTGGTGATCTTTCTTGTGCTCTTTGAAGTGTGCAGTTAACTCGTTGATACGAGCAGTTAATAAAGCCACTTGCACTTCAGGTGAACCTGTGTCGCCTTGTGAACGTGCAAATTGACCTACGATATCCGCTTTATTGATGTCAGCTACAGACATGATATTTCCTCTATATACAAGCGTTAGCAGTGAGAGTTCGCTAACGTGAAATTAACATAAAATTAAATAACAATCCTAATGAGAACCGAGGCCTATATAAGAGCCCTATATAAGCCAAGTGTGCCATATAGGCCCACGCCATTCTCAATAGAATCGTTAATTATACCTGAGATCCACCCAATTTGTTAATATTTTTCAATCATTTATACTAGATTTATAAGGTGATGTTGTTTTCAGATGCTAATACTTGGAAAATTCCTCTAAGAACACAGATTTATAAGCTTCGTTAAGTCTAGTTTTGCCATCTTGCTTTACAATATTTTTATCCATTTTACTGTTAACTTAAGGATTGCGTATGTTTACAATGCGTTTTGGGCTGATCGGTGTGCTAGCACTAAGTCTCACCGCTTGTGCCACCTATCGTGATATTGCACCCAATAGCCCAGTTCATGAAGTTCTTGCCCGTATGGGACAACCGACTCTTACCTGCCCCCAAGAAGGTGGCGGTGGGCGACTCGTGTGGTCACAACAACCTTATGGGCAATATGGCTATGCAGCGAACGTTTCTAGTGACGGTATTGTTGACCGTGTAGAATCTGTGCTTAACGACAATTATTTTAGACGTTTAGACTCAGGCACTTGGAGTCAAGAAGATGTCATGTGTGAGTTTGGACCGCCTGCAGAAACCTCTCGCTTAGGTTTAGGTGAAAAGAACGCCCTCATCTGGTCTTATCGCTACAAACAAGGCAATGCATGGAACTCATTAATGCATGTGTATTTTGGTGGTGATGGATCTAAAGTAACACGCTATCACTCAGGCCCTGACCCACTCTATGAGCAAGAAGAGTGGTTTAGCCTGCATTGAGTGTCGCTGGGACTGGGTCTGTACTGAATGAATACCTAGTAATAGGTACCTAGTATTGTGAAAGATTCACGTAGCACGCTAGATACAAAAAACACGTGCAATTTAAGGCAAGCCAATTAAATAACCCCCAAAAAGTTTGGAGTTTTTATGTCCAACTTTTGGGGGTCACTTCATGTTGAAGTAGGCTTTTATCTTTTATGATTAATCTTGAGAATTCTCAGTTTCAGCAATATCACCAGCCGATTTACGGGCTAACGATAATTGGCGAGCCTTACGCCAACGAATGTAATACATTACCCATCCTGATAATGAATAAATAACAAAAAGCGCAAATAATAAAATTGCCGGCTCTAAAGCCACTACCGCAAATGTTAAGACTAAGGCCACCATTAGCCAGACAGGTGGCCGCTTATTACCCGTAGGTTCTTGCTTCTTAATAATCGACTTACCACTAAAAAATGGTGCATTAGAGATCATGGTTAAGCCTGCATATACAGTGAGAATAAAAGCAATCCACGCCATAAAGGCATCAGTAGGAATACGATTCTCAGCACTTAACCAAACAAAACCACTTAATAAAGCAGCTGCTGATGGGCTCGGTAAGCCCTGGAAAAAGCGGCTATCGACAACAGCAATATTGGTATTAAAGCGCGCCAAGCGTAAGGCAGCACCCGCGACATAAATAAACGTCGCGACTAATCCCCAACGACCAATATCGTTCAGCAAATACGAGTACATCACTAAGGCAGGTGCTACGCCGAAAGACACCATATCCGCCATGGAATCATATTGCTCACCAAAAGCCGATTGCGTATTCGTCAATCGCGCAACACGACCATCCATGCCATCCAAAATCATCGACACGAAGATCGCCGTTGCGGCTAATTCAAAGCGGCCATTCATGGCCAACATAATCGCAAATACACCAGCAAATAAATTGCCTGTGGTAAAAGCATTCGGGAGCAAATACGCCCCGCGATGGGGTTTATTTCCATTCATTATGAGTTCTCACGTGAAGGTAGTTTAGCCAGTGCTGTTGTGGCTGCACTCACCTTATCACCAATCGTTACCAGTGGTTGCGCCTCAAGAGGTAAGTAGACATCTACTCGCGAGCCAAAACGGATTAAGCCGTAGCGCTCACCGTGTGCTAAGCGTTGGCCAACTTTTGCATAATTTAAAATACGCTTGGCGACCAAACCCGCTACTTGCACAAAGGTCACTAATTGCCCATCATCAGTTTTAACAACAATCGCATTGCGCTCATTCTCTAGCGAAGCCTTATCAAGGGCAGCATTAAGAAACTTACCTTGAAAATACTCAACGCTCTGCACCACTCCATCCACGGGACTACGATTCGAGTGAACATTAAAAACGTTCATAAATACGCTTATTTTTAAGGCTTGACGCTTAGCATAAGGGTCTTCAGTCTGCTCAACGACAACGATGCGACCATCAGCAGGCGCTAAAATCAAGTCATTACCATCAGGAGCCATACGTGCAGGATCACGGAAAAACTGCAACACAAAAATAGCCAATAACCAGAAAGGTATGGCAATCCACCAGCTCGCAAAACTCACTGCAATCGCTAAAGCAAGTGCAATTGCAATAAAAGGCCAGCCTTCACGGGCAATAATTGGGTGGGGATAAGCAGGTTTATGCATAAGGCAATAATCATTCAATTTAATAAAATAGACTTAGTATTTTAACAGTTTTACTCTCTCTACGAACAGGGTTCTTAAGAACAGCGCATCATGGTCTAGTAGCGCACTAATCCTGTATATCTAAATATGTATATGCTTATCACATCTTAAGCAGGTACAATATGTACTCTTCCTGTACTCTTACGCTCCTCCTATAAACTAGCAAGTCCTATGCCTTCTTCTTCCAACACAAAACGTAAATTTTCTAAGCTGCAGATGATTGTACTTATTGCTACTGTCGCCTTAAGTGCTATTTCTACAGACTTATACTTGTCTGGTTTTACGGATATCACGCGAAGCTTCTCAAGCACTGAATCGCAAGTACAGCTAACCCTCACTTTCTTTATGCTTGGTTTTGCTGGTGGGCAGATTATCTCCGGCCCTCTTTCTGATCATTACGGCCGCTTACCCATATTGAAACTGAGTTTGGTCTTTTATATTTTGGCTTCGATTGCATGCTTTCTGGTAGCGAATATTGAAACGATGTGGTTAGCACGCTTCATCCAAGGCTTAGCCGCTGCAGCTGGCCCAGTGCTTGGACGAGCTATGGTATCGGACTTATATGAGCGCCAAGAAGCTGCCAGCTTTATGTCACATATTGCCTCTGCTATGGCAATTATTCCTGCTCTTGCTCCAATCCTCGGCAGTATTCTCCTCCATTGGTTTGCTTGGCAATCACATTTTATTGCCTTGACCCTATTTGGCTTCGGCTTGTTGTTTGCTGTTCATTTCATCATGTTTGAGACAGCACCTGCCAAGGGTGGCCATGCTTTAAACAAGATAAAAACCTTATTCAGCTCTTCTTTTGGTTTCTTGAAGCATAAACAATTTCTTGGCTACGTCATTCTAGCCAGCTGTGCATTTGGATCTATGTTTGCCTATATTTCTGTGGCCTCTTATTTAGTCACAGACGCTCTAGGTATTGATAAAACATATTTTGGTTATACCTTTGCATTTAATGTCTTTGGGCTGTTTTTATCAGCTTCTATTAATGCACGTATTATTAAGCATGTGCGCATCGAGCGTATCTTAGGCGTAGCAATGGGTATTTTATTTACGGTGGCTAGCCTCTTTCTTATCTTGCAGTTTGAGCATCTATCTCTACCACTCTTATTAATTTGTATGTTTTTTGTCTTTGCTGTAGGTGGCATGACAATGTCGAATACACAAGCGGCTGCGATTAGTTTGTTTCGCCCACAAGCTGGTTCTGCCTCCGCTATTTTCGGTTTATTACAAACGGGTAGTGCCGCACTTACTGGCACAATAGCGGGTTATTTTTATGCCGGAACTGCCTTACCGCTGGCGATTATTATTGCAGCCTGTGCCACGATTGGTTTACTTACTTGGTGGCTTTGTTTTTCTGATTAAAAGGCCCACACAGAAGTACCCATCAAAGCCTTAGCAAAACGCTAGAGAATTTCTAGTAATAAGCAAACAAGAGGCCGAATCCAAGCAATAGATTCGGCCTAATTTTCACTACTTATTGTATGCTACAGCTCAACTACGTAAGCGTATACATTCAGATTGAAGATATAAGCAAACACCTAGTTTATTTAAGCGCTTCACCTGATTCAGCATGCTGCTCTAGGAGTGGCGCAACTTTCCAAAATGCTGCTGCAGCGTCAGAGGCTTTAGCAAAACGTTTCATAGAGCGCACTACATTGAACAGGCCAACTTGTTGTGCATAGTTCATTGGACCACCACGATGTGATGGGAAGCCATAGCCGTAGAGGTAAACAACATCAATATCCGATGCCCTTAAAGCAATACCTTCCTCAAGGATTTTAGCCCCTTCGTTAACTAAAGCATAAATACAACGCTGAACAATTTCTGCATCACTAAATTGACGTGGCTCAATACCCTTAGCCTTACGGAAGTCTTCAACAATCTGCTCAACCACTGGATCGACGATTGGATTGCGATTGCCTGCTTCATACTTGTACCAACCCATACCCGTCTTCTGACCAAAGCGACCTGCTTCACAAAGTTTATCGGCAATCACTGGCTCATAGGGTACCTCTGGATTTTCTGCAGCTTTACGCTTACGAATGGCCCAACCAATATCAAGACCGGCTAAGTCGCCTACACGATAAGGCCCCATTGCCATACCAAAACTTTCTAAAGCCTTATCCACTTGCGACGGCGAAGCACCCGCCAACACTAACTCATCAGCTGCTGCGCGATATAGGTACAGCATACGATTACCAATAAAGCCATCGCATACACCAGAAACCACTGGCTTCTTACCAATCTTACGGCCTAATTGAATTGAAGTAGCGAGCACATCTTTCGCTGTCTTAGCACCACGTACGATTTCCAATAGTTTCATCACGTTAGCAGGGCTAAAGAAATGCAAGCCAATAACATCTTCGGGACGCTTAGTAAACTCAGCAATCTGATCCACATCTAACGTCGACGTATTTGAAGCTAAGATTGCACCTGGTTTGGCCACACGGTCTAATTCTGTGAAGACGGCTTTTTTCACGCCCATCTCTTCAAAAACTGCCTCAATAATTAAATCAGCATCCCCTAAATCATCATACGATAAGGTTGTGCTTAAAAGGCCCATACGCTCTTCTACTTGTTCAGCAGTTAAGCGACCTTTTTTCATGGTATTTTCATAGTTACGACGAATAGTCGCCACACCACGCTCTAGCGCTTCTTCCTTCATTTCCAAAATAGTGACGGGGATGCCAATATTCAAGAAATTCATACTAATGCCACCACCCATGGTACCTGCACCAATCACGGCCACTTTTTTAATGTCACGTAATGGTGTATCGGCAGGAACATCAGGAATTTTCAGAGCAGCACGTTCTGCAGCAAACACATGACGCAATGCTTGAGACTCAGGGGAGCTCATCAAGCCTAAGAATAATTGGCGCTCATAGGTTAAACCTTGTTCAAAAGGTAACTCAATACTTGCCTGCACTGTGTCTAAACACTTTAACGGCGCAGGGAAATTCTTGCTACTCGCCTGTAATTTCTCACGTGTAGTCTGTAATAACTCTTTGGCATCAACTTGTGATTTAACCTCAAGATCACGTAAACGCTTTAGAGGTGCTTTGCTACTGGCCAATTCTTTAGCAAAAGCAATCGCCTCTTCTACTAAATTATTTTCGACAACGCGGTCTAATAAACCTGTACCTGCTAAAGCTTTACCCTTAGCAATCGTACCTGTCGTAATCATCTCTACAGCTTTCTCTAAACCAACAGCACGCGGCAGACGTTGTGTACCACCTGCGCCTGGCAGTAATCCTAGTTTCACTTCTGGTAAACCAATTTGTGCATCGGCTTTCGCTATGCGATAGTGCGCGCCCATTGCAAGTTCTAAACCACCACCCAAACAAACTCCCTGGATTGCCGCAACAACAGGTTTCTCACAATCTTCTAACGCTTCAATAACAGCACGTAAAATCGGCTGCTGCAATACCTTAGGCGTACCAAACTCTGTTACATCGGCACCACCTGAGAATGCTTTATCTGAACCTGTCAAAACAATACTATGCACGGCATCATCTGCTTCCGCTTTATCCACAGCCTGTACAATACCTAAGCGCAAAGCGTGGCCCATACCGTTAACCGGTGGGTTTTGGAACGTTACGAGAGCAACGCCCTCTTTAATTTCATATTTAACTGCTGTCATCACCAAGCTCCTAATGATATAATTAAAATAGCATTTCACTATGCAGAAACGCTCTACCTACATAATACAACAAAGCCTGCTAAAAAAACAATTGATAAAATTAACTAATTCCTAATTGACCCAAGACAATTAATCAATTATGATAGTTCCATTATTTACTCATAAGTTCTGCATTACGGAACTGATAAGACAAAACGCCATATAAGGAAACCCTCATGGATTTGACTCTTACCCCTGAACAACTCGCATTTCGTGACGAAGTTCGCCAATTCTTAGAAAACAACGTTTCTGAAGAAGTACGTCAGAAGACTTTTAACTACGAACCTCTTACAAAAGAGGAGCGCATCCAGTGGCAACAAACTTTATATAAGCAAGGATGGGGCGCTCCATCTTGGCCTGTGGAATACGGTGGTACGGGTTGGGATGCTGTGCA
The DNA here is from genome assembly GCA_964346715.1 of uncultured Pelistega sp. Taxonomy (GTDB): domain Bacteria; phylum Pseudomonadota; class Gammaproteobacteria; order Burkholderiales; family Burkholderiaceae_B; genus Taylorella. The sequence continues at coordinate 37,228 of CAYFVY010000003.1, read as the reverse complement.
GCGCCATATTTTTGAAGAAGAATGCGCGCGCTTTGGCGCTCCTGAGCAATTGGCATTTGGTGTCAAGATGGTCGCCCCAGTAATACAAAAATATGCTTCACAAGCACAGAAAGACTATTTCTTACCGCGTATCATTTCGGGTGAAGACTGGTGGTGCCAAGGCTACTCTGAACCTGGTGCAGGTTCTGACTTAGCCTCACTTAAAACCACTGCAGTACGCGAAGGTGACGAGTATATTGTGAATGGCCAAAAAACCTGGACCACACTCGGTCAATATGCCAACTGGATTTTCTGCTTAGTGCGTACTGATTCAAGTGTTCGCAAACAAGAAGGTATTTCTTTCTTACTTATTGATATGAACACCCCTGGTATTACCGTACGCCCAATTATTATGTTGGATGATGGCCACGAAATTAATGAAGTATGGTTCGAGAACGTACGTGTACCTGTTGCCAATCTTGTGGGTGAAGAGAACAAGGGGTGGACTTACGCTAAATACTTATTAGGCCATGAACGCACCAATATTGCTCGTGTGGGTCGCTCTAAAGCTGCCCTTGCACGAGTTAAAACCATGGCAGCCAAACAGCCTGGTAACAATGGCAAGCCTTTAATTGAAGATTCACGTTTTCGTGATCGTATCGCTGCTGTTGAGCTAGAGTTACAAGCCTTAGAGATTACTAACTTAAAGCTTGTATCTAGTGACGGAAAACAACATACACCTGGCCCAGAAGCATCAATTCTTAAGGTTAAGGGTTCTGAGATTCAACAGACTATTGCTGAACTTGCCTCACACGCATTAGGGCCATATGGCATCGCTCACTTACTTGCAAGCGAAGAGCACGAAGCCATTAGCAGTGCTTTCCCGAATGAATTCGAGCATTTTACTGGCTATAACTTTAACGTGCGTAAGACCACTATTTATGGTGGTTCAAGTGAAGTTCAAAAAGGCATTATTTGCCGTATGATTCTTGGCCTTTAAGCGCCAACCAATCCCAAAAGGAAAGAATCTTATTTAACAAATTTCTGTTCTACCCCTAGATGGTAGAACCAAGAACCAACATTGTGGAGCCCTTAAATGGATTTCAACTTTACTGAAGAACAATTATCCCTGCAGGATACTTTGAACCGCTTTATCACCAAGGACTATGGTTTTGAAGAGCGTCGCAAGCGTGTTGCTGCTGGCGCAAGCTTTGACCCTGCTATCTGGAATACGTTTGCTGAGCTAGGCATTTTAGCCCTTCCATTCCATGAGGATTTCGGTGGTCTTAATGGTACCGCACTTGATATCTATCTAGTGATGCGCACCTTAGCGCCTGGTCTTGTGCTTGAGCCTTACATCAGCACGGTAATTCTATCAGGTACTTTCTTACAGGAAGCAGCCACTGATGAGCAAAAAGCCAACTGGATTGAAGAAATTGCCGCGGGTGGTGCACGCTATTGTTTCGCTCATTATGAACCTGAGTCGCGCTATCAAGAAACTCGTATCACAACGAGTGCTAAAAAGAATGGCGATAGCTGGGTATTGAATGGTCATAAAGCCGCTGTACTTGATGCCAAGGACTCAGACTATATTCTCGTTTCAGCACGCACTTCAGGTGAGCAAGCTGATGCACAAGGTATCTCTGTCTTTCGTGTGCCAGTAGATGCCACTGGTTTAAGCCTAAAAAATTATCGTACTCATGATGGTCGTACTGCAGCCGATGTGATTCTTACTGATGTCATTACAGACACCTTAGTCGGTGCCGAAGGTCAAGCTGCCCCTGCTATCGCACAAGCTTTAGCGATTACGAATACAGCATTAGTCGCTGAAGCCACCGGTTTAATTCAAGCATTAAACAATGCTACGCTTGAATACCTAAAAATTCGCAAGCAATTCGGCGTTGCTCTAGGCACCTTCCAGGCTCTACAGCATCGCATGGCAGATATGGCAATTGCTGCAGAACAAGCAAACTCTATGGCGCTCTTAGCAGCGATGGAAATGGCAAACCCAGATCCACAGCAACGCTTAATTAAGGCCTCTGGCGCTAAAGCCTATGTTGGTAAGCTCGCTCGCCATGTGGCGCATGAGGCTGTACAAATGCATGGTGGTATTGGCGTAACTGATGAGTTAAATGTCGCGCATTTCTACAAGCGCATTACGACCATCAATATGATGTTCGGTGATGTAGACTATCACTTCGAACGTTATAGTGATAGTTTAATTAATGCTGCTTAATGACTCAACGAAAGTAAGCGCGCTTGCGTAATACCTAACGTGCTTAGCAATAGTTAAATGTAAATAAGCGCTGTTGTACGTAAAACGGAGTCAATACTTTTGTAAAGACTCCGTTTTTTATGGCATATTTATGTAATAGTCGCTAATTGAGGAGCTGCCTCTTAAAAATTAAAATCAGTCAGACCAAATGATTCTTTAAGGCGTTGCGTCATCTGAAGCAAGCGAGGTCGCACCTCTTCAAGCAAGAACTCAGGTGATAGGCTAAATGAAGGACCTCCGCAGTTAATCGACATAATTGGAAAGTTATCGCCTAAGTTTAATCCCACCGCAATACCGTTGACATCACTTTGCCACTCACCAAACGAACAGGTACAACCCAACTCTTGATAATCTATCAATGCTTTCTCGATACCTTGCATAATTAAACTACTCGAACGCTCATCTAATTCACTCACACGCTCAAAAACCTCATCACGCTCAACCTGTCCAGCCTCAGCTAAATACGCCCGCCCCATTGAGGAGGTAGTAATCGGTAAACGAGTACCTACATCAAGTTGCAAGGTCAGCGCCGAACGACTCCGACATGTCTCAATACACAGCATAGAGAGACGGTCACGCACACCCAAGCTAACTACCCCTTGAGAAAAATCTGCTATTTCTTGTAAGTATGGGCGTGCTATTTGGCGTACATCAAGCTTCGCTAACATCCCCATGCCTAATGATAAGGTCGCCATACCTAAACGATATTTACCAGTCGGTGCGTCATGCATCAAATAGCCCATCTTTACCAAGGTTGATGTTAAACGAGAGACGGTTGAATTGGATAAATTACAGCGCTTAGCAATGTCTTGATTTCCTAGAACGCGGTTACCAGAACGAAAGCAGGCCAAGACCTCGAGTCCGCGGGCTAAAGCAGTCACAAAATGCCGATCATCTTTATATTTATCAATTAAGGAGGCACTCTTAGGTTGAGTGACTGTTGAGGTCGCTGGCAAGCTTAAGGGCGAGCTTTGCAAGAGAGGTTTAGGGTCGTACGTCATACATATTCCTAATACTAGTAATTGACTCTATTCTACCATGCAGAAATGAATAATCTATAAGGCAAAACTATAGTTTTTACTACTTTATCGGGCAAAGAAAGTCGGCTAAGATATAGGTGTTTATTAGAAATAACAAAACAACGTTTCAAGAAAATATTTTTATAATATTACGATGAAATCCTATCTATAACGTGATAAAGTAAAACCTTATCCCTCAGAGTGGAACACATCGCAACGTTTTAGAACAAAATGACACCCAATTTTTAAAAAGGATATTTCATGAGCAGTCCAATTGTTAGTCAGCTATACGAACAAATGAGCCTCCCTGTTATTTGCTCTCCCATGTTTATTGTCTCTAGCCCAAAGCTGGTTATTGAACAGTGTAAGAGCGGTGTAATCGGATCTATGCCTGCTTTGAATGCACGCCCCGCTGAATTACTGGATGACTGGTTAGCTGAAATTACTGAGACGCTAGCAAATGCTCGCCAAGAAGAACCAAACCGTAAAATTGCACCTTATGCGATTAATCAAATCATTCATACTTCTAATGACCGCTTAGACCACGATATGGCAATGTGTGAAAAGCATAAAGTACCGATGATTATTACCAGCCTACGCGCACCTGATGAGGTCGTACAACAGACACATGCATGGGGTGGTGTTGTTTTTCATGATGTCACGACCTTACGTCATGCGGAGAAAGCTATTGAGGCTGGTGTTGATGGTCTTATCCTAGTTGCCGCTGGTGCTGGCGGCCATGCAGGCACATTAAGCCCTTTTGCTCTTCTTGCTGAAGTACGTCGTATTTTTGATGGTCCGATTGCTCTATCAGGTTCAATTACGACAGGTGATGGAATTTTAGCCGCACGCGCCATGGGTGCCGATTTTGCCTATATTGGCACACGCTTTATTGCCAGTACTGAGGCAAATGCGGACGAACGCTACAAGCAAATGATTGTTGACTCAGCAGCCAAAGATGTACTATATACGCCATTCTTCACAGGTATCCCGGGTAACTATTTAACCCAAAGTATTATTGCGTCTGGACTAGACCCTAACAATCTTAAAAAAGAAGAGTCTTTAGACACTAACTTCGGTACTTCACGAGTTAAACCTTGGAAACATATCTGGGGCGCTGGTCAAGGGGTGGGGTCTATCGACTCAATTGAAACCACAGCGCAAATTGTTGCTACGATGCAAGAAGAATATGCACAAGCACGCCAACGCATTCAAGGACAACTCTAATGACAACTGATAAGGTACTCGTTCAAGAAAACAACAAGGTCTTAACTCTGACCATCAATCGTCCTCAAGCAAAGAATGCATTAGACTTTGAAACTTATGAGACCTTAGCCAAAGAGTTTGACCGCAGCCGTAGTCGTGATGATTTACACGCCATTATCTTAACTGGTGCAGAAGGTTATTTCACAGCAGGCAATGACTTACGTGACTTCCAAAAAAGGCCTGGCGCCATTAGTCCAGGGATTGTCTTTCTAGAAAGCTTACACAAAGTAGAAATCCCAGTGATTGCCGCAGTTGAGGGTGGTGCAATTGGCATTGGCGTGACTATGCTTATGCACTGTGACTTTGTGTATGCCGCTAAGGACGTTCGCTTTCAGATTCCTTTTGTACCTTTAGGACTTTGTCCAGAAGGTGCATCCAGTGTCTTACTATCTCACTATGTAGGTATCCGCACAGCGAATGAATGGCTGTATCGTGGCAAGCCATTCACTACTGAGCAAGCTCATCAAGCTGGCTTGATTAGTGCTATGGCTGAGAATGGCCAAGCCCTATCTAAAGCCCAAGAGTTGGCACAAGAAATGGCTACACAATCGTTACTTTCACTCAAAACCACTAAGCGACTCTTAAAACGCAAGATGGCTCCTGTCATTGAAGAAGCTTTCAAAATCGAGCGTGAGGCGTTTGTTGAGTGTTTACAGTCCCCGCAAGCACAAGCAGCATTTGCGCAATTTTTGACGAAAAAATCCTAAACTATTTACTGTTATAATTGCAGCTTCCCATGCAGTGGTTATCGTAATGGTGCCACTGCTTTCTTATGGCGAGTAATTTCAGATTGGATCAGACATGAAGCTCGGCAATACCCCACAATATGAAGCAGCACAACATCAACGGATGCAAGGCATTATCTATGCTTTATTAGGTGCGGTACTTTTTTCAGCAAAATCAATTGTTATTAAATTTATCTACGAATATGAACCTAATGCAACGATTGCCTTAGGTTATCGTCTGCTATTTGCTCTGCCTTTCTTCTTGCTCGTGGCATATTTCCAAGCACAAAAAGCGAAACGTGGTGAATTACCTAAGCTCACTAATAAGCATAAATTGCAATTAATGATCCTTGGCTTTTTAGGTTACTACCTAGCCAGCTTCTTAGATATTGCGAGCTTAAAATATATTTCTGTTAGCTTAGAGCGCCTTATCCTTTTGCTCTCTCCAGCTTTTGTATTAATTCTCACTTGGCTTTTCTATAGACGTAGTGTGAGCCGTGTGCAATTGCTGTCAATTATTTTGGCCTATATCGGTGTGTTCTTAGTGTTTACACAAGACTTCCAACTCGAGGGCTCGAATATTGTGCTAGGTTCCCTCTTAGTGATTGGCTCTGCCCTCTCTTACGCTATCTACATTATTATTGCTGGGGAGCTGATTAAAACCGTTGGTAGTACACGTTTTGTGGCCTATGCTATGTCCATATCCGCTGTCTATGCCTTAATTCAATTATTTGTTTTACATGGCTTTGACTGGATCTATCAAGCTTGGCCGGTATACGGTTGGTCTATTGTTCATGCCATATTTAATACTGTTATTCCAACGTTCTTATTAATGTGGGCTGTTGAGCGCATCGGTACAACAACGAGTACACAATTAGGTCTTGTTGGTCCAGTCTCCTTACTCTTTTTAGCGTATTTTATTTTAGGTGACCCAATTAGCCTGATTGATATTCTTGGCACCTCAATTGTTTTATTAGGTGTGTATTTATTAAGTCGAAGCAAGAAAGTATAGTTGTTCTTTTCAGGTATCCTACAAGCAGGCTAGAGATCTGTTGTCAAAAGTTAATAACAGCGCATAAAAAACTAATGCCAACTGCATCAGCTGGCATTAGTATCCCTACTTATAACACTCTAACTTGTACTGCTCTAACTCAGTAAAAATCGCCCTCCTACAGCTCTCGCCAACGAATCTTACCTGACGCAGTCTTCGGCAAGGCTTCAATAAACTCAATGATCTGAGGGACTTTATAAGCAGCCATATGTTCCTTACACCAACTCGTAATATCTTCTGCCGTCACTTTATCTTGGAAGCTGTCTTTTAAGACCACAATCGCTTTCACAGTTTCACCGCGTTTAGGATCTTGAGCTCCCACTACGCATGCTTCTTGGATGGCAGGATGCTTATACATCAAGGACTCAACCTCTACTGGCCATACCTTAAAGCCTGAGGCATTAATCATGCGTTTTAAGCGATCCACCATAAAGAAGTAGCCCTCTTCATCAATACGACCAATATCACCGGTGCGTAGGAAGGTTTTGCCGCCTAGTTGCATAAAAACTTCTTTGTTCGCCGCATCATTGTTCCAGTAACCTTTCATCACTTGCGGGCCATGCACAATGATCTCGCCCACTTCACCCTGGGCAACCTCTTGTAACGTTTCAGTATCGACTACGCGGGCATCTACATCAAAAAGGGGTACGCCTAAACATTGCTTTTTCGGACGATATTCTGGATTGATATGTGATGGAGCTATCAGCTCAGACATACCATAACCTTCAATATAATTAATTCCAAACATCTCTTGCAGCTTTTCGGCTACTGCTTCTGGCATGGCTGCACCACCACCGCTAATCCGAGAAACACTTGATAAATCGTAGTTCTTCAAATTAGGCGACGATAAGAAATCAACAACCATTGCAGCAATCATCGCTAAGCGACTAATCTTATGACGTTCGATACTTTTTAATGCGACCTCTCTATCCCAGCGCGACATCAATACGCTTGTGCCACCTAGATAGATAGGGGTATTCATATTGCCCTGCATACCTGTTACATGGAATAAAGGCAAAGCAGCTAAGTACACGGTATCTTGGCTATTCGACAAGTACCAAATCGCACTTGAGACAGTGTTATACATCACGGTCGAATGGGTGTGCATACAGCCTTTGGGATGACCAGTTGTGCCAGAAGTATAAGGCATAACACACACATCTTCAGGTCCTGTCTCTGAGCGTGATGGCTGAAGATTTAACTCAAGTGCTTTAGCCCACCCCTTCACCTTAGGATTCTTCGAGACCACCAAGCGCTCATCCTGAACAAAAGTCGGTATCGTTAAATCGGTCTCGACTTTCAAATAGTCAGCATAGCACGCTAATACAATATGCTCTAAACCTGTGGTTTGGAGCTTTTGCACTTGACCATATAAGTCTTGAGCAACAAAAATTGTCGTTGCACCCGTATCCTCTACGTAATGCTCCAATTCATCCGCTTTATTCATCGGGTTAACAGGTACGACAATCGCATCAGCGCGTAAAATAGCATAGTATGCAATGACAAATTGCGGGCTATTTTGCATGTAAAGTAATACACGATCACCCTTTTTAACACCACATTCTTGTTGCAAGAAACCCGCCATCTGCTCAACTTCCTTAAGCAATTCACGGTACGTAATCACACTATCGTAATAAATTAATGCTGCTTTATCTGGATAGCGTAAAGCGGCAATCTCTAGGTTTTTATGTACCGTAGTTTGCGGTATGGTGAGAGTTTTAGCTAAGCCTTTTGGCCAATAAGGATAATGTAGATCTGACATAAATATCTCTTAGTTAAATATTACTTAGCATTCTTATACTTAGCGAGTTCAAGCCTACCAATTTGGTTACGGTGTACCTCATCTGGACCATCCGCAAAGCGCAAAGTACGAGCACTCGCATACGCTGAAGCCAAGAAAAAGTCCTGGCAAACACCAGCGCCACCATGCGCTTGCATCGCCCAATCAATAACTTGACATGCCATTGAAGGAGCCGCCACTTTAATCATTGCAATTTCTTTCTTCGCGACTTTATTGCCCACAGTATCCATCATATAGGCAGCGTTAAGAACTAATAAACGCGCTTGATCAATCATAATACGAGCGTTCGCAATACGCTCTCGGGTAACACCCTGATCCGCTAGAGGACGGCCAAAAGGCTTGCGCTCTAAGGCACGCTTACACATCAATTCTAAAGCACGCTCTGCCACACCGATTACACGCATACAGTGGTGAATTCGACCAGGGCCTAAGCGACCTTGGGCAATTTCAAACCCACGTCCCTCTCCTAATAAGACATTGCTTTGTGGTACACGCACATTGGTGAATGAAACTTCTGCGTGACCATGTGGCGCATGATCGTAACCGAATACTGTTAAGGCACGCTCAACCTTAACACCTGGAGTATCAAGCGGAACTAAAATCATTGATTGTTGGCGATAACGGTCTTCACCTTCGGGGTCTGTTTTACCCATAAAAATAAGTACTTTACAATCCTCATGTAAAGCACCGGAAGTCCACCATTTACGTCCATTAATTACATAGTCACTACCATCCTTAACAATGCTTGCCTCAACATTCGTCGCATCAGAGGAAGCAACGCCAGGCTCCGTCATCGCAAATGCCGAACGGATTTCGCCTCTCAGCAGCGGCTCTAACCATTGTTTTTTCTGTTCTTCATTGGCATAACGTACTAGGGTTTCCATATTACCTGTATCAGGAGCAGAACAGTTAAAAACCTCAGGTGCAAAATGTGTTGAGCGACCCATAATTTCACATAGAGGCGCATATTCTAAATTTGTTAAACCTGCTCCTAGGTCTGACTCAGGTAAAAACAAATTCCATAAGCCTTCTTGTTTTGCTTTTTCTTTTAGCTCGGTCAAAATAGCAGGAGCTTTCCAAGGATTACCTTGAACACGGTTGGCTTCAATTTGTTGATGAAACAGCTCTTCATTGGGATAAATATACTCTTCCATAAAGCGAGTTAAACGCGCTTGAAGATCTTGCACCTTAGGTGAAAACGAAAACTCCATACTTCTCTCCTATTCTCTAATTCAGTCAGTGTGTAAGCTACTTAGCTTAATGTGTATAAACAACGCTTACTCAAAATTATTTAATTCTGTAAACTCTCAAGGTAATACTAAATGCTTAGCGTGCCTCTATAACTCGAACACTGAGCATTCTTTATTTCTGTAAACTTTCAACCAAACCCCAGGCTTGAACCGCCAAAGGTTTAGCTCTTCGACCCGCTTCTAAGGCAGCAGAGCTAGACGCATTGCCTTTTAATGCACGTGCCATCACACCCTGTAAAATGCCCACTAAACGGAACATATTAAATACCATATAGTATTGCCAGTCTTGGGATGCAATAGGCTCACGTCCTGTACGTTGGCAATATTGCTGCACATACTCAGCCTCACTCGGAATCCCTAAACTTGCAATATCAATATCCGCTAAACCACGTGATTGCTTATTCTGGCGACGCCACGCCATGCAATGGTAAGCAAAGTCCGCTAATGGATGCCCGAGAGTGGATAACTCCCAGTCAAGTACGGCAAGGATCTTCGGCTCCGTTGGATGAAAAATAACATTATCTAAACGATAATCACCATGGACAATTCGCGTCTCATCTCCCTCAGGGATATTTGCAGGCAACCATTGAATCAGGTTTTCCACTGCTTCAATATGTTCTGTTTCGGAAGCGCGATATTGCTTAGTCCAGCGTGTAACTTGACGTTCAAAATAACCACCAGCACGACCGTAATCACTTAAGCCTATTTCTTGAGGATCGATTTTATGTAATTGAGCAATCACTCGATTCATCTCATCGTACATAGCACGCCGCTCATCCTTATTGGATTCGGGTAGTGCTGGATCCCATAGAATTCGACCATCCACAAAATCCATTAAATAAAACTCAGAGCTAATAACTTCACGGTCCATACAGAGCGCATAAGTCTTTGCCACTGGTACATCAGTCTGTGCTAAGGCTGAAATAACCTTATACTCACGGTCAACAGCATGGGCAGAAGGCAATAACTCACCCGGTGGTTTGCGACGCAAAACCATGGACTTACTCCCCGCCCTCACTAAGAAGGTTGGGTTCGATTGTCCGCCCTTAAATTGCTCAACCTCAAGTTCACCCTTGAAGTCTTCCACATGTTCTCTGATATATCTGCCTAATGCCTGCACATCGAAAGCATGTTGTTCCGCGACGGGTTTAGTTCCCATAAATTGTTGATATGACATCTTAGAAACCTAGCAAATTGAAGAACCACCATCGACAGCAATGGCTTGACCGGTAATATGACGCCCTGCTTCAGAGGCCAGCAATACGGCCAAGCCCTTAAGGTCTTCTTCACCACCAATACGACCAAGTGGGATACGCGCCACCATGGCCTCACCAAGTTGTTCAATCAAACCGTTCGCCAATTTAGAGGGGAAAAACCCAGGGCAAATAGCATTCACATTAATATTGTATTTACCCCACTCGGCCCCTAAGGTACGCGTGAAGTTAACTGCTGCCGCTTTGGAAGTATTGTAGGCAATCGTATTCACACCCTTGCTCGTACCACGTAATCCAGCAATCGAAGCAACGTTAATAATCTTGCCGCGCTGGGCAGGAATCATACAACGACGACCTACCTCACGAGATAAAAAGAACATGGCATTAATATTTAGGTCCATCACCTTATGCCAAGCCTCATCAGGATATTCTTCAGCAGGTGCCCCCCATGTAGCACCGGCATTATTCACCAAGATATCAATCTGGCCATAATGTGCTAGAACAGTATCAACTAGCTGAGGAATCTGATCAAAATTGGCCAGATTATTAGGAATGGTCAAAACAGGATAACCAAGACCTTCTAAATACTTCTTGGTCTCTGCTAACTCTGCCTCTTTACGTGCGGTAATGGCTAATTTACACCCCATCTCACCAAGGGCTTCAGCAATCTGCAAACCTAGACCTCGTGAACCACCCGTAATTAAAGCAACTTGTCCTTCAATATTAAAGAGTTCTTTTACACTCATTTTGTCTCCTTCAAACGGCTTTAATGACTCAGCTTATACCACTTCAAATAAACCAGCTGCGCCTTGGCCGCCACCGATACACATACTGACGACTACATACTTAGCACCACGACGCTTACCTTCAATTAAGGCGTGACCTGTTAAGCGAGCACCTGATACGCCAAATGGATGACCTACCGCAATTGCACCGCCGTTGACGTTTAATAACTCATCAGGAATACCTAATTGGTCACGGCAATAAAGCACTTGGCAAGCAAAGGCTTCGTTAATTTCCCATAGACCAATATCAGATACTTTCAAACCAGTACGCTCTAATAGACGAGGAATTGCAAAGACTGGACCAATACCCATTTCCTCAGGCTCACAGCCAGCAACTGCAAAACCACGGAAAATTCCTAATGGTTCAATACCACGTTGCTCAGCTAATTTACTATTCATTAATACACAAGCTGAAGAACCGTCAGAGAACTGGCTTGCATTACCTGCTGTAATCACACCATCAGGAACAGCTGGACGAATCTTAGAAACACCCTCTAGTGTCGTATCAGCACGAATGCCTTCATCAGAAGAAATGGTGACTTCTTTGGTTTCTACTAAGTTATTTTCTTTATCGAAAACACCCATAGTAGTCGTCATCGGTACGATTTCTTTATCGAAAAGACCTGCTTGTTGAGCTGCTGCTGCGCGCAAGTGACTACGTACACCATACTCGTCTTGCGCTTCTTTAGAGATACCGTAACGCTTAGCGACTAGCTCAGCTGTCTCTAACATGCTCCAGTACAACTCTGGCTTATTGGCTTCAATCCATGGATCACGAGCCATATGAGTATTGCGTTGTTTCTGTACACACGAAATGCTCTCTACACCACCAGCAACCATGATAGGTACTTGCTCACACATAATACGGTTAGCAGCCATCGCAATTGCTTGTAGGCCTGATGAGCAAAAACGGTTAATACTTACGCCACCTGTGGTGACCGGCAAACCAGCACGAATAGCAATCACGCGAGCGATATTGCCACCAGTGGTACCTTCCAAGTGGGTAGCCCCCATAATCACATCTTCAACCTCTGCTGGATCTATACCTGCACGAGCCACAGCGTGATGAACTGAGTGCGCTCCTAAGGTTGCACCGTGGGTCATATTAAATGACCCTTTCCAAGATTTACCTAAACCCGTACGGGCAGTTGAAACGATAACGGCTTCTGTCATCTTAATCTCCATCAATTAATAATAAATTTAATCTTAAATAATCAGATAGTTGCAAAAAAGAGCTTGGACTATCTAATAGAAATGAACTCTTTTGTATCAAAACACGAGCTATAACCACAACAAAACTCAAGTAATACACTCAAGAACAAGTCTCGAAGCAACACTTATAGTAATGTCTCTCCTGAATCAGCATGCTTAGCAAGCAAGGGAGCGATCTGCCAAAACTGCGCAGCCTTCTCTGACTCTTGGGCAAACTGTTGAATCTTGCGCACAACATTGAATAAACCAGGATGTTGGGCATAGTGCATAGGACCGCCACGATGCGCAGGGAAACCATATCCATTAAGGTAGACTACATCGATATCTGAAGCTCGCAAAGCAATACCTTCTTCCAGGATTTTGGCGCCTTCATTCACAAGCGCAAATACACAACGCTCAACAATTTCTTGCTCAGAAATTTTACGGGTGACTACACCTTTTTCTTGGCGGTATTCTTGGATCAATTGTTCTGTCACTGGGTCAATGCTCGATTTACGCGTCGTCGGGTCATAACGATAGAAACCCGCACCTGTTTTCTGACCGAAGCGACCAGCTTCACACAATTTATCACTGACTGAAGAAAAGTCTTGGCCTGGATTTTCAGCAGCGCGACGCTTACGAATAGCCCAACCAATATCCAAACCAGCCAAATCACTCATACGATATGGCCCCATGGCAAAACCAAATTTTTCTAAGGCTTTATCAACTTGATGTGGTACTGCACCAGCAAGCACAAGCTGATTTGCGCTCACAAGGTAAGTATTCACCATGCGATTACCAATAAAACCGTCGCACACACCTGAAACAACAGCTTTTTTGCCAATTTTCTTTGCCAAAGCTACTGAAGTAGCTAATACCGATTTATCCGTCTTCTCACCACGCACAATTTCCAATAATTTCATGATATTGGCAGGACTGAAAAAGTGCAGACCAATGACGTCTTGTGGGCGACTGGTAAACTCGGCGATCTTGTTCAGGTCTAAAGTCGACGTATTACTGGCTAAAATAGATCCTAGCTTCATGACCCGATCTAATTGCTGAAAAACTGCTTGTTTAACCTCAATGTTTTCATAAACTGCTTCAATTGCTAAGTCCACATCATGTAATTTATCGTAGCTTAAGACTGGCAGCAGTAAATCTAAGCGAAGATTCATTTGCTCTTGCGTCAGGCGACCACGCTTTACAGTATTGGCATAATTTTTTTGAATCGTTGCTACGCCCTTATCCAGAGCCTCTTGATTGGTTTCCAATAAAACCACAGGAATACCGACATTCAAGAAATTCATAGCGATCCCAGTGCCCATGGTACCAGCACCGATGACCGCCACTTTATCAATAGCACGTAAGGGCATATCGTTAGGAATATCAGGAATTTTCGTCGCTTCACGCTCAGCAAAGAAAATATGGCGTAGGGCTTTTGACTCCGCTGAACCCATCAACTCATTCAATAACTTTCGTTCATTTGCCATACCTTGTTCAAACGGTAACGATACACTCGCTGCCACGGCTTCTAAATTTTGTAATGGCGCTGGAAAATGAGGATTAAGGGCTTTGACTGTATCACGCGCAAATTGTAAGTAAGCATCCGCACCAGGGTAATTCACTTTACGCGCACTCAAACGCTTATGAGGATTGTCAATCGCTACTACTTTTTGTGCTAATTTCAGTGCAGCTTCCAGTACATTGCTGCTAACAACCTCATCAAGTAATTCATCTTGCGCTAATTCTTGAGCCTTAACAATACGACCTGAGAGGATTAGATTTAATGCCTTTTTCAAGCCTAAAGCACGTGGGAGACGTTGTGTACCACCTGCTCCAGGTAATAAACCTAACTTAACCTCGGGTAAGCCCAATTGAGCATCAGCCAAGGCAACACGATAATGCGCTCCCATAGCAAGTTCTAGACCACCACCTAGACAGTTCCCACTTATCGCCGCCACAACCGGCTTAGCACTCTCTTCAAGACACTGAATAACTGAACGTAAATCAGGGGCTTGACGAGCTTTAGTCGAACCAAATTCACTAATATCAGCACCTGCAGAAAAAGCTGCCGAGCTACCAGTCACAACAATGGCACTTACTTCGGGATCAAAGTTTGCTTGATCAATACGTTGAATGATACCTACACGCACTGCATGACTTAAGGCATTAACTGGTGGGCTATTCAAACCTAGAATAGCAACACCATCACGCACCTCATAATCCACCTTGCTCATTTTGTCTCCTTTGGTATACACTCTATTAAATTCTGCTTTGTGGAATATAATTCTACAAATTTGATAATAACTGGATATACCTTGTAAGTAAAGACTATAGATAAGTTTAATTAGTAATCTAATGAATAGTGTGTTATTTTTATAAAATATTATTCTGCTATGCAGCACATTATGCAAAAAAACTTAATTACTTAGGTATTAATACGTAGATTATAGGAGTGAGACAATGTTAATGAAAAATAGTGGTGACATAGTCCCAACGAGTACTGAGCTTGAAACGAGCCAAACGCTTGAAGTGAACAAGCTATCAACTCACAACACGGTCCCAAGTAGTGCTAGTGAGAATCATCCTCTTGACTTACCATCTGGTGTACCTGAAGATTTTCAATTATTTGAAACACGCAGCCGTTTTGTGCAATTATGCGGCCCCATGTATGAAAAGATTTATGCGGACAATACAGTAGCTCTCGGCCTATTACTCGATGAGCAACATCTTAATCAGCTTGACTTAGCACATGGCGGTATCTTAATGACTTTAGCGGATAATGCGATGGGACGTACCCTCTCACATCAAGCAGAGTTTCAAACAAGTTATGTAACGCTTAGTATGAATAGCCAATTCATGGAAGCAGCAAAACTTGGTGAGTTTATCTATGCTAAACCAACTGTATGTCGCAAGGGTAGACGCTTAGTTTTTCTTGAATGCGAAATTCGTTCTGGGGAGAAAATTCTTTTTCACTCTTCAGCAACATTCGCAGCTCTGGAGAAAAAGTAATGAAACCAAAACTCCACGTTATCTTACGCAAAGAAGACATAAGACCAGAGCTGTTAAGCAATAAGATAGCGCTAGTACTTGATATTCTCTGCGCAACATCGAGCATTACGACTGCTCTTGCGCATCAAGTCGAACGCGTTATTCCCGCCCTCAATGGTGAACATGCTTTAGCCATTGCTCAAGCAAGAGAGCAAGAGGACTATCTACTCGCTGGTGAATTTAATGCCGAAACTCTGCACGGCTTTAGCTCAGCCACACCCTTAAGTATTCAGCGATCAATTGGTGACAAACCAACTTTAATTTACTCAACCACGAATGGCACCATCGCCCTGCGTCATATACAAGAAGCTGAAGCCGTGTATGCCGTCTCATTATTGAATGCTCAAGCAGTCATCCAACACGTCCAGTTAGCCCATCCACAGCGTACTATTTTAGTAGTTTGCTCAGGCTCTGGTGGTCGGTTTAATATGGAAGATTTTTACGGTGCTGGATATCTAATCTCTCTGCTCAAACAAGATGAGTTTGACATGACCGATGCTGCTATGGCCGCTTGGCAATATTACCAAGGGATTGATGCAATTGATTGTCTAAATACATCGCGAGTGGGTAAACGCTTAATTCAAAAAGGCTTAGCTCCCGAATTAAATTTTATTGCACAGAAAAGTATTTATGCTGTTATTCCAAAACTTGAAGACGGTGAAATCAAAGACATTTCGGCATCGTAGAGCCCTTTTACACATGCTCATCCAAGCTAAAATCACTGGATGAATTATCTTAAATAAGAGATTAATGTGTAAAAGGGGCCAGAACAACAAAACAGTTAAGACCATCCTAGTTATTGTCAGGACTCAACTCACGAAGAATCAATTGGGCAAAACAACAATCTTGCCTTTTACTTTACGGTCTGCCAAATCCTGAATAGCTTGCTTAGCATGCTCTAAAGTAACACGTTGCGTAATCGCGGGCTTAATCTTACCTTGCTCAAACCAATCTAACAATAATTGCATATTGGCTTTATGAACTTCCGGGTAGGTACGTACTGCCTGCCCCCAAAAAACACCTAAAATCTTACGCTCACCTAATAAAGCAAGATTTAAAGGGATTTTAGGAATTTCTCCCGCAGCAAACCCAACCACTAAGAAACGACCTCGCCATGCTGTTGCTCGCAAGGCCGTCTCACTATAGGGGCCGCCCACAGCATCATAGACCACATCAACACCTCGGCCAGCAGTAATGGAATCGACTTGCTTACGCCAATCCGCTTGGGTATAGTCAACAACATGATCTGCACCTAGTTGTAGGCACAAGTTTCGTTTGTCCTCGCTTGAAGCAGCAGCAATAACAGTTGCACCCATTTGCTTAGCAATTTCAATAGCAGCAATACCAACACCACCCGCTGCTCCTAAGATTAGAAGCGTCTCATTAGGCTGTAACTGGGCACATTCTTTCAAAGCATGCAAGGAAGTTCCATACGTCAAAACAAAAGCAGATCCTAACTCATAGGACATACCTTCGGGCAGAGAGGTCAACTTCGCTTCATCAACTAAACACTCTTGAGCAAATGCTCCATAACCGCTCGACGCAATGACACGATCACCGACTCGCCAGTTGCTCACTTGTGCACCGATCTTAATGATTTCACCCGCCAGTTCCGCTCCTGGAGAGAAGGGAAAGGCGGGCTTCATCTGATACAGTCCCTGCACAATTAAGGCATCAGGAAAGTTAACCGAGGCGGCCATCACCTTCACCACGACCTGATGGTCAGCTGGATTGAGTGAAGCGACCTCTTCTAAGCGTAATTGTTCAATCGGTCCAAATTCATGACAGATTAATGCTTTCATCGATTATTTATCCAATAAAGGAATACGAACTAATTTACCATCTTTGACCTGTGCCGCAGATGAGTGGTAGGTTAAGCTGCCATTTTCATTAAAGCCGGCAATTTGGATTGGGTTAAATTGCGGCTCAAGTTTTTTAACTGCTTCATCTAATTTGCCATAGATAGCTTTTAAGTCATCTTTGGTGTTAGCCAATTCCATCGCATGGGCCAAAATATGTACCGCGGCATAGTTCAGAATCACTTCGCTACTTAAAGCTTTATCTTTAGATTCAGGGTGGTTTTTAGCAAATTCTTCAATAAATGGAATCGACTCAGGGCGCACCTCCGGTACGATAGGCACAATACCAATAGAGCCTTCAAGTAAAGAGTAATCTCCTAACACTCGTTCCATCTCATTATACTTAGCTTGGTCAGAAAGGATAAAACCGCCTTTGAAACCTAGTTCGCGAGCCTGTTTCGCCACTAATGCTGTTGGCTCTGATGGACCACCAATTAACATCACATCTGGTTTATCCGCAAGCGTACGACCTACACCGCTATAGAAGTCAGCTGAAGCATTATATGACATTGGGTTATTCGATACGACTTCACCACCCGCAGCTTCCCAAGCTTCCACGAAGGCCTTAGTAAAGGCTTTACCGTAGTCAGTATTCGTTGTTGCCACACCTAACTTCTTACCGTAGGCTTTCATTTGTGTGTCGATAAAAGTTGGGAAGTAACGAGTAAATGACTCAGGAATACGAACCGTTAGGGGATTCTTTTTCTCAATAATTGATGGCAAACTACTAAATGCCATAATCATAAACTTGCTACGAACATTAAATGTCTGAAGCGCAAAAATACCACCTGAGTGTGGCACAAAGATAAACGGGGTTTTGCTCTCTTGCACTAGACGACGAGCATTAACAGCAGTTTCAGAAGGCGCGTATTTATCGTCTAGACCCACTAGATTGAATTTATACGGTTTACCATCAATAGTGATACCCTTTTTATTGACATCTTCCACACCTTTGCTAAGACCGTCCATCACATTCTTACCATATAAAGCAGCACCACCGCTTAAGGGACCACTAAACCCGATATTAATCACTTCTTGCGCTAACACAGCTTGTGAAGATAAACCCATTACGCCAGCCATTGCGAGAGCGCTAGAGTATTTACCCAATATCTTTTTCAATGTCATCATTATTGTCTCCATAAATCAAATGACTAAAAATTAATACAACCTTAAACTTATAAAAATAGTTATGCGCCTAAATAGGCCTTACGTACTTCAGGATTACTCAACAATGACTCTTTATTGCCCTCAAGAATAATATTGCCACGCTCCATGACGTACGCACGATCGCAAATCTGCAAAGCTGAGAAAGCATTTTGCTCAGCGAGTAAAACCGTTGTTCCTTCATCATTAATACGCTTAATCACTTCAAACATCTGCTTAACTACTAATGGGGCTAAACCTAATGAAGGCTCATCAAGAAGAAGCACTTTAGGACGACCAACTAAGGCGCGACCAATTGCTACCATCTGTTGCTGTCCACCTGATAAGGAACCCGCCATCTCATCCTGCTTCTCTTTTAGGATTGGAAATAGTGAAAATACCTCTTCGATACTCTCGTTGATACCCTTACGATCACGTCTATGGGTAAATCCGCCGAGCATTAAGTTCTTATAAACACTCATGCCTGGAAAAAGTTTACGACCTTCGGGACAATGCACTAAACCGCCTTGGACAATTTTGGCAGGACGAATATTAGTAATATTATTGCCTTGATAATGCACGCTACCGCTAGCCACTTTATGGATGCCGCTAATCGAGAGAAACAAGGAGCTCTTACCTGCTCCATTAGCGCCTAAGAGGACAATTAACTCACCTTGATCGGCATGTAAAGAGATATCATTTAAGGCTTTAAAAGCACCATAATACAAACTAAGCTTATCAAGCTTCAACATGTTCAACTCCTAAATACGCTTCAATCACTTGGTGATTTTGTTGAATCTCAGAAGGTGTACCTTCAGCAAGTTTCTGACCATGATGTAAGACTAAGATCTTATCGGCTAAGCTCATAATCATGTCCATCTTATGCTCCACCAGGCACACAGTCTTATCATGTTCAATAAGCTTACGAATTAAGCGCGCCAAGCCTATTGTCTCTTCGGGATTTACACCACCGGCAGGTTCATCTAATAAAAGTATTTCAGGATCTGTGGTGAGGGCTAGCGCAAACGCAACGCGCTTTTTCTCTTCTTGCGAAATATCTGAGGCTAATACATTGGCTAAGTGTGAAAGACCAACGAAGTCTAGTGCACGCTCAGCTTTTTCATAGCAAATCTTCTCTTCACGCTTGAGTCGTGCACTATTCACGAGCACATCCCAAAAACCTGACTCGGTACGTAGACGGTGTCCGACAATTAAATTATCTAAGACTGTCGCTTGCTCGAACAGGTTGGTTGCTTGGAAAGTTCTAGCCACACCATGACGCGCCACTTGGTCTGCGCGCAAACCAGCCATCTCAGCACCGTTTAAAAGCACACTACCTGACGTCGGTTTAATTGCACCACTCACCAAATTAAAGAAAGTCGTTTTACCCGCACCATTAGGACCAATAATCGCTGTAATACTCCCCTTCTCAATGTTGACTGAGACATCATTCACAGCGGTTAAGCCGCCGAATTTTTTCGTAAGATTTTTAATTTGAAGCATATTCTTGTCCCCTATACTGTTGCGGCCGACTTGGTTTTGGCCACTTGAGCCGCTTGTGCCGCTTTTTTCGCTTTCATCTTGCGCCATACACCCACAATGCCTGATGGAATAAAGATTAAGATAACAATCAAGAGAGGACCAAAAATCAACATACGGTAGTCTTCTAAGAACTGTAAAGACTGGGTTAAGGATGAAACTAATAGAGCTCCGATCACTGGACCTGCTAAGGTACCTAGGCCGCCCACTAACACGAACATTACCACGCTAAAGGTATGGGTCACATAAGCCATATCTGGACCTAGGAAACGCACATAACCGGCATATAAAGCGCCCGCTGCACCAGCGTATGCCACTGAGATAACAAAAGACAGAATCTTAGTACGCATTAGATTAATACCTAGCGCCTGAGCCAAAGGTTCACTATTTCTTACCGCCACAAAACTACGACCAACAATAGAACGCACCAAACGATTCATTAACCATAAGCCAACAGCTAAGAAAAATAGAACTAGAAAATACTGTGCTCGCGATTCATTAAAATCCACCCATGAACCTAACTCAGGCACGGGAACATTCATAATACCGACCACACCATGTGTTAGCCCTTCCCATTTTTCAATTAATAAGAAAATGATATAGCCCACACATAAGGTAAAAATTGAGAAGAAGTGGCTCTTAAGGCGCAAAGAAACTAACCCCACAAAAAAGCCAATCAATATGGTGATCAAAATAGCCGCGACAAAAGCCAACCAAAACGACCATTCATAATCCACGGTCAAAATACCGACAGCATAGGCACCAATCGCCATAAAACCGCCATGTGCTAAATTAAACTGACCTGTATAACCCGTTAGCAGGTTAAGCCCAAGTGCAGAAATGGCGTATATTAAAGCGAGGGTTGCAACCGAAAGATAATATTCATTACTCGATAGGAAAGGAAAGGCAATGGCCACAATAAAACCGATAAGCCAACCCCAAGGAATAGATTTAGCATGCACGTTCTGACTCATTAGTGCGCCCCTTTAGAAAATAAGCCCTCAGGGCGAACTGACAAAACCAACACTAAAATGAGGAAGGCGATGATGTCTTTATAGTCAGGTGAAATATAGTAGCCACCTAGGCTTTCAGCAAAGCCAATAATCATGCCACCGACAATTGCACCAGCAAAACTACCCATGCCACCCATCACAATAATCACGAATGCTTTGGTAATCACTAACTGACCCATTGCTGGATAAACTAAGTTAATCGGTGCGTACAATACCGCAGCTACTGCAGCTAAGATCCCCGCAACAGCAAATACCAAGTAAGTCACTCGAATAGGATCAATCCCCATTAAAGCCGCACCATCTTTATTCTGTGCCATGGCAATAATGGTTGAACCAATGATTGTTTTATTTAAGAACAGATGCAATAAAACCACTAGGACAAATGCGCCAGCAATAATCAGTAGACGCTGAGCGGGAATCATAAGACCACCAATATCCACCATCTGGGTATAAGGTGTTGGCAGGCGCTGGAAGTCAGCCCCCCAAATCAACTGTGCGGCCGCCTCAAGAAAGAGCATGATACCAATAGCGGCAATCATGTCATGCAATGGCGGTGACTTACTTAATGGTTTAAATACTAAGAACTCCGCTAGCATGGAGAGAATGGCTACAACCAGAGCAGCACCACCCATAGCAAACCAATAACCCAAACCGACTTTCGTCATCAGATGGAATGCAACAAAACCACCCATCATATAGAAGGCGCCATGCGCAAAGTTCGGTACATGGAGAATCCCATACACCAAAGTTAAGCCTAGTGCGACTAAGCTATAAACACTTCCTAAGGTCAAACCATTCAGAAGCTGTTGCACAAAAATTTCCATGCAAGGTCTCCATTAACTCTATTTTTGTTGATTCTTTAATTCTTGATGAATTACAACATATTGTCAATGAATATTTCAAAAATCATTTCCGCATAGCAGAAATAAAGGGTTAACACTTAAACGTTGTCTTAAATATACTATAAAGCATCAAGTGACGTGATATGGCAATAATAAATGTGGTAAATACGCTTATTTAAAAGACTTTTTTTATAGTCAAAATAAATTAAAGGATGAATTATTTATCTACTTAAATTAAAATAAGAAAATAATTCTGCATTGCAGTACTTAATTTTAATTTTTAGAACTGTTAATAACAAGCATAATTCGTCTAAAAACAGGCTGATTTAGGCTGCAAAAAATACATATAGCGACACATTTTTATTTATATCTCTGAGATTTATATGAACTTCAAACTGGCTCGTTTTTGCCAAAAACTTATTGCTGCAAGTGTACTAGCCCTCACCGCTAGCCATGCCATAGCCATGTCTAAAGAGGCTGAAGAATTCCCTAAACAACCCATCAGTATCGTTATTGGTTATACCGCTGGTGGCTCAACTGATATGCCTTTCCGTGTCTTGGCGGAAAACCTATCTGGCATTTTAAAGACTCCAGTGATTGTAGAAAACAAACCTGGTGCCGGTGGAATTTTGCCTGCTCTGCAAGCTCAAAATGGCAAGCCAGATGGTTATACACTTATCCAGACACCAGCTACTATTTTCCGCCTGCCTTACATTAACAACACTAAATGGGATCCCGTAACTGGTCTAGAGTATGTAATTAACTTGGCTGGCTATTCTTTTGGCTTAGTGGTTCCTACAGAGTCTCCGATCAAGACTATGCAAGAATATATTGAATATGCCAAAAAACATCCCGACGAATTAACATACGGCACGCCAGGTCCGATGACCTCATTGCACATCACCATGGAGCAAATTGCTCAAGAAACAGGAGTGCAATTAGTACACGTCCCGTACAAAGGTAATGCAGAATCGATGCAAGCTATCTTAAGTGGCTTTGTTATGTCTGTTGCTGATACGCCAGCTTGGGCACAGTACGTAGAGAATGGTAAATTACGCCTACTGTCGACTTGGGGCGAAAAGCGTTCTAAGCGCTTCCCTGACGTACCTACCTTGATTGAATCAGGTATTAATATCAAACAGCTCTCACCATTTGGTTTGGCCGTGGTAAAAGGCACTGATGCAGATATCGTGAAAAAGCTTCATGACGCGCTAAAGCAAGCTATGGAGCAAGATAATTATCGCGAAGCCTTAGAGCGCTACGATATGGAGTCTTATTACATGAGCACTGAAGAATATGGAGCCTTCGCCAAGCAGATGGCAGAGCAAGAATCCAAAATCTTAGAGTCAATCGGCTTTGAAAAAAAATAAAAACTAATTAATTACTCAAGCTCCTCTCTTCTACATAGATCTGGAGCTTGATTATTTTAGGAGAAAGCATGAGTAACGCCCCTTCAACCTTAATCGATCGCCAAGACCTAGAGTTTATGTTGTTTGATGTACTCAATACCGAACAACTTACACAACGTGAACGTTATGCCGATCACTCCAAAGAGACATTTATCTCTGCCATTGATACAGCCCAGAAGATTGCCACTGATTTATTCCAACCACACAACCATTATGCTGATGAGCATGAACCCACGTTTGATGGCCAATCAGTACATGTAATTGATGAAGTTAAACAGGCTATTCTTGCTTTCGCTCAAGCAGGTTTTTTATCAGCTACACACGATTATGAACTCGAGGGTATGCAATTACCCATCACAGTCGCTCAGTCTTGTTTAGCGCTATTCCGTTCGGCCAATATTTCTACTTCAGCTTATTGTTTTTTAACTGCGGCGAATGCAAACTTAATTCGCGCCTATGGGTCTGAACAACAGAAACAACGCTTTTTACCAAATTTACTACAGGGTAAATGGCTTGGCACTATGGCCATTACTGAGCCTCATGCTGGATCATCTGTACCCGACTTACACACAACAGCTTATCCGCAAGAAGATGGTAGCTATTTACTAAAAGGCCAGAAGATTTTTATTTCGGCAGGCGATCATGACATCAGTGAAAATATTGTTCACTTAGTTCTAGCCCGTATTGCAGGCGCACCAGCTGGAGCCAAAGGACTTTCCCTTTTTCTTGTACCTAAGTATCGGGTTGATGCCCAAGGTCAGTTAGCTGAGCGTAATGATGTATTGCTTAGCGGCCTTATCCATAAGATGGGCTATCGTGGAACTACCTCTACCATGCTAAGTTTTGGTGAAAATGACCATTGCCAAGGTGAGTTAATCGGTGAAGCGGGTAAAGGCCTTAATTGCATGTTCCATATGATGAACGAGGCGCGCATCGGGGTTGGTATGGGAGGCACCATGCTCGGCTATACCGCTTATCTGCATTCACTTAATTATGCTAAGGAACGTACTCAAGGCCGTCCTATTGCTAATAAAGATAGCTCATTAGCGCAGGTACCGATTATTCAACACGCCGATATTCGTCGGATGCTACTTACTCAAAAATCCTACGTAGAAGGTGCTCTACTCTTATGCTTATACGCTGCCTATTTGGCCGATGAAAGCAAAACCAACCCCGAACAAAATGGCCGAGACGAAGCCTCTCTCTTATTATCCCTACTCACGCCTATTGTAAAGTCTTGGCCAGCACAATACTGCCTAGAGGCCAATAGTTTGGCTATCCAAATTCATGGCGGCTATGGCTATACTCGTGAATACCCTGTTGAGCAGTTTTATCGTGATAATCGACTCAACCCAATTCATGAGGGCACTCATGGCATACAAAGTATCGATCTACTATTGCGTAAGATTAGCTTAGCCGATGGCACAGCTTTGCAACTGCTCAAGAAGAACATAGCTAAGTCGATTCATGCGGCACGCGAACAAGGCGACGCACGCTTACAGACATTAGCTCACGCTCTTGAACAAGCTTGGGATAAATTGCTGAATACGAGTAATGATTTATCTGAGTGGATTAAACAAGATATGGCTAAAGCCAGCGCTAACTCGTTTACCTATTTAGATGCGTTTGGTCATCATGTCATCGCTTGGATGTGGTTAAAACAAGCCAATGTAGCCGCTGCTAAACTAGGCACCTCTCTTGATTCACAGCAACAAGACTTTTACCAAGGAAAACTAGCCGCTTGCGAATGGTTCTTCCATACGGAACTGCCTCTCGCCCAAGCTAAGCTGAATTTAATGGAAGACCGTCAAATCAATGATTTATTGATGGCAGCAAATTGGCTATAAACTAGTGTTTAGCAGAAGGCAACAAAACCAGCCACAAAACTTAAGGCTAATAGCATCAACAAAGGCACTTTAGCTAAAACCTAAAACACGATAAGCATAAAAAAACGGGCTCATTTCTGAGCCCGTTTCTCTCTCTATCGTCTACGGATACGATAGTTTGAATTAGAAGCGATGTTGTAAACCTACTTGTACGTCAGTAGATTTCAACTTGCGTTGACTATTTAGAGCATCATTAAGTTTCAATTTAGAGGTACCATAAGAGCCGATTAAGCTTACATTGGTACGCTTAGAAATTGAATGCACATAACCTAAGCTAAAGATATGTGATTTGATGCGTGCATCTTGCAAACCGGCTGCTTGATCGTTTTTAATGCTGTTACCTTGGTATGAGAATAAGGCTTGACCCGACTCACCCATTGGCGCACTCAAACCAGCCAACCAAGAATGCTGACGGAAACCCTTACCATCCAATTGACGTGCTAAAGTACGTGTACCTGCTGGGCTAAGAATATCATTCGCTAAGCCAATACCAAAGAAAGTACCATCACGTTGTTGACCATAAAGTAAGTGTGCCTTAACCACATCAAAGTCATAGGTCATGCCTACGCTCCATTGCTTAGTCTTACTGTTTTGATCTGCGACATCAAGCAAGTTCTCTTTCTTCTGGTTCACATAATCAAATGTTGCGCCAATAGATAATGGACCACTTTTGTAACCTAAACCAGCAATCACACCACTGAAATTATCTTTAGCAACAACTTCATTTTGACCTACGAGTTCTGTCTCAGTTCTCTTGTTCTCATAAAAACCACCAACCACGAAACGGAAACCAGAGAGGTTCGGTGATGCGTATTTAACTAAGTTGTCATAACGATATGAGTGCGAAGGGTTAAAACCACTATGTGTTGAGGCTTGCTGGCCACTATGACCAAATGGATCAAGCGGTTGGATAAATACGTCTGTCGCATTATATTGACGACCAATAGTGAATGTACCCCAGCTCTCACCTGTTAAGCCCACGAAAGCTTGGCGACCAAATAGGCGACCACCTTGAACAGAATGACCATCACCCAAGTTAAAACCACTTTCTAATGTGAAGATAGCACTGGTACCATTACCTAGATCCTCAACACCTTTCATACCCCAACGGTTACCGTTACGTAGGCCATTACGAAAACCTAGTGTACGTTGCTTAATTGAACCTGTTGTTGCACCTGCATCACCAGAAAACTTAGTTTCTTGGTTTTTGTAAGCATAACCGCCATCCACTAAACCATATAAGGTCACTGATGAACTTGCCAAAGCTGCGGCTGGTGCCATTGTGGCTAAAACTGCTAAACATATCTTTTTCATTACTACTTGTCTCCATGTTAAAAAACTCACAACCAACGATTTCATCCATAGAAGATCGTCTAAATTTATAAATACTCAATTTATTTTTTTTACTAAAATTCCACAATGCAGAATTATATTTTAAAACTAATAATCATATTACATAATTATTACCTTTACTTACAGTGATACATATAAAAATCAGTATTAACACTTAGCCATTTATGTCTGCATTGCAGAAATAGGTGTTTGCATACAACAGTTAATCTTTTTAACTTATAAAAAGGAGTTTGCTTATCTAAGCTTAAGCTGGATACGATGATATGAAGGTGGGAAGAGTGAATAATCGTCGCTCGGCTAGACATAAGAATCAAGCTCATGCCTAGCGAGAATATAAGGCAAGCATGTGTCACTAATAACAGTGCTTAGCAACTATACATAGGATTAAGAATATTAGGCCTTAGCCAAGCGTGCAGCGCCTTTTATAAGGGTTTCATCATCACGCGCAAAGGTGCAACGGATTAAACCAGTTTCTATAGGTTCACGATAGAAAGCCGATACAGGAATCACGCCAACACCGCATTCTGCTAATAAATACTCCACCATTTCCATATCACTTATTGACTTAAAGTGATCGAATCGGAGTAGTTGGAAAAAGCCACCACTTGATGGGATTGGCTCAAAGCGAGAACCTGCCAAGCCTTGCAATAATAAATCGCGCTTATCTTGAAAAATCTGGCTTAATTGCAAATAGCGCTCTGGTTTTTTTAAGACTTCAGCTAAAGCATACTGCATCGGTGTGTCGGCGGCAAACATGGCAAATTGATGCACGAGACGGATTTCTTTCATAAGTGCCGCAGGGGCCACACAGCAGCCGACACGCCAACCGGTAACTTGATACGTCTTGCCAAATGAGGTCACCACAATCGAGCGCATCGCAAGCTCTGGATAACGCGACATGGAGCGATGGATATCACCATCAAATACCATATGCTCATACACTTCATCCGAGAGAATAATAATGTTCGTATCGCGTGTGATATCTTGCAAAGCTGCGATATCTGCTTCACTTAGGGTCATACCACTCGGGTTATGAGGTGAATTTACGATAATCATACGTGTACGCGCATTAATCTTGCTCTTCACCTCATCCCAATCAATGGAGAAATCTGGCAAGCGTAATTTAAGTGCGATCGCCTGTGCACCTTGTAATTCAACGATCGGCGCATAACTATCAAATGAGGGTTCAAAATAAATCACCTCATCACCCGCATGAACCAAACCTGTAATACTGCTGAACAAGGCTTCGCTGGCGCTAGGCATAATGGTGATTTCGCTCTCAACATCATAGCGGTGTCCGTATAAGCGCTCAATCTTATCCACCATGCCTTGTCGCAAAGGCTCAATACCTGTCATCGGCGCATATTGATTATGCCCCGCTTGCATCGCTCTATACACATCATCCATCATCTCAGGACTCAGCATAAAATTCGGTGCGCCTTGAGATAAACCAACAATATCGTTGTATTGACGAAATAATTCATCAATACGAGCGAAGATGGTGGTGCCAACGGATGGTAGTTTAGAGCGAATTTGCATAGGTAAGAATTCCTTAATCTAAAGATTTATTTAGCGACCCAGTCAGCATCAAAGTAACGCTTAGACAACTCAGAAATAAAGCCTTCTTGCTTTAATTCCTCAATTGCTTTATCAAGACGCTCTTTCAGTGCGGTATCACCCTTACGAATCCCAAAACCTGTGCCTACACCAAGCACGGCTTCATCATCGGCAAAACCAGGAACCAACTCAAAGTCCTGTCCTTCAGGCTTAGACAAGAAACCGTCCTTAGCACTCGGTGTCTTCTGTAAAGCGGTCTGGATACGACCAGCACTTAGATCTGTGTAGATCTGCTCCTGTGTCGCATACGAAGTCACCTTGACGCCATTCGCCTGCCAGTGCTTACGTGCAAAGCTCTCTTGTGCAGAGCCTTGCAATACACCCACAGTGACGTCTTTGCCTTTTAAAGTTTCCGCCGTTAAGTCTAAAGTTTCACCCTTCTTCACGACTAATTGTGAAGGGACGTTATAAATCGGCACAGTGAAATCAATCACCTTAAGACGCGGCTCAGTAATATTCATCGCGGAGTTAATAAAATTAAACTTGCGTGCATTCAACGCCGGAATTAAGCCATCAAAACTCGTCTCAACCCATTCACAGGTGACATTCATCTTGGCGCAAACAGCATCGCCTAACTCAATATCAAAGCCAACTAATTTACCATTCGCGTCCTTACTTTCAAAAGGAGGGAACATGGCTTCCACACCAATTTTCAAGGTTTCGGCCTGAGCCACACCAGATAGGCTCGCGAAACCTAATAAGCTCGCTAAAACAAGTGATTTTAATTTCATTTTTATCTACCTTAAATAGTTGTCGAAAGCTACGAAAAAGCTTAACTACAACAGAAAAACCCCTGCATGAAAACAGGGGTTTTACTGAATAAAGAGTGTGTTCAATAATACACCTAAGTATTACTGAAAATCCTACTCTTAGTTCTTAGTTTGGTCAACTAATTTGTTTTTAGCGATCCAAGGCATCATGGCACGTAATTGTGCACCAACGCGCTCGATCTCAGACTCAGCATTGATACGACGACGTGATGTCAATGTCGGTGCGCCTGCTTGGTTCTCTAAAATGAAGCTCTTCGCGTATTCACCTGTTTGAATATCTTTCAAGCACTGACGCATGGCTTCTTTAGTCTGCTCAGTCACAACACGTGGACCTGTTACGTACTCACCGTACTCAGCGTTGTTAGAGATTGAGTAGTTCATGTTGGCGATACCACCTTCGTAGATCAAGTCAACAATCAATTTCAACTCGTGCAAGCACTCGAAGTATGCCATTTCTGGAGCGTAACCTGCTTCAGTTAATGTCTCGAAACCAGCTTTGATTAATTCAACTGCGCCACCGCATAGAACAGCTTGCTCACCGAACAAGTCAGTTTCAGTTTCTTCACGGAAGTTTGTTTCGATGATACCAGCTCGGCCGCTACCAATAGCACTTGCGTATGATAAAGCGATATCACGAGCTGCGCCAGATTTGTCTTGGTGAACAGCGATTAGCGCTGGAACACCACCACCTTGTTGGTAAGTACCACGTACTGTGTGGCCTGGTGCTTTAGGAGCAACCATGATCACGTCAACGTCGGCACGTGGCACAACTTGACCGTAGTGAACGTTAAAGCCGTGAGCGAAAGCTAAAGCAGCGCCTTCTTTCAAGTTAGGGCCCACTTGATTGTTATACACTTCAGCAATGTTCTCGTCAGGTAAAAGAATCATGACTAAGTCTGCGCTCTTAACTGCATCAACAACTTCAGCAACCTTAAGACCAGCGTTCACTGCTTTATTCCAAGATGCACCGTCTTTACGTAGACCAACAGTCACGTTAACACCAGATTCATGTAGGTTTAAAGCATGTGCGTGGCCTTGTGAACCGTAACCGATAATGGCTACGTTTTTGCCTTTGATTAAGCTTAAGTCGCTATCTTTGTCGTAAAAAACTTTCATGTAAAGCCTCAAAAATATTATAAAAATGTTTATTTATTAAGTAATCCGCGCTTATTGTACGCAAATTACAGTTTCAAAATGCGTTCTGCACGCCCAATACCCGAAACACCGGTTCGCACCGTCTCGAGAATGGCACTTTTATCAATGCTATTGATAAAGGCCTCAATTTTTGCTTGATCTCCAGTGATTTCAACTGTGTATGATTTATCGGTCACATCCACGATATGTCCGCGGAATATATCCGTCATACGCATAATTTCTTCACGCTCTTTACCAACAGCGCGCACTTTAATGAGCATTAGCTCACGCTCAACGTGTGCACCCTCGGTGAGATCAACTACTTTAACCACGTCTACTAAACGATTTAAGTGCTTAGTAATCTGCTCAATAACATCATCAGAACCGGTGGTCATGATGGTCATACGCGATAAGGTATCGTCCTCAGTAGGCGCTACAGTTAATGATTCAATATTATAGCCACGAGCAGAGAACAAGCCGACCACACGCGATAAGGCGCCTGGGGCGTTTTCCAATAAGACTGATAGAATATGTTTCACCTTGCTCTCCTACAATGCTGAATCGTCGTTAGGGCCTAACAACATATCGGTCATGCCTTTGCCTGCCTGAATCATCGGCCAGACATTTTCCTCGCGGTCAGTAATCACGTTAATGAACACGGTACGGTCTTTGTATTTACCAAAGGCATCGCGCAAAGCGGGTTCAACATCTTCTTTCTTCTCAACTTGAATACCTACGTGACCGTAAGCCTCAACAAGCTTAACAAAGTCAGGTAATGAGTCCATGTAAGACTCAGAATAACGCTTCTCGTACTCTAATTCTTGCCATTGACGAACCATACCGAGGTAACGGTTGTTCAAGCAAATAATCTTCGGTGAGAAATCATATTGTTTACAGGTCGCCAATTCTTGGATATTCATCTGAATTGAGCCTTCGCCCGTAATCACGGCAACGTCAGCACCTGGATTGGCCTTCTGAACGCCCATCGCGTACGGTAAGCCAACACCCATCGTGCCTAAACCACCAGAGTTAATCCAGCGACGTGGCTTATTGAAGCGATAGTATTGTGCTGCCCACATCTGGTGTTGACCAACGTCAGATGTCACGAAAGCATTACCTTCGGTGACTTCCCATAATTTTTCAACAACGTATTGTGGTTTGATAACGTCATCTCTCTTGTCATAAGCCAAGCAGTTACGTGCACGCCATTCGTTGATTTGATCCCACCAAGCTTTAAGGGGCTTGGCATTGGTTTTACGTAAATCACCCATCTCACGTAATTGCTCGTTAAGATCGATAAGCACGTCTTTTACATTGCCGACAATAGGTACATCGGTACGAACGCGCTTAGAGATAGACGATGGATCAACGTCAATATGAATCACTTTACGAGGTACTGACATGAAGTGCTTAGGATTACTAACCACACGGTCGTCAAAACGCGCACCCACAGCGATAACTACATCACTATTGTGCATGGCCATATTGGCTTCGTAGGTACCGTGCATACCAGGCATACCTAAATAATGTTCATTGCTGGCGCTTAAGCCACCAAGACCCATCAAGGTATTCACGCAAGGTGCACCTAATAATTCAACTAACTCAGTCACTTCTTCTGATGCGTCAGACAAAATCACACCACCACCGGTGTAGATCATTGGACGTGATGCGTGTGCTAAGAGTTGCGCGGCTTTCTTAATTTGACCGCTGTGGCCTTTGGTCACAGGTGCGTATGAACGCATCTTCACTTCACCCTTAGGTGGGGTGTATTTGCACATCATCATCGAAATATCTTTCGGGATATCTACTAAGACAGGACCAGGACGACCAGTTTTGGCAATATAGAAGGCTTTGCGCATGGTATCGGCAAGCTCTTTTACATCGCGCACTAAGAAGTTGTGCTTAACGCAAGGACGTGTAATACCCACGGCATCACACTCTTGGAAAGCATCTTCACCAATTAACTTGCTACCTACTTGACCGCTAATAATCACCATAGGGATTGAGTCAGTATACGCTGTAGCAATACCAGTGACCGCATTCGTCAGGCCAGGACCACTAGTTACCAAGCACACACCGACTTTATCCGATGAGCGCGAGTAAGCATCAGCCGCATGAACAGCTGCTTGTTCATGGCGTACTAAAATATGTTCGAAATCTTTCTGTTTGTGAATTGCGTCGTAGATGTAGAGCACCGCGCCACCTGGATAACCGAAAACGTGTTTAACACCCTCTTCGGCAAGGCAACGCACGACGATATCGGCGCCATTTAATTCCATAATATTATGTCCTTTCATAACTAGCCCGACAAAATTGATTGGTATTTAGGGTACTTATGCACATCTAAAAAAATTACCAGCGCTTCGTATCTCACGGAGAAACTCTACCTGATAACACTCTCAAATGACTTCATAAGAAATCAATCAGTCGGCGCAAACACGCCAAATAATGTGACGTAACAAAGTTCGAAATGGAGGCTATTTTACAAACTTGTGGTCTATAAAGTAGCTATTTTTCTCATGTAGGCGCAATCAATAACAAGCGGATAAGCCAGCTTCAATGCAAACCAAAAACCCTCTCTATTTAAGAGGTATAGTAAACTTTAACGCATTGCAACATTTATTGCAATATTTAGTCCGTGTTTTTACGTAAAAAAGCCGCTAAATACTCCTCTATACTCATTAAGTGATAGCAAAACTATTGCTTAACCTGCTCTCGTTTATAATCATAAACATTGTGTTTACTACTCTTGAGCTAAATGGCTTAGGAGATTGCGCTTAGCTATACAACATCGGCTAGAATGACGATATAAAACCACACTTTATGTAGTGTTGATATTATCGTTGCCTACTTAACGCTTATCGAGCCAATTTATGCACTTCTATTCCGACACCTTAAATCGAGCCCTATCAAGTCCCAATTTATTCTTTGCGGCTCGCCAAGGGTTTGGGGTGCTTTTGCCGATTATTATTTTTATCGGTATCTTGAACGAACGTGATATCGGCTTTGCTTTTGCCGCAGGTGCCTTAGCTATCGCTCTAGTAGATCAACCGGGCGGGACACGACGCTTTCGTCTTAAGGAGATGTTTTTTACCCTAGTCATGGGTAATTTAGCCGCTCTTTTAACCGGTTTAGCTAGGCCTTTTCCAGAAATTCTCTGGATCGTCATTAGTGCTCAAGTATTTGGTTTCTCAATGCTTTCGGTGTTTGGTAAGCGTGGAAGCTTAGTGGCGTTTTGTTGTCTATTAATGATGGTGCTAAGTCTGAGTTCAGATAGTATGGCAAACTTAAGCGTATTAGAACATAGCTTATACACCTTAGCAGGCAGTACCTATTACTTTCTATTAAGCATCACTATCAGTTATCTCTTTCGCCTCTTCGAAGAGCGCTTAACCTTAGCGGCCGCTGTCTATGCCACTGCCCGCTATATGCAAGCACGTGCTGATTTCTATGATGTCAATAATGATTTAGATGCCTGCTTTCGCCGCTTATTGCCGCGCATGATTAGCATGACCGATGCGCACCAAAGTGCGCGTGATAGTGTCTTACGTAATTTACCTGAAGACTATCAAGACCACCGTCGCCAACGTGTAGTGTTGTGGAATATTTTCATTGAGATGATCGCTCTACTCGACACCATGGTCGCCACGCAAACCGACTACACCATGTTACGTGAACGCTTTAAAGACCATGATATTTTGATCTTTATGCGCGACACCATGTTTAAACTCAGCCGTATTTTAGAGAGTTGCTCTAAGCGCTTAGCACGCAATGCTCCGGCGAATTTCCGCCACGGTGTAAAGGCAGAACTACGCGCAATCGAGTATGAGATAGAGCAATTTAAAGCGGCTGGCCTCGCCAAAGAAGAGCCTGAACTGTATGCACTACTTGTACAGATTCTACGCCGCCTACGCAATGCCACACGTTACGTTGATGAAATCGTTGCTAATTTACGTGATGATGTGGACATCTTGCCTGCAAACACCATGCGTCGCGACAAGTCCTTACTACAATTTCGTAGTCACCAGAATATTCGCCTGCAACCCATTCTAGATAATTTACATTGGAACTCAGCAATTTTCCGTTACGCCTTAAGGGTAACAATAGCGATTATGGCAGTGCAATTTATTACCAATATGGTGGTACTCGTACATGGTGATAATCCTCTGATCAGTCAATTTTTAGAGCATAGTCATTGGATTACCATCACTGTCTTGATTAGTATGCGACCTGGTTTTGCTCTAACTCGTCAACGCACGATTTGGCGAGTCCAAGGCACCCTAATTGGGTGTTTAGTAACGATTAGTTTATTTGCACTGACCAATAATCAGGTATTGTTTATCTTCTTGATGATTGCGTGCATGATTTTAGGCCAAGCTTTTATCCAGACGCACTTCCGCTTAGCGTCAGTATTTATCACTATGTATGTCTTGATTGGCTTCCAGTTTATTAGTCCAAGTATATTCACGGTAATTGGCGCACGAGCTTTCGATACGGTATTAGCTTGTTTAATTGCTTATGCCTTCAGTTTTGCTTTCCCTTGGTGGGAGAAGAATCAAATCCGTCGTTTGGCGAGTAATGCGATTGCCGCCAGCCAAGCCTATCTACGCGAAGCCTTGGTCTTTACCTGTACGGTGATCCGCACACCGAATAAGAACAGTGAAAATTACGCTGATATTCCTGACTTTGTCGATCTGCAATTATCACGACGTGATATGCATAATGCCTACGCACAATTTGCCGATAGTTATGCACGTATGTTGAACGAACCTAAAACTCAGCAAATAAGAATTTCAAGCTTAAATAATCTGCTTATGTCCTTAAATACCATGACTAGCCAAATTAATTCGATAGGCCCTCTGCTCCTTGACCGAGAAGACATCAGCCTGTCGATTAATGAACAGTTTGATTATATTGATAAGCTCTTGGATGCCACACGTACTGAGGAGCCTGTTAAACCAGCCAACTTAGAGAATACGCCAGAGAATCACCCGTATATGTTACCGATTAAGCAGATGCAAAAAGCCTCTCAGACGATTCGCCAAGAGGCTGTGGCAATTGGCTTGATGCCCGCTTTTAAAAAGGCTGAGCCGAAAGAGGTGGATTCGAAAAACCTTGAATCAACAGAGCTTAAGTCAAAAGATATTGAGCCTAAAGTGGTCTAGGAAAGATGGCTATGACACGTTATGCAGTGATTTTAGCTAGAGAAAATAAGCCATTCTGTACATATAAAAATCAAGTTAGAAAAGCTAAAACTCCTCCGCCTTCACCACTAATGGTTTAGGCCAGAGGTAGATAATCGCTGCCACTACTTGAATCCCTAAGAAAATTGACCAGGCGGTGATATGCGCCTGCGCAGGATAAGCTGTCTCAGAAACCTTAGGCCAGAAGTCTAGAATATAACCAATGGCAATCTGTGTACTAAAGATACAGGCAAAAAACACCGTATTAAATGATGTCGTCACCCGCCCCATAATATGACGTGGGAAAATCTCAGCGCTATAGGCAAAAGCTAAGGTCCAACTAGAACCTGAGAAACCATAGCCAACCCACAGTACCCAAGCTGGTAGTGAGACTTGCAGAATAATTAATAACTGCATCAGCATAAAGCATAAGAAACCAATGCCACTAAATAAGTGCAAATTAATACCATATGCCTCAATTTTACGAGCAGCTAAGCCTGTAATAGTCGTCCCTGCCACCATGGCTAAACCTAACAAAGACACCATTGTTGCCATCTGGTCCACGCTGTAACCGAGTACATCCGACATATACGGACGCACCCACAAAGACTGGGCTGCGTAGAACACACCACCAGTCGCTGAAGGCAAGGAGACTAAACGCCAAAAAGCACGCGTTTTAAAAATCTTCTGAATGCCACGATATTGCTCGGTGAAGCTAGTATGTTTATCACTTTTCGGATGGACTTCAGGGATGGTGAAATAAATTGCGGCAGCTAATAAAGCCGTAGTCCCCGCCACGATAAGCGTAATCGTAGGCCAATCAAAATAGCGTAAACTCAGGTTTAGGGGCGTGCCGACCATCACCCCACCCATACCACCAAAGGCCACAATTAGCCCAGCCAACATTGGTAAGCGAGACATCGGTGATGTTTGAGACAGGATAAGCAAAGCTCCTGCATACCCCACAGCAATGCCTACACCAATCAGAAAGCGCCCAGCAATCAAGCCATAAATATCCGTAGAAAAAGCGTATACTACGCCACCTAAAGCCGCCACCAACAATAGTATGGCATGCGTGCGTCGTGCGCCCCAACGATCTAAGGCCAGACCAGCGGGTAGTTGAAAGACCGCAAAACCAATAAAGTAGAAACTCGTCAGTAAGCCAAGGTCACCTGCGGTAAGGTTCATCTCTTGGATTAAATACGGGGCAAAACCCACATTCAAACCACGAAATAAATTTGAGAGGAAGTAACCCAAGGCGAAAAGAAAGAAGACTCTTAAGGCGGTACGGCTGTTCATAAACGGTCCTACTTGTTGTTTTAAGATTGAATCTCTTACACAGCACTTAAATCACGACGGAAAACAATCTTATCCGCACTCGAGACATCAGGCGCATATTGCCAATGTTCAGCATTAAAGCCTTGTAAGTCCTCAGGCGTCTTCGCTTGCATCTCCACAGCAAAGCGAGCCATTAAGCCACGCGCTCTTTTGGCATTAAAACTAATAATCTTATAGGTGCCGTTTTTAAAGTCTTGGAACACACATTGCACGACACGTGCTTGTAAGGTTTTTAAATCAACTGATTTAAAGTACTCATCCGAAGCCAAGTTAATAATCACCTTATCCTTGCTATCGGCTAAGCGCTTATTTAGATAATCGGCTATTTGCGAGCCCCAGAACTCATACAAATTCTTACCCTTAGGGTTCTGTAGACGCGTCCCCATCTCTAGACGATAGGCTTGCATTAAGTCTAAGGGACGCAATACGCCATATAAACCACTTAAGATCGCAACATGTTCTTGCGCCCATTGCAATTGTTTTGCACTCAAGCTTGGCGCATCTAGTCCTTCATATACATCGCCATTGAAGGCTA
>CAYFVY010000002.1:38065-62553 GCA_964346715.1 uncultured Pelistega sp. | reverse complement strand
GAAATACCATTATGGACCCACGCTTTACCATCGCGCTACAACGGCAAAAGAAGCGTCGTCGCCCACCAAAAGCCAGAGCCCAACGCTCGTGGCCTAAGCTTGTGCTCACGCCTGAGCAGCAAGCCGTTACGCTGCGCCCCTCAAGCATCTCAAGCATCTCAGAAGAAAGTCACGCAACAGATATAAAAACAGCCACCAAAGTCTCACCCACACAAGAAATTGGCTACGCCTATGAGGAAAAAGCCATCGTCTTTTTACAAGACCAAGGTCTGATACTCTTAGCACGTAATTTACGCTGCCCATTAGGTGAAATCGATGTCATTATGCGTGCAGATAAGATGCTAATCTTTATCGAAATTCGACACCGACGCCATACTGATTTTGGTGGTGCCGCGGCCAGTATTACATCCGCCAAATTACTGCGCTTACAGCGAGCCGCGAACTATTTCTTACCCCAGCTCAGTCGCCTATTTTTCCAGAGCAAAATACCTTATTGTCGTTTTGATGCGATTGCCTTTGAAAATGATGGCGCAGAATTAATTTGGCTCAAGAATATTATGCAATAATCTTAAGTGGGTATGTCTAATGCCCACCCTACTTCGCTGAGTGCCTTAGCATTCAGTGCTTTCACTTCGTTTCAAAGCCCACGTTTGCTTGCAAAAATATCCGCTGATTCCAACAAAAGCACTGCCTTTTATCAAGAAGATACGCTAATATAGCAGCATGGATATTACGAATCGAATTTCACTACATTTTGATGACGCGGCTGAGACCTTAAGTCTGAGCGCCGAAACTCTAGAGCCTGCTTTAACGCAGGCTATTCACGCTTTAGTTGAATGTGTCAGCCAAGGGGCGAAAATTCTCGCCTGCGGTAATGGCGGCTCTGCAGCCGATGCTCAGCATTTTATTGCTGAGCTAGTAGGCCGTTTCGAACGAGAGCGTATTCCACTTGCTGGTATCGCCTTAAATACCGACACCTCAATTATGACAGCAGTGGGCAACGATTACGGCTTTGACCATGTGTTCGAGCGTCAAGTACAAGCCTTGGCTGGGCCCGAAGATATCTTGGTGGCGATTTCTACCAGCGGCAACTCACCTAATGTCATTAAGGCGATTGAAGCAGCTCACGAACGCGATGTACGTGTGATTGCACTGAGCGGCAAAAAAGGCGGACAATTCAACCAAATTCTTGGCCCTAACGATATTCACTTATGTGTACCGCATGATCGAACCATGCGAATCCAAGAAATTCATATTCTTATACTTCATATCCTTTGCGATGGCATCGATGCCTTTTTACTAGGAGACCTTGCATGATCAAAAAACCTCGCTTTCGTCCAGTTATTGCCCTTGCTCTAATCGGTAGCTTAGGTTTATCTGCATGTGTTCCACTCCTCGTTGGTGGGGTAGCCGCCACCACAGCATCGGTTGTTTCAGATCGTCGTACAAGCGGTATGCAGCTCACCGACAAAACCATCTCCGTGAAAGCGGAAGCCGAGTTAGGCTCACAATTCGCTGATACCAATTCACGTATTAATGCGAATGCCTTTAACCGTCGTGTTCTCCTTACCGGCGAAGTCGCCTCACAAGCCGACAAAGACCGCGCAACAACAATCACACGTGGTATTGCTGATGTGAATGATGTCTTAAATGAATTAATGATTGCTCCTCCAGCTCCTTTTAGCGTACGTTCTAAGGACACGTGGATTTCATCTAAAGTGAAATCGGAGCTATTAATTACGAAGAACGTTCCTTCTGGCTCAATCCTTGTTACCACATCGCAAGGTGTTGTTTATCTTATGGGACAAGTAAGCCAAACCGAAGGCAATAATGCCGCACAAGTAGCTTCAACCATTAGCGGTGTCGTGCGTGTTGTGAAAGCCTTTGATATTGTTTCAGCAAGCCAGGCCGCTAGTGGCAGCACAAGCAATACAGCAAACGCGAGCAATATGGCAAGCCCAAGCAGCACAACGACAAGTAACAGCCCCACGGCTGATGGCTCTACCCAAACCTTTCCATTACAGTAATCAATGAATAAGTTATTAATCCCGCTTACCGCCCTTTTGCTTATTATTGCTGGGGCGTATTTTGCCATTTTTAACCAATCTGAAAAACCCGAGTACAATTACACCTCCATTGCAGGTGTGCAAGGCAGTTCTGAACAACTAAAAGGCAAAGTCGTCTTGGTTAAGTTTTGGGCAACCACATGTGTCACCTGTGTCGCACAGATGCCAGACACGGTTAGCTACTACGACACGTATAAAGACCAAGGCTATGATACCCTAGGGGTAGCGATGGCTTATGATAATGCTGAGGCAATTCAGAAGTTTAGTGATACCTTTCCTCTACCATTTACGGTCATCCACGATAAATCAAGTGCTCTTTCCAAAGAATTCGGTGATATTCGCTTTACGCCCGTCGCTTTTTTAATCGACCGCAAGGGACAGATTGTTAAGCGTTATATCGGCAAATACGATAAAGCTGAATTTATTCAGACACTTGAAAAAACATTAGCCCAAAAATAAGCATTCTCCTGAGGTTTTATAATGACGACACAGCCTATTATTACCCCTGCTATTAAAGCCGATATTATTTCGGAGTCTATGCCTTATATTCGCCGCTTTCATGGTAAAACCGTGGTGGTGAAATATGGTGGTAACGCCATGACCGAAGAGCGCTTACAAAAGAGCTTCGCGCATGATGTCGTACTTTTAAAACTCATTGGCTTAAATCCAATCGTTGTGCATGGTGGTGGCCCACAAATTGACTCGGCACTTAAGCGCTTAGGCAAGGAAGGTAACTTTATCCAAGGTATGCGCGTCACTGACCAAGAAACCATGGAAGTAGTTGAATGGGTACTAGGCGGTCAAGTTCAGCAAGACATCGTCATGATGATTAACCAAGCTGGCGGCAAAGCCATCGGCTTAACGGGTAAAGACGGCGGCATGATTCAAGCACGTAAGACCTTGATGCCAAACAAAGAGAATCCCGATGAGCCGCTCGATATTGGTCTAGTAGGTGAAATCACCTCAGTAGATCCATCAGTAGTTAAAGCCCTAGTCGAAGATCAATTCATTCCCGTTATTTCACCAATTGGCTTCAACTACGAGGAAGGCTCTGCTTACAATATTAATGCTGACTTAGTGGCAGGTAAGATTGCTGAAGTTCTTATGGCCGAGAAACTACTTTTAATGACGAATATTCCAGGTGTTCTCGATAAAGAAGGTAAACTACTTCGTCGCCTCTCGACACGTACGATTGATGAACTCTTTGCTGATGGCACAATTACAGGTGGTATGATGCCTAAAATTTCATCCGCCCTTGAAGCTGCTCGCAGCGGTGTTAATTCTGTGCATATTGTTGATGGTCGCGTACCGCATTGTTTACTGTTAGAAATTCTTACCGATGATGGTGTCGGTACGATGATTACCGCCTAAGGCATTGGATACCTTGCTTCATTGTATGAGCATGGCAAGCTAAATGCTCTGCTCATACCAATGTCATTATGCGCTGCTCACCACTGATTAAGCCCCTTCCCTATCAAGCCATACATCGAGAACACTCTCGCGTATGGCTTTTTGACTTAGACAATACCCTGCATGATGCTTCGTACGCTATCTTTAATCAGATAGATCAGAGTATGACACGTGCCGTTATGCGCGCCCTTTCACTGGATTTTGAGAGTGCTACACGCTTACGGCAGAAATATTGGGAGCGTTATGGCGCCACCATGATTGGCATGCAACGTCATCACGGTGTCGATGCGACCGAGTTTTTGCATATGAGTCATGACTTTGATGTAGCGGCCTATGTCAAACCAGAGCCCAATTTATCCACACT
The DNA here is from genome assembly GCA_964346715.1 of uncultured Pelistega sp. Taxonomy (GTDB): domain Bacteria; phylum Pseudomonadota; class Gammaproteobacteria; order Burkholderiales; family Burkholderiaceae_B; genus Taylorella. Next base: position 58,713 of record CAYFVY010000002.1, on the reverse strand, counting down.
CCTCACTGCGACTCCAGGTATTAAGTATGTCTTTACCAATGCGCCCTATAGCTATGCGCGTACGGTACTGCAGACACTCAATATTGAACATTGTTTTGCAGGTATTTGTGCTATTGATCAGATGATGTTACAGGGAAATTATTACCCTAAGCCCTCATTAAAGCTTATGAGGCAGATGCTGCATCAATTACAGTGCCACCCTGGGCAAGTCACACTGGTAGAAGATACTTTAAAGAATTTAAAAAGCGCCAAGCAGATTGGTATGCGCTGTGCTCATATCTTTCACCGAGGTACCCCATTTAGCGCAAAATATGATGGGCGGCCTAGCTATGTGGATGTTAAAGTTCATTCTATCCAAGCGCTATTACGCCACCCCTTTAGTCGTCAAGTCGATTAAGCCACCGACAATCCTGAATACTTCTGTAGTTTTGTGTCTTGGCGGCGCCTAATGACAACTTAATGGTAACTTAGGGGCCAGTAAATAATTGGATTATTTTTCGGCAACTAGAACGAACGACTGATAAGTAAGCTAACTATTTCTCTGCGGCAAGCGTCTTTTTAATGGTCTCGCCTGGTACATATCCATTAAAACGTTCACCATTTTCAAAGAGAATAACCGGCGTACCACGTACTTGTAATTTGCGACTTAAGGCAAGAAGCTCACTGGTAGGCTCCTCACATTTCTCTACAGTGGGTGGAACCTTGCTATTGGCCATCCACGCATTCCAAGTTTGGTACTTATTCTCAGAACACCAGATATTTGTCACTTTCTTACGCGAATCAGCCGATAAAATCGGCAGCATAAAGGTATACACGGTAATATCGTCCATGGCTTGCAACTCTTTGTATAAGCGACGGCAATACGTGCAGTTCGGATCTTCAAAGGTCACAATCTTATGTGTGCCTTGGCCCTTAGTCCAAGTGATCGCCTTATCCAAAGGCAAATCCTTAAAATTCACCGCCGATAATTCCTTAACGCGTTCAGCCGTTACGTCTTTAAACGTCTCAGTATCAACCAGGCTGCCAGCAATAATGAAAGAGGCTTTTGCATCGGTATACAGAATAGTTTCATCTGTCACCACTTCGTAGAGTTCCGCATAAGGCGTCTTTTGAATTGACTCAACCGTCATATCAAATTTTGACTCTAATGCTTGTTTGATTGTGTCGTTGACACCAGAAGCCTGCACTGGTGCCATTAAGAACATGGCACTGGTCGCTAAGCTGGTTAACAGAGCAGTATTTATTAATTTCATAACTTGACCTATGGGTCCTTAGCAAAGAAGACGGGAGTAGTTTAGCATGCTAACAAAGCACCTAAGCCCTTAGCTCCCGCTTAAAAACAGCACGAGGGCTTTTACAAAACAGTCTGAAACACTTACGTTTATAAACCCGTCGCTTTTTGAATAAGAAAACGCTTTAAGGGTGGAATCTTATCACTCAATTGCATACCTAAATTTCGCACTATCGCTAAACCTGGTGAACGTAAATGGAACAAACGGAACAAACCATCGGTAGCAATCTTCATCTCGGTCATAGCGGGTATTCGGGCTCGCTGATAACGTTGCAGTAGGCGTAAATCGCCATAACTGCGGTAGCTTGCCTTATCGGCTAAAAGTTGACTCAAGTAGGCCACATCACCTAAACCGAGGTTTAAGCCCTGGCCCGCTAAGGGGTGCACTCGATGTGCAGCGTCACCAATTAAGGCCACACCCTCACTTACCCAATCACTTTGCTCTAAAGTTAAGGGAAAACTAAACAGTGGGCTACGTAGGCTGATGGCACCGAGCTGTCCACGACTGAGTTGGGCAAGACGCAAGGGTAAAATTCGTTGTAACTCTTCGGGGGATAAGCGCTTATTTTCTTGCACAATGGCATCAGGAGCTGACCACACCATAGAGACTTGGTGCCCATCATCAGTATCCGGCAAGGGCAAGAAAGCCAAGATGCCCTCTTCGCTAAACCATTGGTAAGCAGTGTTATTATGTGGCAATTCAATATTCAGTTGCGCGACTTGACCTGAAGCCTCATAACTGCGTGCTTGATGCTTAATGCCAGAGGATTGACGTAAAACCGAATTGGCACCATCAGCTCCAATCAATAAGTCGGCAGAGTATGTTTCTCCAGTACTGGTTTTAATACTCATTAGCTTACTTGAGTCTTCTGCCGCTACAGCATGAGAGCGAGAACGTGTTGATGTAGCAGGTGCTGATTTAGCGCTCACCGAGATAGCATGTTTTGTATGACGTTGCATACTCTCGACGCTAGCATCAATCCACGGCACACCTACAAAACGCAAGGCGTTCTGTAAGGCAAACTCAATCTCACCTGACTCAACAATCCAGGCAAGTTGGGTGTGAGCCGCACTATAAGCATCTAAATTAATCGCGCCATCCAGATCACCAAAAACATGCATGGATTGCACAGCAGTTAAGCGCTCACTTGGCAACATAGACCAGATACCTAAAGAGTCAAGGAGTTGCTGACTTGCTAAAGAAATCGCATAAATACGTGGATGGTATTGCTGACCTAAATTTGCCTTAGCTTGATATTTCGGTGAGACCAAGGCAGTCTTAATGCCTTTTTTACCCAGAGCTAAAGCCATTGCCATGCCAGCAATGCCCGCGCCACAGACAATCACATCATAAGCGTTTTTCATCGTGCGCTTGGCTCCCCTGCTTGTTTAGGCCATAAAACCCACATCGTACCTTGTTGTTTCATACGCCCTGCTTGCTGACCAGCCTCATCACCACTACCCCAGTAGTAGTCCGCTCGAGCAGCGCCCTTAATCGCTGCACCCGTATCTTGGGCATAGACTACACGACGCAATGGCGATTCACTGCCAGGATAAGTCGTAGCTAAATACACCGGCGTACCCAGCGGCACAAAGGTAGGATCAACAGCGATGGCGCGTTCACCAATCAGCGGAATACCGTAGGCGCCTTTGGGGCCTGTAACCGCATCCAGCAAACGCTCCTCACGGAAAAACACCATGGCTTGGTTGGCGTTCAGCATCTCGTGTACACGACTTGGATTATCTTGTGCCCATTTCTTAATATTCTGCATGGAGGCTTGATTTAACGCCAACTCACCACGATCGGCTAACCAACGCCCAATCGAGGTATACGGACGACCATTATGATTGGCATAAGCAAGTCGTAAAGACGAGCCATCTTCTAGTAAGACACGACCTGAACCTTGGACTTGTAAGAAAAAGGCCTCAACGGGATCATCTAACCAAGCAATCACGGGTGGTTTATTCGAGCGTTGACCAATTTGTTCACGAGTATCGTAAGGGACAACTTTATTGCCCTCTAACTTACCACGGATGCGCTTACCCGCTAACTCAGGGTATACCTCGCCTAAATCAATTGTTAATAAATCGCTCGGTGCGGCATACATAGGCCATTGATAGGCTCCACCTTGTGAACGTGAACCACGCACAATCGGTTCATAATAACCCGTGACTAAACCTTGCCCACTCACAAGCCAAGGCTGTAAATTATCTTGCATAAATTGTTTAGCGGTCTGCGCATCGACATTCATACCCATATTCGCCACTTGCTGGCAGACAGCATGCCAATCCTGTGGTGTAGCACGCGCAGGAATTGTTAAAGAACCAGAAATCGGACGCATTAAGCCACGGCAATTATTCACCAAGCCCAACCAAAGATACTCACCATTCTCCGCTTCCCAACCTGGTAAATTAGACCAAGATGAGGCTACATAGTTGGCTTGCAATGGTCGCACGGGGGTGGATTTAAAGGTACTTAACGATGGCACCTTAAGTGGGTCGGTTAAGGATACTGTCTCGACCGCTGGCTCGCCTGTTGTCTCATACTCACTAGAAGCACATGCCGCGAGGATGGCTGCTAATGCTGCTGCACTTAATAAGCGTAATTTCATGGTTTTTCCTTAATGTAATTTTTCAGGTAAGGACAACATAAACATCGGGATCTCCACATCAAATGGAATCCCATTCTCGCCGACACAATGATAAGAGCCACGCATCGTTCCGAAAGGTGTATTTAAAGGACAAGCACTCGTGTATTCAAAAACCTCACCCTCATGAATCAAGGGCTGTTGACCAACAACACCTAAGCCACTGACGCGCTGCTCATTATTATTACCATCCTCAATAATCCAATGGCGGCTAATAATCTGCACACCCATACTGCCTTGATTACGGATTTTGATCGTATACGCAAAAAGATATTGCGACATAGCAGGGTTGGACTCTTCAGGCACGTAACGTGTCAGCACTTCAATGTGTAAGTTGTTCGATTGACTCATAATGCATTAATCCCATTCTGATTCCAGACTATCCGCCAGAATCAAGACTATAATACCAATTTAATCCCTCATTATATCTGTACAATCATCGTCATGACATTACAAGCTGTAACCGCCCGCATTGCGCCGAGCATTTTATCGGCAGACTTCGCCCGCTTAGGTCAAGAAATTCAAGATGTAGTCGCTGCTGGAGCTGACTGGATTCATTTTGATGTGATGGATAATCACTACGTGCCTAACCTCACCATTGGCCCTATGGTTTGTGAAGCCATTCGTCCCTACACCGAGGCGCCAATTGATGTACACCTTATGTGTGAGCCCGTGGATAGCTTGATTCCAATGTTTGCTAAAGCCGGGGCGAATATTATTACCTTTCACCCTGAAAGCTCTAAACATATCGATCGTAGCCTTGCCCTAATCCGTGACCATGGCTGTAAAGCAGGTCTAGTCTTTAACCCAGGCACACCGCTGCATCACCTCGATTACGTGATGGACAAAATTGATGTGATTCTTTTGATGTCAGTCAACCCAGGCTTTGGTGGTCAATCTTTTATCCCAGGCACCTTGGATAAGATCCGTGACACACGTCAACGCATCCAACAATGGCAAGCCAAGGGTGGTCAAGAGATCCTTCTTGAAGTGGATGGTGGTGTCAAGATTGATAATATTGGTGAGATCTATGCCGCTGGCGCCGATACCTTTGTCGCCGGTTCTGCGATTTTTGGGCAAAAAGACTACGCTCAGGTTATCCAAGCCATGCGTGCTGAAATTGCCGCTGCAAGCCAAGCGAAATAAGCCAGTTAGCTTCAAGATACGTACTGCAAACAGGACAGATGTCATGAAATACAAAGCCGTTTTAATTGATTTGGATGGCACCTTGGTGGATAGCATCCCCGACTTAGCCATGGCCGCAAATGCCATGCGTCGCGACTTAGGTATGCCAGAGCTACCGCTTGACTTACTCAGCCACTTTGTCGGCAAGGGTATGGATAATCTGATTAAGCGCAGCTTAGCGGGCAGCCTAGATGCCCCTGAGCCTGACGCTGATTTATTTATCCGCGCCAAGGACGCCTTTAAGCGCCATTATCACCAACTGAATGGTCTGCATAGTAAGGTCTACCCTGGCGTTCTCGAAGGTTTACAACGCTTACAAGCGATGGGCTTACACTTAGCCGTCGTCACAAATAAGCCCCATGAATTCACCATGCCCCTATTGGAGCGCACCGATTTATACAAATACTTCGATGTCGTGGTCAGTGGCGATAGTTGTGCCGAGAAGAAACCCCATCCCTTACCACTGTTCTATGCATGCAACGAACTCGACGTCCATGAAGCCGAAGCGGTTTTCATCGGTGACTCCATGAACGACGCCCAAGCGGCACAGGCTGCACAGATGCCTGTACTGATCTTGCCTTATGGTTATAACGAGGGAAGACCGGTAGAAGACTTGCAAGTTAATGCAATTATTGCTACCATTATCGAAGCTTCTGATTGGATTTCAGGCCAGCAGAATGTGCAGTAATTATTTTTACGCTACTTTTCGTTTATTAATTAGTACAATTTTATGCAAACTTTGGCTACTTACATCACTTCTTATTACGCTTATTATTGGCGTTGGTGGTGCTCGCCTGCCGGGTTTGCGCGTAATTTGCACTAAGCACACGAATTTTCAGCGCACTAATTTTATCTTGCTTACTCATAAGCACGCTCTAACAAGCGCAAGATACGAAAAAACCACCCGGCAATTGTCAAAATTGGCCGGGTTTTTTTATATCTGCTCGGTCTGAATACAAAACATTTACGAGAAACATTATGATGACGGAAATTGAATTTAAAGCACTCGCAGCACAAGGCTATAACCGTATACCTCTGATTAAAGAGACCTATGCAGACCTCGATACCACCTTAGGTATTTATCTCAAACTCGCTCATTCTGGCAAAGATGGCGGCAAGATGACATGCCTATTAGAGTCTGTCGTGGGCGGTGAGCGTTTCGGTCGCTACTCATTTATTGGTTTACCTGCACGCACTGTGATTAAAGCAGTTGGCACACAGACCGAAGTCATTACGGATGGCAAAGTGGTTGAAACTCATGAGGGTGATCCACTGGAGTTTATTCAAGCCTACCAAAAGCGTTTTAAAGTCGCCTTACGTCCTGGTATTCCACGCTTTGCAGGCGGTCTTGCAGGTTATTTTGCTTACGATACCGTGCGCCATATTGAACCTAGCCTTGGCCCAGCGGTAAAGCCTTTTCCAAGTGGTCAAGCAGAAGGTGTGCCCGATATTCTCCTCATGCAAGTTGATGAGATGGTGATTGTCGACAATATTATTGGTCGCACCTATTTAGTCATTTACGCTGATCCAAGTGCACCAGAAAGCTACAGTCGTGCACAAAAACGTCTACTGCAATTACGCGCCCTACTACGTAAACCAGTTGAGATCCCATACAGCTTACCAAGCCTAGTCACTGAAGAAATCCGTGACTTCAAGAAAGAAGACTTTATGGCGGCGGTGCTTAAGGCGAAAGAACATATTGCCGCTGGTGACTTAATGCAGATTCAAGTAGGTCAAACCATTGTTAAGCCTTTCCGTGACTCTCCACTTTCACTCTATCGCTCACTGCGCTCATTAAACCCATCACCTTATATGTACTACTGGAACTTTGGTGATTTCCATGTGGTCGGTGCTTCACCTGAAATTCTAGTGCGCCAAGAACCATTTACCGATGAGAACCAAGTCGAGCAATCTAAGATTACGATTCGCCCACTCGCCGGCACTCGCAAGCGCGGTGATACACCAAGCGAAGATATTGCTTTAGCAGAAGAACTCCAGAAAGATCCAAAAGAAATCGCTGAACACGTCATGCTGATTGACTTAGCGCGTAATGATGTCGGTCGCGTTTCACAAACAGGTTCCGTCAAAGTCACCGATCAGATGACCGTTGAGCGCTACTCACATGTGATGCACCTAGTTTCTAACGTTGAAGGTACCTTGAATCCAAATATGGATGCGATTGATGTTCTGCGCGCAACCTTCCCTGCAGGTACCTTAACTGGCGCACCGAAAGTTAAAGCCATGGAATTAATTGATGAGCTAGAGCCAGTACGCCGCGGTATTTACGGTGGTGCCGCTGGTTATATTAGCTATAACGGTGCCATGGACGTGGCCATTGCAATTCGCACTGGCGTGATTAAAAACGGCATGCTGTATGTACAAGCTGCTGCTGGCGTAGTCGCAGACTCGGATCCAGAAAAAGAATGGTTAGAAACTGAACATAAAGCACGCGCAGTATTACGCGCTGCTGAGCAAGTTCAATATGGCCTAGATCAACCTATCTAAAGGAAACACCGCTATGTTATTAATGTTGGATAACTACGATTCATTTACCTATAACATCGTGCAATATTTTGGTGAGCTAGGGCAAGAGGTCACAGTCTTGCGTAATGATCAAACCACGGTAGCTGAAATTGAGGCGCTTGATCCAGACTATATCTGCATTTCCCCTGGACCTTGCGACCCTTCACAAGCGGGTATTTCATTAGAAGTAATTGCGCACTTTGCAGGCAAGAAACCAATTCTTGGTGTGTGCTTAGGCCACCAAGCCATTGGCCAAGCTTTTGGCGGCAAGGTCGTACGTGCTCAGACCATTATGCATGGTAAAACTAGCCCAGTGACCCACCGTGGCACGGATGTCTTCACCGATATTCCTTCGCCATTTACCGTCACTCGCTATCACTCACTCGCGGTCGAGCGCGCATCCCTGCCAGACTGCTTAGAAGTAACCGCAGAAACCGCTGATGGCGAGATTATGGGTCTAGCGCATAAGACACTCCCCATCTACGGTGTGCAGTTTCACCCAGAGTCGGTGCTGAGCGATTACGGTCACCAGCTTTTACAAAACTTTTTAGACTTAAACAAATAAAGTCATGACGATTACTTATCAAGAAGCCTTAACCCGTTGTATCGAACACCGTGAGATTTTCCAAGATGAGATGGTCGATCTGATGCGTCAATTAATGCGCGGTGAAATCCCTGAAACTATTGCGGCTGCCCTGTTAATGGGTCTACGTGTGAAAAAAGAAACCGTAGACGAAATTACCGCTGCTGCAACCGTGATGCGTGAGTTTGCGACCCCGGTTAAGCTCAGCAACCCTGATGCCGCACTGGATATGTGCGGTACCGGTGGAGATGGCAGCAATACGTTTAATATCTCAACCACCGCTATGTTTGTCGCGGCGGCGGCTGGTGTACCGATTGCTAAGCATGGCAATCGTAGCGCCTCCTCATCTTCAGGTAGTGCCGATGTACTGGAAGCCCTAGGGGTGAATATTGAACTTAAGCAAGCGGAATACGTGAGCGAATGTATGGAAGCCACTGGAATTGGCTTTATGTACGCCCCCTTCCATCATGCCAGCATGAAAAATATTGCGTCAGTACGTAAGCAACTTGGGGTCAAGACAATCTTTAATATTCTAGGTCCCTTAACCAATCCAGCCGACGCCAAGAATCAGATTATGGGCGTCTTTCACCCTGACTTGGTGGGCATTCAAGTTCGTGTATTGCAACAACTAGGCTCTAAGCATGTCTTGATTATTCATGGCATGGATGGCTTGGACGAAGCCTCAATTGGTGCTAAAACCCTAATCGGTGAACTTAAAGACGGCAAAGTGCGTGAATATGAAATTCACCCTGAAGACTTCAATATTCCTATGCACTCCCTAAAACACTTAAAAGTGAATGATAAAGAAGAATCACGAGATATTGTTTTAAGTGTCTTAAACAACACAGAAGGCCCTGCACGTGATATCGTGCTCCTAAACGCTGGTTTAGCCATTTATGCGGGTAACAAAGCAGACTCAATCGCTGCTGGCATTGAGACGGCTCGTGAGTTAATAAGTAACGGAGCGGCGCTAGCTAAACTTCATCAATTTGCCGAGTACACAAGGAAATTTAAGTAATGGCTGACGATATTCTAGAAAAAATCCTCGCTGTCAAACGCGAGGAGATTGCTGTTCTCAAACAAATCCGCAGCACTGAAGACCTCTTAGCCGAAGCTAATGCTCGTAAAGATGTGCGCGGCTTTGCCAACGCCCTAAGAGCGAAGATTGAAGCCAAACAGAATGCGGTCATCGCAGAAATTAAAAAGGCCTCCCCTTCTAAGGGCGTTATCCGTGAGAATTTTAATCCAAGCGAAATTGCTGTTGATTATGCAGCGCATGGCGCAACGTGCCTATCGGTTTTAACGGATAAGCAATTTTTCCAAGGCTCACCTGATTACTTACGCCAAGCGCGTGCCGCCTGCCCACTACCGGTTTTACGCAAAGACTTTATCATTGACCCATATCAGATTGTACGCTCACGTGCGATTGGTGCAGACTGCATTCTCCTGATTGTCTCTGCACTAAGCGATACACAATTACAAGAGTTTGAAAGCCTAAGCTTTGAACTCGGTATGGATGTCTTGGTTGAAGTTCATGACCGTGAAGAACTTGAGCGTGCCCTCAAACTTAAGACACCACTATTGGGTATTAATAACCGTAGCTTGCGCAGCTTTGAAGTCAGCCTAAATAACACCTTAGATCTCTTGGGCGACATCCCTGAGGATCGCTTAGTCATTACAGAAAGTGGTATTCATAGTCGTGATGATGTCTTGAAGATGAATGCGCATAATGTTTACGGTTTTTTAATTGGCGAAGCTTTTATGCGTGAGGCAAGCCCTGGCTCTGCACTAGCAAGCTTCCTATAGGATAGAAAAACCATGCAGCAAGATTGTGTTCTCTGTCAGGAAACTGGTGGGCAGTTGATTTATCAAGACGACTTTGTGCGCCTGATTAAACCTTCCGAAGCGGCTTACCCAGGCTTTGTACGTCTTATCCTCCAGCAACACGCCAAGGAGATGACGGATCTGTCTGTGGCAGAGCGCAACTTGCTGATGAAGTATATTTATACGATTGAAGAAGTCCAACGCACAGTTCTGAAGGCTGATAAAATCAATCTTGCACAGTTTGGTACCATGGTGCCTCATGTGCACTGGCACATCATTCCACGCTTTACATGGGATATTAACTACCCCGATAGTTTCTGGAGTGCTGCCACCCATGATGGGCAAAATCCGGAATATCAACGCCAGCTGGCTGAGCAAGAAGACTTACTCCCTAGCTATCATGAACAACTGCGCCAAGCATTAAAAAACCACATATCCACTTAAATAATTGAGTTATTTGGTATTTTCCTTTACTAAATGCTTAATCCTCTCTATACTTATAGTTTCGCTGCTAAATTATTAACAGCAATTTATTGATAATTAAATTAATCTACAAGATCGTTTAGAACTAGATCTATTGTTAGATTAATTCATTGAGTATCAATACCATCGCTCCTACCTCCTGACCTCGCGCTACACAGCGCCATGGGTTGATCCGGTCGGCACGATGTCCGACTAACAACTCGTCTGGTCTTATCCATACGCATACTGAACAATCGCACCAATTATCTCGGTGCCCTGGCTTGTTATTGGCCTAACCCTTAAGAGCACGTGCTTAGGTCGCTTTATTGTTGCCTTTTGTCGCTTAACTGTTGACGCGCGTCCCGTATTTAGGGTTGAGTATGCCTAGTGTTTTCTTCTAGACGACACCTTTATACCTCTTAAGGATTTTTATGTCATTTGACACCTTGGGTTTAGCACCCGTATTACTAACTGCTATTCAAAAAGCTGGCTTCACTCAACCAACTTCAGTGCAAGCTTCTGCCATCCCTATGGCGCTTGAAGGCAAAGATTTAATCGTGACGGCACAAACGGGTAGTGGCAAGACCGCTGCCTTTATGTTACCGGCACTTAACCGCATGGCTACCAAACCTGCGGACAAAGGCGTAGGCGTACAGATGCTGGTTTTAACACCAACTCGTGAACTCGCCCTACAAGTCGCTGAAGCGGCAAAACTTTATAGCGCAGGCATGAAAGACTTACGCATCGCTACCGTTGTAGGTGGCATGCCTTACGGCGCACAGATCAAAGCACTTTCACGTCGCGTGGATATTCTTGTTGCCACTCCTGGCCGCTTAATTGACCACTTAAACGCTCGTCGTGTAAACTTAAGCAAGATCCACAGTCTTGTACTTGACGAAGCTGACCGTATGTTAGACATGGGCTTTATTGATGATATCGAAGCCATCGTTGCACAAACCCCTGCTTCACGTCAGACTCTTATGTTCTCAGCAACTTTCGAAGGTTCAGTAGCACGCTTAGCTGAAGAAATGTTGAACAATCCTGAGCGTATCTCGATTGCCGACCAAAAACAAAAACACCAAAACATTAAGCAAACTCTTTTGTACGCAGATGACCATGGTCATAAATTCCGTCTATTAGACCATCTTTTACGTGACACTGAATTAGACCAAGCGATTATCTTTACCGCGACTAAGCGCGGTGCTGATGACTTAGCTGAGCGTCTTGAAGATGAGGGCTTCTCAGCCATGGCTTTACACGGCGATATGAACCAACGTCAACGTACCCGCACACTAAACCAATTACAACGTGGCCGCATTCAAATCCTTGTTGCTACTGACGTAGCGGCACGTGGTATTGACGTACAAGGTATTAGCCACGCCATTAACTATGACTTACCAATGCAAGCCGAAGATTATGTGCACCGTATTGGCCGTACTGGTCGTGCTGGTCGTAACGGTCTAGCCTTTACTTTAGCCACACACAGTGAGCGCTTTAAAGTTCGTCGTATCGAAAACTTCATCGGCCAAACTATTGAAACTGATGTGATCCCTGGCTTAGAGCCAACACCAAAACCAGAAGGCGCACGTGGTAAAAAAGGCGGTAAATCACGCCACCAACGCAATGAAGCTCGCTCAGGTTATGCTGCTCGCAAAGGTGGTGACTCAGCAGGTCGCCGTGAGTATTCTGACCGTGGCCCACGTGAAGATCGTGGCTTCCGTGCTGACCGTCCATCACGTGACGATCGTGCTCCTCGTGAAGACCGTGGTTTCCGTGAAGACCGTGCACCACGCGCTGAACAAGGCAACCCATTCTCAGCCTCAGCACCACGTGGTTTCCAAAAAGAGCGTTTCGCTTATGAAGGTCGTCCATCACGTCGCGATAATGAAAATTACGGCCGTGACAACACGGGTCGTGACAGCCGCGATAGCCGTGATAGCGCACCACGCCGTGAATTCAAACAAGACCGCTCTGATTGGTCATTAGACAGCTTTGCTGAGCGTCCTAAATTTACACCACGTGCTCGTCCTCATAAAGCACATGGTGTAGCTCCTGCTGAAGGTTCTGCCCGTCCAAGCAAACCAGCCGGCAAAGGCAGCTACTCTAGCGACAAACAAGCTCGTCGTAGCCGTCCAAGCACACGTGATGCAGGCCCAGCTAAATCTGGCGCACCTAGCCGTCAAAAACGCGCTGCACGTACTTGGGCATAATACCTTAAGCTCTTATGCATTTAGCGTAGCCTAGGATACTCTAGCTTAGCGAAATGCAATAAAGCACAGTATGACAAGCCATACCAAAAAGGCACTACGCTGTTATCAGCCTAGTGCCTTTTGATTTGAGGAGCGCACACTACGTTGAAAATGATCGTGAATTACATCACCGTCAAGGTATTATCCGGCAAAAAGAGATAAACCTTAGTCTCTGGAATTTGTTCTTGAATACGCTTAATCTGCTCAATCGGCATTAATGAGAAAGTCGTTGATAAGGCATCCGCTGTCGTGGCATCTTTCGCCATCACCGAGACACTTTGATATAACTTAGGGCTATAGCCAGTTTTCGGATTAAATAAATGATGTACCGTACCCTCTTCATCCAGAGGTGTACCAGAACCCGCCGAGGTCGCAATCGCTTCATTACGTAAATCAACCCGAGTTAGCAAGGCATTATCATCTTTTGGTGAGCGAATGCCCACCTTCCAAGGATCAGTATTCTGCAAGAGATCTAAACCACGCACCTCCCCCATATCCACTAATACTTTCTGCATCCCTGCCTCACGTAACAACTCGGTGACTCGGTCTGTAATATATCCTTGCGCGATACCATTTAGCGTGAGCTGCATACCAGGAATATTCAAGCTAATACGTTGAATGTCTAGACTAATTTGTCGATAATCAATAAGTTTCAGTGTTTGTGCTAAGGCTTCTTTACTCGGTAAGGCCACATTTTTACGATCTGCCAAGTGTTTGGCATAGAGGTTCCATAACACTTGTACACCCGGGTCAAATAAACCGTCCGATAGATCACTGAAATACTGACTACGACTAAGTAAGTCTAGGAGTTCTTTGGGTGGGTTTTCTAAGTAACCTTGGGCATTTAATCGGCTTAAAGCGCTATCCTCTTGGTAAAGGCTAAAAATACGCTCAAGGCGAGAAACCTCAGCCAACATGCGTTCAATCAGACGCTGAGCCAGTTGCTTGTCTTCGTGATAGATGTGGAGCTGTGCATCCGCCCCCAAGGCAATGCCCTGCCAACTTACAGGCTCTAACTGAGTCCCTGCTGGCAGTGCCTCGGCTGGAGACTTACCTTGAGCTTTATTTAACCAAGATGGCAGCAAACCCACTCCTGCCACACCCGCCGTTACTGCAACAATATTTAAAAAACGACGTCTAGATATTCCTAGGTTCTGCATAATAGCTCCTGTAGTTGTTACTGGGTTTGCCTATTAGGTATTGGTGATAAAGATTAGAGATTAATGTTGCGCTCCAGGAGGTGTATCCGCATCACCACTAGGACCAAACGTCGTTGTGCCATAATTGAAGGCGCTCTCTTCTGGCACCTCATTAAATTTCATCACTTTACCGCCATGCGTTAAGGTGAAGGCCACCGCCTTACCCTCATCACTAAATGGCAAGATATCTGGCGCGCCCATACCACCAATAAAGCTACTATCAACAACGTAGTAAGCATCTTCAGCGTCAATCCAGATATCATTCGCACCTGGATCGCTCCATGCTTTCACCTGAGCCATATCATTCACATAGATGGCACTTAGATTTCTTGGCTCACCCGGTGAATAACGGAAAGCGAAAATTTGCTGTACCGAAGATACCCAAATTGGATCTTTCTGACCACGGACAAAAATCTGGCCTTTCGGACCTTCGTGCTCATCCATACGCATTGAGCAGTAGTAACCTGTATCGGTCGGCTTCATCACCGCAGCAACAGGTTTTTCAGCAGGCTTATCACCATCGCCACAAGCGGTCAGCAAAGTCATAGCAATAAGACTTGCTCCAACTAAGCGCTTGATCATATTTGTTTTCTCCTAAACAAAAATACAGCCAAGGCAAATGGTACAACAATCCATAAAATCTGGACCGTTAGCAACACACCGCGACCATATTCAAACTGCTCAGCAATACCACCCATGCCTGAGTAGAGAGCAATATTTTCATAACCCGTTAAATTTAATAGGCGGTAGACATCGGTTGGGTTAAATAATAAGGCGGTATTCACCGCTGAAGTCATAATCACTTGTTCGGTATCAGCCACTAGTAGGCCAAACAATATCAAATCAAAAATCACCACCGAGAATAGCCAGACCGCGATAATAATACCAATCGCTGCTGCACGTTCACGAGACAGGCAACTCACCACATAGCCAATCGCCAAGAAACTGGCACCCAGCAAAATACTCGCGGCGATAAAATAGACAAAAGGCATCCAAACAGAAAAATCAAGACCATTGCCTGCTAACTGCAAGACTGCTCCTGCGGAACCATAGCCGAGAATCGTGGCAAACGATAAAATAACGATATGCCCAAGGAATTTACCAACAAGAACCTGCCAACGGCTAATGGGGTAACTTAATAGCAAAGCCATCGTACCGCTTTCAGCTTCACCAACTACCGCGTCAAAGGACAGTAACAGAGCAATCAGTGGAATTAAGTAAATCGATAAGCTCGATAAACTCACCACGGTCACTGTTAAAGGATCGACTTTTACCTCACCAGTCGCTGAGCTTCCTAGAAAACCCAAAGAAAGCGCAAAAATCAATAGTAATAAAGTCGTTGCAAATACCCAGCGATTGCGTAAGCCATCACGGATTTCTTTATTCATTAAAATTAGTATGGCTTTCATAGGCTGTCTTCTCGGCGTAGGAAGTGGGCGTAAATATCATCTAAACTTGGACTATGAATATCAATTCCATTCACCCCTTGGAAGCTCCCTAGACTTTGGATTTTGCGAACCTTATCGTGCTCATCGCAATAGGACGTGAATCGATGACCATCCAAGACCTGCCATTCCTGATTAGTCGCTAATTGCGAGGCTTCTGCAGCTTGAGCAGATTCAAAACTCAAGACAATCTGACTCTTCAGATCGCTTTGTGCTCGTAACTCACCTAGGCTACCATCGGCAATTTTGTGACCATTTTGCATCACAATAATGCGATCGGTCTGCGCTTGGATTTCGGTTAAGGCATGACTACTTAATAAAATTGTTGCGCCTTTCGCCCTAAATTCAGAGACAATTTCATAAAACAGTTGACGTGATGCGGGGTCTAAGCCTGTCGTCGGTTCATCAAATAATAGAATCTGCGGCTCGCCAAGCATGGCTTGCGCTAAAGCCAAGCGTTGGCGCATTCCTTTGGAATAGGTACGGACTCGACGATTAATCGCACTACTTAAGCCCACACGGCTTAGTAAAGCACGATTCTTACTGAGTGGCTGACCCTTAAGCTTAGCAAAGAAATTCAGTACTTCAAGCCCTGTTAATGAGGGGTAGATAGACACTGTTTCGGGCAAATAGCCAATCTTTTGTCGAATAGCCACAGCAGCCCCTGTCGAGGTTTCCTGTCCCATTAAGTCCACTCGTCCCGCAGTCGGGTGGATTAAACCTAGAATCAATTTCAATAAGGTGCTCTTACCTGCACCATTATGGCCTGCTAAGGCAACTGATTCACCAGCACGTAACGTTAAGTCGACATTCTCGACCGCTACTTGCTGAGCGAATTTTTTAGTGACCCCTGTTAGGGTTACATGATCTGCACTCATGGATGCATTTCCTTATAACGTTGCCATGTCTCTGTTATCGGCATCTTCATTAAGGGCGCAGAGTCTATCAGGCCCCCCGGTAAAATTGCAGGGAATTGAGTTTGCGCCCAACGAATAATTGACATTGAAGGGCTATTCAATAACAATCTGGCGACTGGAGCACGCCAAACCACTTGGTCAATAATATCATTCGGACGGTATACAGAATCAGCGATGCCATCACCGTTCAGGTCGAAGGCGCTATTATCACTCCAAAAATTACCACGTCCCATATCCTCAGCCCAGTCTGTATAACGCGTACCGACATACTTCACCTGATGCTGATTGTTGACAAAGGCATTGTCATAAATCTTATTTCCTTCAACTGCACCTGTATAGTGAATCCCCATCTCACAATCGACTAAGTGGTTACGCGTAATTAGATTTTTGTTGGCATTATAGAAGTAAATACACTTTTCAGCCTTAACAGAGACATTATCAATAATCGACGAATTGTTGGCGTAGTTCATCATAATGCCCTGCGCTTTACTATTGAGTGCCATATTATTTCTAACATTTAGGCGCTCTGAGAACATAATCGCATAGCCGATATCATTGTTCTCTGAGATATTCTCACTCACCTCACTGTCATTGGTATACATATAGTGAACCGCATAACGTAAATCAGTAAAGTAATTATGCGTGAATAAATTATGTTTACTATTGGTCGTGTAGATGCCATCACGACCTTTGGAGATTCGGTTATTGATAATTTTTGAATGCGGTGAGTTCCATAAGGTAATGCCATTACCTCGCTCAGAAACACGCATCTCAATATTGCCAATAATTTCGTTATTTTCTACGAGTATTCTCTCGGGACCACGTAGGTACACACCGACAGAGTTATCGAGAATTTTATTGTTGATAATTCTGGCATTATGGGCAGTTTTATCTAAGAAAATCCCTGCATCCATCTCATATAAATCTAAGCCTGAGTTCGTAATCGTTAGGCTTTCAATGGTTACGTCAGGTGAGTGAACCCAAATGGTACGCCCCACTCTATCTCCACGAATAACCGCTGAGTGGTCTTCAGGTCCAAGAAGAGTCACCGGATTTTCAATCACTAATTTCTGCTCATATTTGCCAGAGGCAAAACGAATCGTGTCACCCGCAGCCGCCTGAGCAATGACTTCTTGCACATTATCAGCAGGAGTGACGTCGATGATGGCAGCTTGGCTTATAGAACACAGCCCTCCTACACTAGCGAGCATGAATCTCACTAGTGTAAGTGGAGTGCGTGTCTTGCCGAATACACTGGCACGCATCATACGCTAAACCTAAGCAGCTGCTTTCGGCTTAACCAGCATTTGGCCAGACATTTCCATATGCAAAGCATGGCAGAACCATTGACAATAGTACCAGTGAACGCCTGGGCGGTGCGCCGTAAATGTCACTGAAGATGTCGCCTGAGGACCGACTTCCATGGCAATACCATGACCTTCTAAGGTCCAACCATGAGTTAAGTCTTCAATGGACTCCATATTCGTCACGACCACTGTAACCTCGTCGCCCTCATTGACTTCAAACTGAGGTAAGGTAAAGAGTGGTGCTACCGCAACCATATACACACGTACTTTGTTACCGTCACGGATAACATCGGCGGCTGTTTCCAAGGTTACTCCGTCTTTGGCGGCCATCTGACGTGCATCTTCCCACATTGGGTCATCACGCGACCAAATATGGTTAGGACGAACTTTAGAGCGGTGTACCAAACACATATCATGCGGCTCAGCAAAGCTAGGGCCGTCATGTACGAGCTTCATCTCATCACCCGAAATATCGATCAACTGATCATTTTCAGGCTTAAGCGGACCAACGTTCAAGAAACGGTCTTTCGAGAACTTGTTTAATGAAACAAGCCACTGACCATCCGCCTCTTTGGTTTCACCCATGGTGGTATGGTTATGACCAGGCTGATAGTGTACGTCAAGTTTTTGCACAATCGGATCGACACTTTCACCCGCATAAGCACGCTTGGCTAAGTCAATATTCCATTTCACCATTTGGCTATCAATAAATAGCGTGGTGTAGGCATTACCGCGTCCGTCAAAAGCTGTATGTAGAGGGCCTAAGCCTAATTGTGGCTCAGCAACCACCACATCACGGTGCTTAATCTTATCGTCGAACAAATCATCTAATTTACGCACATCAAGAACCGTAACTGTAGGTGACAATTTACCGTTAAGAACCACGTGAATACCATCAGGAGCCGCATTACAACCGTGCGGAGAGTTTGGCACAGGAATATAGCGAGTGTATTTAGAGCCCTTGCGGCCATCAACCACTTTCACGCCATTGATTTCTTTAAAGTCACCAGTCTTAACAGCTTCTTCGATGCGTGCAATATTAAATACTACGCACCAGTCTTGTTCATTAGCTGATGCGGCATTAACGGTAAGTCCTTTCTCAGAGTTATAACATGTAGAGAATGCATACTTACCTTGGTAGTCAGCGTCCATATTATCCAAGTTACCGTCAACCAGAACTTGCCAAGCGATTTCCATGGTGTCGCCGTCAATCGCTGTGAAAACTGCCCAGAAGTTTTTCTCTGGATCATCAAATACGGTACCGTCGTTAGGGATAGGTACAATGTGCTCACCGTTTGCAAACACATAACCTGTACGTGGGTAACGTTGGGGACGTAGACCGTGAACCGCTGATACGTTAGGTAGCTCAACAATCTTGTCAGTTTTCATCACGTCACAACGAATACGTGCAACACGGTTATTCGCTTTATCGTTAATAAAGACATAGCGACCATCATAGGTGGCGTCAGTAAATGACATGTGCGGGTGGTGAGCGTCACCGTTAGGTAAACAAGGCATACCTGACTTTTTCAAGTAATCTTGAGTTTGCGGTGTGTTGTTCTCGTTAAGAATCTTCAGACTCTCATTGGTGCGGCCCCAACCGGTGGCACTACACATATTGAAAATTGGGATACGCACAAGCTCACGCATTGAAGGTAAACCTAAAACGCGAATTTCACCTGATTGGCCACTTGAGTTAAACGCATAATACTCATCCAACTCACCTGGACCTACGTGGTAGTTTAAGCCACCTTTCGCGGTATCTTGCGCATGTGCCTCAGGTACTGCGCCTGGCACATTCATGCCCATAACAAGACCTGCAGTTCCTGTAGCCGCAGCTGTACCTAAGAAGGTACGACGACTAATATTCGTTTTTTCCAGTTTTTGATCACTCATTTGTGTGACTCCTCTTAAAAACCTACTATTAAAACTACTCTGATTATTGATTTTGGGCATTCCCATCACCCAAAACCAATGACGTCTTTTTTACTACTTCATAAGCCAAAGCTCAGATTTACTACTCGTTGTTAACTACTTATTATTACTACGCAGACTACTGGATTGACTCTTAAGTAAGGGGTTTACTTAATTTCCACTAGTCTTGCTTATTTTCCAGTCGACGCTCCACGTACAAATTGGAGCGTAGTTTCCGTCATGCCATCAGCTGTCGTTTTGGACACTGATTTAGCCATGGCCACTGGGGCTTGCTTTACGCCTTTTGAGCTTCTCTTGCGGCGAGCATTGCGCTCAATCAAGTGCGGGCACTTAGTTTCATGGTTGTACAGCATCTGGCAGTGCAAGCATTGAATACACTCATTCGGGTCGATATCGCCTTCAGGGTGAATCGCTTGTACAGGACACTCTTTGGCACAGCGTTGGCAAGGATTACCACAGGTTTTATAGCGACGTAACCAATCAAAAATACGTAATTTTGCAGGCACTGCTAGTGCTGCACCTAAAGGACAGAGGTAACGGCAGTAGAAGCGCTCAATAAATAGACCCGCAATTAAAAGCAGTACGGCGAAAACGACAAACGGCCAATCTCGTACAAACTTCAAGATAATAGATGTCTTAAATGGCTCTACCTCCGACAGCACTTCCGCTAAGGCTAAGTCATATAACGAGAAACCAAAGATCACTACAAAGATCACGTATTTCAAGGCAGCCAATCGTGTATGAATGGCGTGCGGCACATTAAGTTGTGGGATGCCAATTTTCTTGGCAACAATATTCAAGAGTTCTTGTAATGAACCGAATGGGCATAACCAGCCACAGAAGGCACCTCGATTCCAGAACACCATTGAGATCGCTGTTGCACACCACAAGATGAAGACAATAGGATCCATGAGGAAATATTCCCAACTAAACTCTGTCCGTATTGCAGTGGTAAAAGTCAGCACATTCACAATCGACAACTGTGCTTGCAGATACCAGCCGATATAGAACAAACTAAAACATAAGAACACAATTCGGAATCGCTCATAGAACGTCTCATGACGAGCCAAGGTTTGTTGG
>CAYFVY010000002.1:0-38055 GCA_964346715.1 uncultured Pelistega sp. | reverse complement strand
GTTGGAAGAAAAACACGCCAATCAAGATGATTAAAGCAACAATAACCGTCACAATCTGAGCAATCTTTCCATGCCAAATCTGCTTCCAAAGCGGCTCATCAAAACTCGTCTCATCGTATTGAGGCACAGCCGTTACATCAGCTGTCGCTGGCGCACTCGTAGCCGGAGCCACTGTACCTGCCGCAGGGGCTGCAGCAACTACTGCTTGGGCTGGTGCTGGAGCGGGTGCATTAGGATCGAGCATAGAATAACGCTCAGGCAACTGGTAATTTAAATCGTAGGTGACAAAAGACTTCTCTTGCACGCTTAAAACTCGCTGCACCATCAGCTGTAAGCGCCATGGTTGCGTCGCATCAAACATAGGTTCTTGAATAGGCGTCGTAAATAAGGCAATTTCCTTAAAGCGCGGAGCACCCTTAGCCATCAAGTCGCCTAGTCGATTATGCTGTAAATCTGTAAAGTGAAAGCTCGAGTCATTCTGAATGACTTCAATGCGGTCAAAAATACCACCGCGAACATAGCCCGAACCCTTAAATGAATAAATACCGTTACCCGCCACAACAATCGCTTCTTGCCCAGGCTTGAGGCGCTTACTTAAATGATCCCACTCGGCATCACCCAATAAGCTACGCCCCAACGAAGGAGAGCTGACAACTGCGGCATACATATCCACGAAAACATCATCAGGAGCACCACGTTCAGGCCTATTACCAGCACCCTTACGACCCGATTTTTCAAAAGCCTCATTAATTTGGGCGACGGTAATGTGTAATTTACCGACTGCTCCTTCTGCCAGTAATTCATCCCATGACTTAATATCATTCACTGAAGGGTCAATAATTCGCTTAGGTACCTCGACCTTAGGCTCTTGTGATGCGAGTTGAGCTTGGCCAATGCCATGTACATTCGCCATACGCAGAATCGAGCGCTTAATACTCTCACCAATCACGAGCAAAGTGACGGTCGCACCACTGACAATATCAGAAGGAGGTTGTGCCGTTAATAAAGAGCTATCAGCCAAATAATTCAAGCCGATATACCCTTCAATAAAGGTATCGACTTTAGATTCTGGAATGCCAATCAAAACAATGGGTTCTGAGTGATGCACTAACTTAGCACCAAGAATCTTACCGTCATTATCCAAACCGACTAAGACGTCAATAGGCTTACTAGAATAACCCCGAGTATTCACAACGTCCGTGGTGCTATAGATATAACCAATTTGCTTATCCCCAGCGGCATAGACACGCACCATCATCGGGTCCCCTTCAGGGGCACCAATCTTCGCAGCGCCAGGGAAAAACGTCGATAGTTCTAGCTTCTTGAGATGTTCTGGCAGAGTAGGTTTCTGAGCTTGCGCCATTGCCTGTGGCAAGATAACGCTAGTCAGCAACAATAACGCCATAAAAACAAAGGCTAGCTTTGCCCACAATAGAGAGAAATAAGTTTCTTGTCTGTGCTGTAACATGATTCGCTTCTCGTGCTTTCTTGCTAGTTGCCTTAAGTCATAACACTTACCTTAAGCCCTAGACTTACAAGGATATAGTTGACTAAATAGTTTTTTTATCATATGTTAAAAACATAATTATAAAAACTAAATCTCATCTATATTAAAAACAATATAAGCCATGAGCCACAATATACCATAGCTCAATTCAGAATTCATAAATAACCATTTGTAATTTAATGCTGATTGATATATGTCAAGATGTAATAAAATATTATATTAATTATTTTTTAATTAACTTTACAATTATTTGAAATGTCTTGATAAAACAAGGGTAAATTAAGGGTTATCCCGTGCTATCCCATGTAGTTATTTGCAACTAATTTTAATTTCAAAATTCAAATAGTTTCCTGTATCGAATTAGCGACATTAGCAACAAGACACAGACAAGGTACAATATGGGTTTTAATGCTCGCTTTGCAGCACCACTTCTCCCACTAGCACTTCCTTAAGCCTTGCATGAATACAAAATCTACTCTCCCCGAACTGCCGTCCGCGATGTTGGCACATAGCCAAGCATTTAGCCAAGTATTACAAGAAGAAATGGGGGCTGATGCAAGCATCTCATTCGAACAATGGATGAGCATGGCCTTATACACCCCTGGCTGGGGTTATTACACAGGCAGCTTAGCGAAATTAAGTGGCGACTCACATGCTGGGCAAGCCTTACAAGGTGACTTTACGACAGCACCCGAGCTTAGCCCTTGGTACGGCCGTGCGCTCGCACAGCAAGTACGACAAGTGCTCGATGCCAGCGACTCTCAAGCGATTTTGGAATTTGGTGCAGGCAGCGGCAAATTAGCCCATGCTCTTTTAAGTAGCTTAAACAATCCATCAATAAAGTACTTTATTATTGAACTATCTGCCGATCTTAAAGAGCGCCAAGCTGAGTTATTAGCCCCTTTTGCAGGACAAGTTGAGTGGCTAGATACGCTACCGCAAGAATTTAGTGGCTGTGTTGTGGCGAATGAAGTTTTAGATGCAATGCCCGTCAGCGTATTCGAATTTGATGCACAGAGTAATCTACAAGAAATGCACGTGCGCTTTAACCCAGCAACACAGGCTTTTGATTGGCAAGCTCAGCCTGCCTCAGCTGAACTGAGCGACCTTGTCCTCGCTCGTATGCCCGCCCTACCCACCTATCGCTCTGAAATTAATCGCCAAGCTGAAAGTTGGATTCGTGCTATGGGTTCTTGGTTAAAAAAAGGCGCTGCTATTCTGATTGACTATGGTTTTCCGCAAAGTGAGTACTATCACCCGCAACGCGCAGAGGGAACGCTGATGTGTCACTTACGTCACCATGCACATGCTAATCCTCTCATTTATCCTGGTCTTCAAGACATCACAGCACACGTGGATTTTACGGCTATGGCCGACGCTGCGATTGATGGCGGCCTAGAAGTTCTTGGTTATACCTCACAAGCACGCTTCTTAATGAATTGCGGTATCTTGCAATTGCTTAGCGCACTCGATCCGGAAGACACTCTAAACTATGCACAAAGCATTGGCCCAGTACAGAAACTACTTTCCGAGGCTGAGATGGGCGAGTTATTTAAAGTCTTAATGATTGGCAAAGATGTGGATATAGATCCACTGGGCTTTATGTCAGGTGATCGTCGTCATAGCTTGTAATCATCTTGGCGTGTGATCTACATGGTTTGTAAGCCACATATCAAACCATCTTACAATCACCCCAATAAGACAGCGACCCGAGCCGCGTGCACAGCGGCTTTAATCTTCTCCGGCTGACCTTGATGCTGGCGAGCAACCTCACCCGCGGGTACGTCTAGCACGCGCTCTAACCAATATTGCCAACGCGACTCAATAAACTGAATATCAATATCCTCGCATAGCTCAGGCAAAATCGTACATACTTGAATCAACTCGAGGAATCTCTCAGGCTTACGAATACCATCCATACGCTCGATAGTTTGCAGAATTGCATGCGCTTCTTGTGGGCTTAAAGGAGAAATTGATAAGGACCAAAGAGGTGTCACCATCTCACGTAATATAGGCAATAAGCGCGCATAGTCCATCGCCTCACTACTGACTCGTAAGCCTTTGCTGAGGCGCTCAATCTCGGTCGTCTCTCGGCATAAAACTGCATATTGTTGCGCTAAGCTAAAGTGCAAACTAACGCCATAGTTTAAATTCATACCGATTGTGGCATCATAATGCAGATCAGGCATAATCCGTTGTGCAGCACCAATCCCATACAGGAAGCTTAGCATCCGCTCAGGGCAAGCATTCATCAAACCACGCGAGATTTCTTTCCAGACACGCTCAGGCACTAGTGCATCGACCTCATTGTTATCCACCATGAGCTGACAGAGTGCACGCGTTTCCTCACATACGGTAAAGGTACTAAAGCGCGATAAGAAACGCCCCAAACGTAAAATACGCACAGGATCTTCCATAAAGGCTGGTCCCACATGGCACAGCTTCTTATCCTGTAGATCTTGCAAGCCTCCATAAGGATCTATCAAGCACCCTTGATAATCCGTGGCCATCGCATTGATCGTAATATCACGACGCTGAAGATCTTGCTCTAAACTCACTTCTTTACCGGTGTAAAAGGTAAAGCCCTGGTAACCACGACCGCTCTTACGCTCAGTACGCGCTAATGCGTATTCTTGCTTATTATGAGGGTGAAGGAAGACTGGAAAATCCCCACCGACTGGCGTAAAGCCTCGAGCTAACATCTGCTCAGGACTCGCTCCCACCACGACCCAATCCTTATCACCTGGTGGTAAGCCAAGTAAGCAATCACGTACAGCACCGCCAACACAATAGATAGCTAAACCTTGGGTCGCTTCATCCAACTCAAAAGCTAACTGAGACAATACTACCATGGACTAATCTGACCTAAACGACGCTTTAAAGATTGCGCTTGACCTTTACTAAAATGCATCTGGTACCAGACCGCATTCGATAAGACATGTTTTACATATAAACGAGTTTCCGTGAAAGGAATTGTCTCTGCAAAAATCGCTCCCTCCATTGGCTGACTTAAGCTCGAGCGCCAACGCTTAGCACGATTCGGCCCAGCGTTATAGCCTGCTGTCGCTAATACTTCAGAACCTGCCAAATCATCCATGGTCATTTTTAAGTAGTTGGTGCCTAAAATGGTATTCGTTTCGAAATCATTCACCGAGCTCGGTGAGAAACCACTCATACCAATCTTATTGGCGACTAAGCGTGCAGTACCTGGCATTAATTGCATCAGACCCGAAGCCCCTACTGAAGAACGAGCTACGGGAACAAAGCGCGACTCCTGACGGATTAAGCCATAAACCCATGCAGGATCGACACCAACGCTACGCGCTTGTTGGCCTACTCGACCCTCAAATGGCGCCAAGTATCGTTGCGCATAACTAATTTCATGACGAGTCAATGAGGAAGTATTAATGACTCGATCATAAATATGCTCTTGCTCTGCCCAAGCCGCAGCAGCCATCAAGTCGCGATCGCTCAGTCCACGAATAGCATGGCCCCATTCAGCAACCGCCTCGGGACGCCAGCCCAAGCGAAATAAGGCCACCGCTTTTTGCAGACCCGTATTTTGTTTAATATGGTTTAGTTCAGCTGCTGTCACTGGAGCAGCTCCTTTGACAGGGCGAATCTTGCCATGTAATTGTTCTTGCGCTAATAGACCATAAAAGTCCAACTCATGCTCGATTTTTTGGTAGCCCTGATGCGCTGCTTGCTTATGACCTAAAGCCTCATCTGCACGTGCTTTCCAATAAACCCAAGCCGTCTCGGCTTGCTGCTCCGCATTCATATAGCCAATCGCTTGTTTCACCCAAGCCCAATCAACCTTAGGCTGGCGTAAAGCCGCACGAACACGCCATGCAGCATTGTAATCACTTAAGGGCAGCGCCTTAGCTTGACGATACCAATCGTCAGCTCGATTCTCTAAATTCAATACAGCAATTAGGGCGAACTGCGAATATGCCCATTGCAAATCTTGCGTCGTTAAGAGCTCTGCTCCGCGACTTTGCAGGACACCAATACCCATATCGCGATCTTGGCGCGCTAAGCGGCTAAAAGCTATCGCACGTAATTCCTCTTGAGCTGGATTAGCTGCACGACCTGACTGGGTCGCTAGCCACGCGCTCGGGTTCGCCAGAATCGCGTCATAATCGCGTAACTGATTACCATCAAAAACTAAGCTAGCATAATTACGTGCATTACCCTTATTATCATATTCTACGGCAGCACGCATCGGGTTTTGTAGATCGGCAAAGCTAATTCGCCCTGCATTACGCATTGTGCGCAACATATCCCAACAGCTTGAATTCGCGTTGAATGCTTCGAGTGCATCCTGTTTATTAAACTTCACGCTTGTCGCTGTTAGCGCTTGATAATAGGCACACTTAGGCGCAGATAAGTTTAAATTCGTAAGACCTAGTTGCTTAACTAGGGAAAAATCACCGCTGCGAGCTGCAGCAACCTGCCAGTCCGCCTTAAGGCGCTCAGCCACATAGGTATTGGGCTGACTCGCAATAAATTGCTGTAAGCCCGCTTGTTCTATAGGCAAACGTGTATCTTGCAATTGCTGGCGCCAGTACCAGAATAAGGGGTAAGCACCTAATTCGTGATCGTCTTTTGCAATTTGTCCATAAGCTGGGAGTTGCTCCCATTCACGACGAGCACGCGCCTCATACGCCATTGTTACAGCGTTACGCGCTTGAGGCGGTACTGCACGGATTGGTCTATAATCAACATACGGCTTAGAATCCTGTGCATTTGCAGTGTTCATTAAAGCCTTCGAAGCGACCGAAGAACTATCATTAGACGAGCAGGCACTCAGACCTAGCGCCATCAAATTTAGCAAAACGAAGCTAAGGGTAAATTTCTTCATAAGTGATTACTTTATCTGGTGAGTCACTGGGAGGGACGAACTATATGCAGAATAACACAAACCCCAATACAGTTTTACGACAAGTGCTTCTGCAAAAACGCAAAGCCTTAAGCCTTGAGCAACGAACAAGCCTCAGCGAGCAACTCGTCAGCCTATTAGTCAGTTGCATCCAACGACATACTGGCGGTGTCGCCAAGCGTATTGCTGCCTTTTGGCCCATTGGTGAAGAACTCGATATCAAGCCTGCTCTCTACGAACTGAGTCGCTTAGGCCATACGATTAGCTTACCTAAAGTGGCGCAATTAGATGCTCCCTTGGAGTTCTATGTATGGACAGAAAATGCGCCCATGCAAGCCGGACACTATAATATTCCAGAGCCTGCTCTCACTGAACGGGCTAGTACACCCGATATTGTTTTAGTACCCGTACTGGGCTTCACCATGTTCGGTGACAGACTCGGCTACGGCAAAGGCTATTACGACCGCACCTTAGCACAATGGCAAGAAATGGGTCACTACCCCTATACCTTAGGGCTGGCATGGGACGAAGGACTCATTGAGGACTGCACATATCAAGCAGCGCCACATGATGTGCCCTTAAGTGCCATCCTGACCCCAAGTGGTTTTAAGTGTTAAAAGACTGCGTTCTTTTT
Source organism: uncultured Pelistega sp. (assembly GCA_964346715.1). GTDB lineage: Bacteria > Pseudomonadota > Gammaproteobacteria > Burkholderiales > Burkholderiaceae_B > Taylorella. The sequence goes on along the minus strand of CAYFVY010000002.1, from coordinate 31,032 downwards.
TCAGCTCAAGCTACTTAGTTCGCCAGTAAAGTACGACAGCACAAAAAAACCTTAAGTAAAAATATCGCTATTCTTACTTAAGGTCAGAGCTTGCTAGATGCAGTGGGATGAATCTACGCCAGAATTAATCGTTAAGATTATTCCAAATCGCTAAGGTACTCGCCGTACCATTCAGCGTATAAAAGTGTAAACCTGGTGCACCATAATCGATTAATTCTTGGCACATCTTGCTAATCACTTCAATACCAAATTGGCGAATTGACTCACGGTCATCCGCGTATTGCGCTAAGCGCATACGAATCCAGCGTGGAATTTCAGCACCACACATTTGCGAGAAGCGACTTAACTGAGCGTAATTAGTGATAGGCATAATACCTGGCACGATAGGAATATTTACACCCTTAGCCTGAGCACGATCGATAAAATCGTAATAGGCATCTGGGTTAAAGAAATATTGCGTAATCGCACTATCTGCACCGGCATTAACCTTGGTCACAAAATTAGCCAAGTCCTCATCGGGCGAATGAGCTTGTGGATGCGTCTCTGGGTATGCCGCCACTTCGATATGAAAGTAGTCACCGTGCTGTTCACGAATTAAGCGAACTAAATCACTTGCATACAGTAATTCCCCGCCAGAGCGAACACCTGCACCTGATGGTAAGTCTCCGCGCAAGGCGACGATATGGCGTGCACCTAATGCTTTAATTTCATGGAGAATTTGGATGATTTCAGCTTTGGTATTACTGATGCAAGAGAGGTGCGGCACAGCATCCACACCCAAACCCTTAATCATACGCACTGTTTCTAAAGTGCCTGTCTGCGTTGAACCACCCGCTCCGAAAGTCACACTAATATAAGCTGGATCTATTTGCAACAGCTCTTTGGCCGTAGCTTCTAACTTAGCCAGACCTTCCACATCACGAGGAGGGAAGAACTCTAGACTATAAAACTTTTCTCTTTTGGTCATAATATCTCTCTTCTACTAAACGCTTGCCGCCTAGCGTCATGTGCAGCAAGCGCACCCCCTTGGAATCGGGAACACAAGCGTTTAGTAAATTCACTACTCAGTAAAGAATGATTAGTAACGGTAATGCTCTGGCTTGTATGGGCCGTCAACAGTGACACCAATATAATCCGCTTGTTGCTGAGATAAAGTCGTTAAGTTCACACCTAATTTCTTCAAGTGTAAACGAGCGACTTTTTCGTCCAAATGCTTAGGTAGCACATACACCTTACCTGTTTCGTAGTGATCACCGCGAGTAAATAACTCGATTTGGGCGATTGTCTGGTTAGTGAAGGAAGCTGACATCACGAATGATGGGTGACCTGTCGCACAACCCAAGTTCACTAAGCGACCTTGAGCTAATAGAATGATACGTTTGCCATCTGGGAAGATAACGTGATCAACTTGGGGTTTAATTTCTTCCCACTCTAAGTCTTCGATAGAAGCAACATCAATCTCATTATCAAAGTGACCGATATTACATACGATCGCCTCGTTCTTCATGCGCTCCATATGACCACGATCGATCACATGGTAGTTACCTGTTGCGGTCACGAAGATATCAGCTTTATCAGCGGCCTCATCCATGGTCACTACTTTATAACCTTCCATTGAAGCTTGTAATGCACAAATTGGGTCAATTTCACATACCCAAACTTGCGCACGTAAGGCAGCTAATGCTTGTGCACAACCCTTACCTACGTCACCAAAACCAACAACCACGGCAATCTTACCCGCAATCATCACGTCAGTGGCACGCTTAATACCGTCGACTAATGACTCGCGGCAACCGTATAAGTTGTCAAATTTTGACTTAGTCACTGAGTCGTTTACATTAATGGCAGGGAATTTTAACTCGCCTTTTTGGCTCATTTGATACAAGCGATGTACACCTGTGGTGGTCTCTTCGGTCACACCTTGAATGCAAGCTAAACGAGTAGAGTACCATGTTGGGTCTTGAGCAATCTTGGCCTTGATAGAAGCAAATAAGACGCGCTCTTCTTCGCTTGTTGGCTTATCTAGCACGCTGATATCTTGCTCAGCTTTAGCCCCTAAGTGAAGTAATAAGGTCGCATCGCCACCATCGTCTAGGATCATATTGGCTTGCTCACCTGGCCAGTTGAAGATTTCGTGACAGTAATCCCAGTACTCTTCTAAGGTTTCACCCTTAACGGCAAACACAGGAATACCTTGCTCAGCAATAGCTGCTGCAGCGTGGTCTTGAGTTGAGAAAATATTGCATGATGCCCAACGTACTTCAGCACCAAGAGCGACAAGCGTTTCAATTAAAACACCAGTCTGAATTGTCATGTGGAGGCTACCAGCAATACGCGCACCCTTAAGCGGTTGGCTCGCTGCATACTCTTCACGAGTCGCCATCAAGCCTGGCATTTCGGTTTCAGCAATGTCTAGTTCTTTGCGGCCCCAAGAGGCCAATGCGATGTCCGCAATTTTGTAATCAACTGTGCTCATGTCTAATCCTTAATATGATATAGACCTGCAGCAAAAAGCGCTCATCAAATCACGCTTTATGTGCAGGATAAGATGAGCGCCGTTAGTTCATTAACCCCTAACTGAGCCTAGCAGATAGATATCTGGTGCAGCGCCCCTCAGCCGGGAAATAGTAAATTATCGTGTTACGGTGTTACGTAGAGTTCGCTCAAAAATTCGCCAAAAGCTCTACGTACAAGTGACACGTATTATAGCAAAATTTATTTAACTGCTTGTTTCAAGGCTTCTACCTTGTCGGTTGCTTCCCAAGAGAACTCTGGCTCTGAACGACCAAAGTGACCATAGGCGGCTGATTTGCTATAAATCGGACGCAATAAGTCAAGCATCTGAACGATACCGCGTGGGCGTAGGTCAAAGTTTTCACGAACGATGCGCTCTAATTGTTCATCAGACACCACACCTGTGCCTTCGGTGTACACGGTAATATTAATCGGCTCAGCCACACCAATCGCATAGCTTAATTGGATCTGGCATTGTTTCGCTAAACCTGCAGCAACAATATTCTTAGCCACATAACGTGCGGCATAAGCAGCTGAGCGGTCAACTTTAGATGGGTCTTTACCCGAGAAAGCACCACCACCGTGCGGGCAAGCACCACCGTAAGTATCAACAATAATCTTACGACCTGTTAGACCGCAGTCACCTTGAGGACCACCGATTACGAAGATACCTGTTGGGTTAATGAAGAACTTAGTCTTCGGTGTTAATAGACCCTCAGGAAAGCTTGGCTTAATAATGTGCTCAATGACGGCATCATGAATATCCGCTTGAGAAATTTCTGGATGATGCTGAGTTGAAAGCACCACAGTGTCTACTTCAACTGGTTTACCATCAACGTAGCGGAAAGTCACTTGTGATTTAGCATCAGGACGTAACCATGGTAAGGTGCCATTTTTACGTAATTCACTCTGACGTTGCACTAAGCGATGCGAATACCAAATCGGTGCTGGCATCAAATCAGGAGTTTCATCACATGCGTAACCGAACATTAAGCCCTGGTCACCCGCGCCCTGATTAAGAATTTCTTCTTCGTTACGGTCAACACCTTGTGCAATATCAGGTGATTGTTTGTCATAAGCGACAAGTACAGCACAACCCTTATAGTCAATACCGTAGTCTGAATTATCGTAACCAATACGTTTAATCGTATCGCGTGCAACATCAATATAATCAACGTTCGCTTTAGTAGTGATTTCGCCGGCAAGTACCACTAAACCTGTATTACATAAGGTCTCAGCAGCCACACGCGAGTGTGGATCTTGCTCTAGCAAAGCATCAAGAATAGCATCAGAAATTTGGTCAGCAACTTTGTCTGGGTGGCCCTCTGAGACCGACTCAGAGGTAAATAAGAAATCATTTTTGGCCATTATGGCGTCCTTTATCTTATTGAGTTTATAGAACGCGTAGCAACTATCTAGAAAAGAGCGTAGAACAGTGCGACGCTTTAGCGGCATTTATTCGCCCCGCAAGTTGTCTTTAACTCGGCGATTTAATTCGAAAGACAATATTCTACTCTAAATCAGAATAATAATGTTGAATAACCCTCCTATCTTCATGATTTTTAAGGGAATGATTCTTTTTATTTAAAATTTGTGTACATTCATATATGCATTTATTCGATGCATTTCTCTCGTATAAATGAAATAAAAACTTCGTATAGACTAAGGGAAGAAGCTAGCATCTAAGGTACAATAAGTGCTTAAAAATAATTCTCTTACCCATGAAGAAGTCGCTTAAATACCGTCTAATTGAGTCCTTATTCCGTTACTTTGGTCGTATCTCAACCCCAAAGCGATTGCGTATTGGTGCTTTTTTGGCGGCACTTATGCCTTATGTTGCGCGTCGACGCTGCCATATCGTACGCACGAATTTAAAGCTCTGCTTCCCTAAGGCAGATGCAGAAACATTGCGTCGCTGGGAAAAGGAGCACCTACGCCTTTTTACCCAGTCCATGGTAGACCGCGGCCTACTCTGGTACGGTGACCCTGAACGCATTCGACAAGAGGTGTCGATTAGCGGTTTTGAGCATATCGATAATTTAGTCCAAGCTAAGCAGCCTTTGCTCATGTTAGCGCCCCACTTTATTGGTTTAGACGCAGCAGCTACACGAATCTCCATGGGGCTCACTGAAGCCTGCACTATGTATAAACCGCAGCGTGATCCTGATTTTGATGAAATGATTCGCTTAGGTCGTGGGCGCTTTAATGAGATTCATTTGCTGAGCCGCAAAGAAGGCATTCGTGGCATCATTCGCTATATGCGTCGCGGTGTCCCTGTGTATTATCTGCCGGATATGGACTTTGGCCGTAACGATTCTATTTTTGTCCCCTTTTTTGGTGTGCCAAGCGCCACCTTACCGAGCACAGCACAAATTGCGAAGAGCTTCAAAGCTAGCGTGGTACCGATTGTGACGAAGCTTGATATACAGACGGGTCGCTATGAAGTCGAAGTTTTACCAGCACTAGACAATTTCCCAGGCGAACAAAACATTGAAGAAGCTACCGCCCGTATAAACCAAGAACTTGAACAATGGGTACTACGTGATATTCCTCAATACTATTGGGTTCATCGACGCTTTAAAACACGCCCTGAAGGCGAGACTAAATTTTATTAAGACTTTTTCTTAGCACGAGGATGCGCTTGGTCATAGACTTTAGCTAAGTGTTGAAAATCCAAACGTGTATAAATCTGTGTAGTCGAAATATTCGCATGGCCGAGTAGCTCTTGAACGGCACGCAAATCCTGTGAGGATTGTAAGAGATGGCTGGCAAAGCTATGGCGCAAAACATGGGGATGGAGCTGTGCTGGCGCATTGGTTTTTTGCCCCATTTTCTTTAATTGCAATTGCACAACACGAGGGCTAATTCGCCCGCCACGCTCACCTAAAAAGAGAGCTTGCTCACTATCGATATCAGCCCCCGCTTTAAGTAATAAAGAACGCTTAGCTAACCACGCCTGAATCGCTTCAGCTGCTTTAGCCCCGAGTGGCGCAATTCGGGTTTTACCACCCTTACCGACTACGGTCAATTCCATTTCTTCAAGGCTCAACCAACCTTGCGAAATATAATCAGCTTCCTTATGATAGGCAATATCTAAACCCACTAATTCGGACAAGCGTAAACCACTGGAATACATGAGTTCAAACATGGCTTGATCCCGGAGTGCAATCGCTCCACCATCTGAGACTTGCTGAGCATTATCCAATAAGGCCATAGTTTGGTCAGTGGACAAAGCTTTAGGCAAGGAGCGTGGCACTTTCGGTGAACGTACATCCTGTGCCGGATTCACACGCAAATCCAAGAGCGGTGCTAACCATTTATAGAAGTTACGCCAGGTTGATAAGATACGGGCTAGAGAGCGCGGTGAGAAATCTTGCGCATGTAAGCGCGCTATAGCCATCCGTATTTGCGCATTACTTAACTGTTCAAGCGCTTGTTCTGGATAGATCTCAGAAAGATGCTGAAGATCTCGAGAGTACGCATTAATCGTATGTTCAGAATAACGCCGCTCAGTACGCAGATGGTTTAACCATTGAGTACTATAATTACGCTTAGCATCATCCTGACTCACTCTCATACACTTAAGTCCACATTAGGATTGCAAACGACTTAAAGCAGCACCCGCTAGTTGGCCTAAAGTTTTCAGAAACACCAAACCCATACTTTCATGAAAATGCTCGGGATTGTCGCTGGCAAATAAAAGCACACCTAGCGCAATCTCATCTTGACGCAAAGGCACAACTGCTATTGAACCCGGAGGTGCAGCAAAGCAATCCGCTAAACTCTCATCAAGCTTCGTCCCGCAATATGGCTTATCCAACGACTGCACATAGCTTAATAAGCCTTCAGATTGAGTTTGCAATGGACTATCAGCTAGCTCTGCCACATTCCAAACACGCAATACCACTTCTAACTCAGGGAATGCCTGCTGCAATGATCTAACAATTTCTGCAGGAATCTGCTGCGCATCTTGCACACTTAATAAGTTCGCGCACCAATGTGTTACTGTATCGTTAATTTCTTTATTTTCATCAGCACAATACAGCAATTCAGAGAGCTGCCATTGCAATTGTCTTTCACGCTGACGCATAACCTGTACTTGACGCTCTAGTAAGGAGAGCGTACCTGGGGCATGCGGCTGCGGCACTTGCAGATCTGCAAAGACATCAGCATGCTGCATAAAAAAATCAGTATGCTCACTTAAAAAACTTGCGACTTGCTCTGCACTTAAGCCATTACTTGTTTTTTTGTTCATTGAATTAACACCTACCTCGGAATAGATTTCAAAAGGACATCAATATCGACTTGCTCATGCGCAACTTCGCTCGTAGCGTTGCTAATTGCTAAGACTTGTTCGTTTAAAGTGAGCGTGTCAGTTTCATCTTGCCAAGATAAGGTCGCTAGACCTGAAGCGACTTCAACACGCAATGTTTTGCGCCCTGAAAGCCGCTGTTCACGCGCATACAGCATAAAACCATACGCACCTGCACTATACGCCTCACGTTCAGAACTAGTGGCATCCGCTAGCTTATTCTCTTGTGCCACACCGCCCAGTTCAGTGACAATCTTGCCCTCACTGGCTGAGCGATCAAATACACGAAAACGGAAATCTGCCATAGGGTGACCTGGGTTTTCAATGAGAACCACCAGATCAGCGCCAACACCATCCTCTAGATTCGTTAGCGCACCAATATGTTGAGGGCTGATATCAATCGCTTGACGTACACCATCAAGTACAATCACATCGAATCCGTTGATGCGCATTCTGCCATATTGCCAAATCATATATCGTCCACATACTCAATATGCCATTGTAGCGTAATCACCCAAGATAGGAGGCAGAGGATGAAGTCTAAGGGATAAGTCTGGACTCACAATGAGCGAGGCAAACCACAATTGCGCTGGACGATAAATACAAGTGCACTTGATTACTTTAAGGCGTCTAAAATCACCCGAGCGTTTTCTTTATACATGCCAAGATACGTTGCGGCTGGACCCGAGGTCGCTAGGGCATCAGTGTATAAAGTCCCACCAATTTTCGCGCCACTTTCTCGAGAAATTTGCTCCAATAAACTAGCATTCTTAATATTCTCTAAAAAGACGACTGGAATCTTCGCTTCACGTATTTGCTTAACCACCGCAGCCACTTCTTTCGCTGAAGGTTGAGCGCTCGAAGAAAACCCCAATGGGGTCACCAAGTGAAGATGGTACTCATCGGCAAAATAACCGAGCGCTTCATGTGAAGTCACGATATAACGACGCTCATGCGCCAAGGGTTTAAACGCCTCGGAAATTTCTTGATGTAAGGTACTTAATTCAAGTTTATAGGCCTTCGCATTCGCTTGATAATAAGCCGTATTCTCTGGATCTGCCTGAACTAGAGCCTTAGCGATATTATCCACATAGACTTGGGCATTAGCTAAACTTTGCCAAGCATGCGGATCTATATCACCATGATGGTGGTGATCATGTTCATGACTATCCGCCACATCAGCATGCTCTTCATGATGATCATCGTGGTGTTCGTCGTCACCCTCATCAAACTTACGCTCTTTAATGCCTTCGGTTAGAACGACTACCTGTCCTTCGAACCCAGCGGCTTTTACCATACGCTGAGACCAATCGTCCAAACCTAAACCATTAACAAAGAAAAGCACGGGTTTTTCACGGCCACTTAACTTAGCGACATCGCTGGGCGACAACTCAAAGCTATGCACATCACTATCGGCACCCACTAAGTTCAAAACCTTAGCTTTATCACCCGCGACATTTTTCACCATATCATCGATAATCGAAAAGCTTGTTACTACAGTTAAAGCCTGTGCTTGTGCCGCCACGCCTAAACCGACGCTTAGACCTGCGGCTAAAGCCATTGTTTTCAGTAACTTCATGCTATGTGTTTCCTTCTTTTTTGCTGTTTAAAATGTTGCCACAGCCCCCCATAAGGGCCAAATGACAAGGCCAAGAGATAGCAAACGCCAGCGCTTAGAATTATGCTCGCCGAAGTCGGGACATTAATATGGTAAGAAAAAACCATACCAATATAACTCGATAACATCCCTAGAAACACGGCAATGATAATTTGCCAGCCCACCGTTTTGCCTAAAAATCGTGCGCTTAAAGCAGGCAAAATCATCATGCCAACTACCATTAAGGTGCCAAGCACTTGAAAGCCCGCCAGTAGATTCGCAACCAGCAATAATAAGAAAACCAGATGGGTAATATGCCCGCCACCACCTTCGGCACGTAAGAACGTCGGGTCGAGACAATCAATAATGAGGGGGCGATAAATCATGAATAAGATGATGATAGATAGGCTACTCATCACCATAATAAATAAGAGGCCTTGATCATCGAGGCTTAAGACTGAACCAAAGAGCACATGGAGTAAATCCATATTCGTGCCTTTTAAGGAAACCAAAATAACACCCAGCCCCAGGGAAATCAGGTAAAAGCCAGCAAAACTCGCCTCTTCCTTAAGCTGGGTCGCACGTGCAACCAAACCTGCGACAACCGCGACCAATAGACCCATAATAAAGCCACCCAAGAGCATAGCCGCCATGGACATACCTGCAATTAGGAAGCCTGCTGCCACGCCAGGCAAGATAGCATGTGACATGGAGTCTGCTACCAAACTCATACGACGCAGAATTAAAAAGACTCCTAAGGAGCTGGCAGATAAAGCGATAAATAAGGCACCTAATAAGCCCCGTGCCATAAAGCCAAACTCATAGAAAGGGGCGATGAGAAGTTCATACAACATCACTTAAAACCCCTTAAGCACAAGACGACGCGCGCTCTGTAAGTTTTCTTCACTTAAGGTCTCTTGCGCATCCCCCCAAGCGACCAGCTGGCGAGCTAATAATAAAGCGCTTGGAAAAGCCGCTCGCGCTAAGCTCACATCATGCAAGACCGTAATCACGGTACGCCCTTGCTGATGCCACTCTTGGATAATTCGCATTAAGTCTTCTTGTGTGTGCTCATCAATCGCTGTAAATGGCTCATCCAATAAAAGAATCTGCGCATCTCGTACAATTAAACGTGCAAATAAGGCGCGCTGCATCTGTCCACCAGAGAGCGTGCCAATTAATTGCTCACGACAAGCCCCTAAGCCTACTTGCTCAATAGCCTCATGAATGCGCTGCTTCTCCTGTCGACTATACGAACGCCAAAAGCCTAGACGACGCCAAGCACCCATCGCCACTAGGTCAAAGACGGTAATGGGAAAACTGCGATCGATATCTGTTAATTGAGGAAGTAAGCTCATCTGCTCACGTAAGCCAGGCGCAATCTGAATGCTGCCTTGACTCGGCTTAATAAATTGAACGAGCCCCTTAATCAAGGTTGACTTACCAGCACCGTTAGGACCGACTAATGCCGTCATACTGCCCTGATCAAACTGACCAGTAATGCCTTGTAGAATATGGTCCTGTGTTTCTCGACGCCAACCTAGAGCAACATTATCTAAGCGAATTGCATACATAGAGGTAGGCGCTTATAACCAGCCCAAGATGATAAAGCTCATTAACCACATTAGGGCTAACAATAAGCTCACTGGCAATAAACGCCCAAAGACCGATTCCGTTAATAAACTACCCACGCTATTGGTCATGGCTGCTGTCTCGTGACTGTGATAATGATTGTGAAAACTTGACGACACCCCTGAACCACACCTTAGCGTACGCCCCGACTTAAATGTTGTATTAAGTTCTGGCGTAAAATCTGACTCAAGACGAAAGGTCGTAGTACTTGTGCTGGCCGTATTCATTATGCTTTACTATATAGGGTGTCAAGAATAAGTTAAGCAGTACTTAAAGTATTGTTAAAGTACTGCCAAGCCATGCGAGTGACAACAAAATATCGCTACCACTCCATGTTTTGATACATTGTATCATATGTTATAATATAACATAACATTAAAAATAGACTTTTTTCTGAAAAAAAGATCGCCTTAAACTAAAAATTGATAAAGAGATATCTATGAGCACGCATTCCCATGATTCTCATTCCCATGACAATCATCATGAACACAGTCATAGCCCAGCAGATGTTCGTCAGAGCTTAGCTGAAGCGATCAGTTTATGTGAATCGCGTGGCAAGCGTCTCACCCCTATCCGCGCCCAAGTCTTAGAGCTTATGCTACAAAGTGGTCGCAGTCTTAAGGCCTACGAGCTATTAGAGCAGATGCAAGTCATCCACCCTAACTCTAAACCAGCGACTATTTACCGCGCGCTCGACTTTCTTGCTGAACAAGGCTTAATTCACCGCCTTGATGCAATCAATGGATGGACAGCCTGCCAACATATTCATAGTCATCACCATGACTTGCTTATTGTGTGCACAGTTTGTGGCATGTTTAAGGAATTAAGTGCCCCACATATCAGCCAGGAATTACGTGATTTACTGGCAACTGTCGGTTTTTCGCCTAATGCTCCCGAAACTGAGATTCGTGCTACCTGTGATACCTGTCGCCAGCAATCACTGCCCGAACACGCGTAATAATACCTATAAAGCCCCTAGTTCAAGCACCCAATTATGCTGTTTTTAAGAAAACTGTCACATGTGCGGCTTTCATAGAGACAAAAATTATTCTGCTTAAAACTTTCCCCTCTTGATTTTTTGTAATTTATCGCCATATGCATTGCCAGAATGACAAAGCTATGATGTAATCAGTGGTTAGTCTTTTTATGTATTTGTCTCGTGACGGATATATTTTTTATAAGCAATAGTTAAGGACATCGAATAATGGCAGCAAACAAAATGGTTCCCGTAACCGTCTTAACGGGTTTTTTGGGTGCAGGTAAAACAACCCTACTCAAGCGTATCTTGAATGAGTACCATGGTCGCCGCATTGCCGTTATTGAGAATGAGTTTGGACCTGAAAGCATTGACAATGAATTGCTTGTGCAAGACAAAGACGAAGAAATTATTGAGCTCAATAATGGCTGCGTCTGCTGCACTGTACGTGGTGATTTACAGCGCACTCTCTTAAACCTAAAAGCCCGCCGTGAAAGTGGCGAATTGTCGTTTGAGCGCGTGATGATCGAGACAACTGGTGTAGCCAACCCGGGCCCAGTTTGCCAGACCTTCTTTATTGATGAAGAAGTCGCCTCTTACTATATGCTTGACGCGGTGATTACCGTGGTAGATGCTAAGCACGGCATGGAAACCCTGGATACTCAGCCTGAAGCTCAACAGCAAGTAGGCTTTGCGGATCGTCTCTTAATTTCTAAGACAGACCTTGTTTCTGAGGCGGAACTAAGTGCCCTACGCACACGTTTAATTCGCATGAACCCACGCGCTGCCATCATGCCAGTGAACTTTGGCGAAGTCGACTTAAATAGCATTATTGATATTACTGGCTTTAACTTAAATGCCGTACTTGATATCAATCCAGAATTCTTAGATGCCGATAATCATGGTCACGCCCATCACCAACACGACCATCATGGTCACGACTGTGATACAGATTGTGATGACCCTAGCCATCATCACCACGCTCATCATGATGATGAGATCGGTGCTTTCCTTTTTGCCTCAGACCGTCCTTTTGACCCAGTCAAACTTGACGACTTCCTAGGTGGTTTGGTCCAAGTTTATGGCCCTGATCTATACCGCTATAAGGGCATCCTATATATTAAGGGCGCTCCTGTACGCTACCTATTACAGGGCGTGCATATGATCTTAGGAACCAATCCAGGTAAACCTTGGTCAGCAAAAGAAAAGAAACAGAACAAAATCGTCTTTATCGGTAGAAAACTACCAGAAGAGATTTTTAGAGAAGGTTTAAATCAATGTCTGGCATAATAGTGCCGAGTTTATAAATTGTAGTTTGTAAGTTGTAGTTTGTTATGCCCAGTATCCGTCAGCGGATTCTTAATACACACTTATACCGATAGTTTAAGAAGCCAAACACGAACTGGTTAATACAATAGCCTAAAAGGAGTAAGTGTAAGATGGCCAAGACCGCAAAAAAAGTAAGCAACAAGGTTGCCGATGATGTTTTGTTAACGGAAGAGCAATTATTAGCGATGCCCGAAGACGACTATATGAATGATGCGCAATTGGCATTTTTTAAGGCTCGCCTTAAAGATCTTGAGAATGATATTCTCAATAAAGCCGACAAAACTACTGAAAATCTTCGTGAAACTCAGTTTGTACCCGACCCTGCCGATCGCGCGACCATTGAGGAAGAGCATGCTTTAGAGCTACGTACTCGTGACCGTGAGCGCAAATTATTGAAAAAGGTACAACAATCTTTACAGTTGATCGATTCAAAAGAATACGGTTGGTGTGAAGAAACGGGGGAACCGATTGGTTTAGGTCGTCTCCTAGCACGCCCAACTGCCAGCCTCTCTCTCGAAGCACAAGAGCGACGTGAGAAGCGCCAAAAATTATATGGTGATTAATACTGAAAATTAGGCTTAACGATTAATTCGTAACAATCCCTTGAAAAACCTTCCTTAGCCCTCCATCTACTGGCAAAACAAAGGAAGGTTTTTTATGGAACAATATCATGCAACCACCATCGTTTGTGTCCGACGTGGTGATCAAGTCGCTTTAGGCGGTGATGGACAAGTTACTTTAGGCAATATTGTGGTTAAGGGAACAGCACGTAAAATTCGTCGCCTCTACCACGACAAAGTATTAGCAGGCTTCGCTGGCGCAACAGCTGACGCTTTTACCCTCCAAGAGCGCTTTGAAGCCAAACTAGAAAAACACCAAGGCCACCTGCTACGTGCCGCTGTTGAATTGACTCGAGACTGGCGCACCGATCGCGTATTACGCCGTTTAGAAGCGATGTTAATCGTCGCTGATAAGGAGCACACCTTAATTCTTACTGGTAATGGCGATGTGCTTGAACCCGAGCACGGTATTGCTGCCATCGGTTCGGGCGGAGCCTATGCGCAATCCGCAGCTCAAGCTCTCATTTACAATACCGACCTCCCACCCGCCGATATCGTTAAGAAATCCCTCGAAATTGCTGGTGAGGTATGTATTTACACCAATCAAAACCACATCATTGAAACACTGTAATTAGGAACAAAACATGACAATCAGTGTAATGACACCCAAAGAAATCGTCTCTGAACTGGACAAGAATATTGTTGGTCAAGATAAGGCCAAGAAATCTGTGGCAGTGGCCTTACGTAACCGCTGGCGCCGTCAACAGGTGCCCGAGCCCTTACGCCATGAGATTCACCCTAAGAACATTATGATGATCGGCCCTACTGGCGTAGGTAAGACTGAAATTGCTCGTCGTCTAGCCAAATTAGCGAATGCACCTTTTATTAAAGTAGAAGCCACCAATTTTACCGAGGTGGGTTATGTCGGTCGTGACGTCGATACGATTATTCGTGACCTTGTCGATGTTTCAGTTAAGCAAACGCGTGAAGTTGCTATGCGTCGTGTACGCACACAAGCTGAGGATGCTGCTGAAGACCGTATCCTTGACGTTCTGATTACGCCATCACGCGATGCGCATGGTGAACCTATTCGTGAAGAAAGTTCAGCACGCCAGACCTTCCGTAAGCGTCTACGTGAAGGCCAGATTGATAATCTAGAGATTGAAATCGAAGTTCAACAAGCCGCACCACAGATGGATATCATCGGTATGCCAGGCATGGAAGAAATGACCGAGCAATTGCGTGGCATGTTTGCTGGACTCGGTCGCGAGCAAAAGAAAAGCAAGAAGATGACTGTGGCGAATGCCTTCAAACTACTGGTTGAAGAAGAAGCTGCCAAGCGCGTGAATGAAGAAGAGATTCGCAACGAAGCAGTGACAAATGCCGAACAAAATGGCATCGTCTTCTTAGATGAGATTGATAAGATTGCATCGCGCTCAGAACACGGTAATGCCGATGTTTCACGCCAGGGCGTACAACGTGACCTGCTGCCACTGGTTGAAGGCACCACGGTGAATACCAAATACGGCATTATCAAAACAGACCATATTCTGTTTATTGCTTCTGGCGCTTTCCACTTATCACGTCCTTCTGACTTGATTCCAGAATTACAAGGCCGCTTCCCTATTCGCGTCGAACTAGAAGCGCTGAGTGCCAAAGACTTTATCCGTATCTTGAATGAAACCGACTCCTCACTGACCAAGCAATATACCGCTTTAATGGCAACGGAGAATGTTGAGTTAGAGTTTACTGAAGAAGGTCTGAATCGATTAGCCGAGCTGGCATTCGAAGTCAATGAGCGTACCGAGAATATTGGTGCTCGCCGTCTCTATACCGTGATGGAGAAACTACTCGAAGACTTAGCCTTCGATGCTTCAGCACAAAGCGGCCTTAAGGTCTTAGTTGATGCCGACTATGTGAATAGTAAGCTAGAAGAAGCCGCCAAGAGCCCTGACTTATCTCGCTACGTACTCTAGTTTTTAAGGTTCTATCCGCAGTGTAAAAATCCCCTCCTTTGTGAGGGGATTTTTTCTAGGGGATTACCCTTGGGTTTTGCATTTTTTAACTCCCTCTTCTAGAAAATACGAAGACTCATTAGGGAAAGTAGGCTAGACTTAGTGCCTGAGTGGTAATTGGATTTAACAAATTTCATACTTTTATAGCATCCAAGACCTTCTGATTTATCTCACAATTTGGAGACATTTAATGAAAAAGACACTATGTAAAGCACTAACTTTGTTTGCCGCTCTAGGATTTGCAGCAGGCAACGCCATGGCACAAGAACCTATAGTGATCAAATTCTCTCACGTAGTTGCCGAGGACACACCGAAAGGCCAAGGTGCCAATTTATTTAAAAAAATGGTCGAAGAGAAATATCCAGGCCGCGTTAAAGTCGAAGTCTATCCGAACTCTTCTCTTTATGGCGACGGTAAAGAAATGGAAGCTCTGCTCTTAAACAACGTGCAGATGCTCGCTCCATCTTTAGCTAAGTTCGATAAATACGCCAAACAAATTCAAGTATTTGACTTGCCTTTCCTCTTTGACGATATTAAAGCGGTTGAGCGCTTTGAACAGAGTCCTGAGGGCAAGAAATTGCTTACAAGCATGGAAGATAAGGGCATCACAGGTCTTGCCTATTGGAACAACGACATGAAACACTTGTCGGCGAATAAGGCTCTACATGTACCTAAAGACGCACGTGGCCAGAAGTTCCGCGTTCAAAGCTCTGAAGTTTTAGATGCTCAGTTTAAAGAGATTAATGCCGTACCACGTAAGATGGCATTCGCCGAGATGTATCAAGGCTTACAAACTGGCGTGGTGAATGGTGCTGAGAACCCTTACTCAAACATCTACTCACAGAAGATTCACGAAGTTCAAAAATACATCACAGAATCTAACCATGGTCTGATCGCCTATATGGTTATCACAAACACAAGCTTCTGGAATAGCTTACCTGAAGACATTCGTACTGGCTTAAGCGAAATCATGGATGAAGTGACTGTCGAAGTGAATAAGCAATCTCTAGCCTTGAACTTAGGCGATAAAGAGAAGATCTTAGAAGCTAAGACTACAGAAATCATTACCTTAACACCTGAGCAAGTTAAGGAATGGCGCGATGCGATGCAACCTGTTTGGAAGAAATTCGAAGGTGAGATCGGTGCAGATTTAATTAAAGCGGCTCAAGAAGCCAATAACGGCTAATCCCCACTCAGCAATGATGTAAGGGCACAGGCGTCCATATATTTATCTCCTAGTATATGGGCGCTTAATATTTATTAAACTACGCACGCCCAAATTAGCCTAGCAAGCCAACTCCTCACTAGCTTCAATTGCGAACAGATTCTATATATACCCTCTATCGGTGAGATGAAACATATCTTGCCTAAGCCAATTTTTGCCCTTTATATTTGGGTATAATTTGACTAAGTAACAAATTGTTTTTTTATTAATGGAGATCCCATGAAACTCAAAAGCTCTATACTCAATCTTGTTGCTAGCGTTGCTGCTATTGGATTTATTACCAGCCCAGCAGCTCAAGCACAAGACCCTATCGTCATTAAGTTTTCACATGTAGTCGCTGACGAAACACCTAAAGGTCAAGGGGCTTTATTATTCAAAAAGCTAGTAGAAGAGAAATTCCCAGAGCGCGTTAAGGTTGAAGTGTACCCAAACTCCTCGCTTTACGGTGATGGGAAAGAGATGGAAGCCTTATTACTTAACAACGTTCAAATGTTGGCGCCATCTTTAGCAAAATTTGATAAATACACCGATAGTATCCAACTATTTGACTTGCCTTTCCTGTTTGACAATATTCAAGCCGTTGAGCGCTTCCAAAAGAGCGATGCTGGCATAAAGCTACTGAACAGTATGGCTGACAAAGGCATCACTGGTTTAGGCTACTGGAATAATGACCTGAAGCAACTTTCTGCCAACAAAGAACTACGTGTACCTAAAGACGCTCGTGGCCAAAAATTCCGTGTGCAAAGCTCTGAAGTTTTAGATGCTCAATTTAAAGAACTCAATGCGGTGCCACGTAAGATGGCCTTTGCTGAAATGTACCAAGGCCTACAGACTGGTGTGGTGAATGGTGCAGAGAACCCTTACTCTAATATTTACTCACAGAAAATTCACGAAGTTCAAAAATACATCACAGAATCTAATCACGGTCTATTAGCCTATATGGTGATTGTTAATACCGATTTCTGGAATGGCTTGCCTGAAGACGTACGTGCTGGCTTGAGCGAAATCATGGTGACAGTTTCTGATGACGTTAACAAGCGCTCACACGACTACAACTTAGCTGACAAGCAAAAAATCATTGATGCTAAAACCACTGAAATTATTAGTTTAAGCAGTGAAGAACGCGCCCAATGGCGTGAAGCCATGCGTCCAGTTTGGAATAAGTTTGCCGATAAAATTGGTGCTGACTTAATTCAAGCTGCCGAAGCATCTAACCAGCAGTAATTACACTACCTGGAGACCTAAGCGATAGTAATCCACTTTAGGTCTCTTTTACTTAAAACCACGAGGAACTCGCATGAATACCATACAAAAAATATGGGCCCAACTCGAAGAGATCATCGTCGTTATTTCTCTTACGCTGATGACTGTTGTCACCTTCGTCTACGTGATGTTCAATAACCTCTATGACCCTTTCTTTAGTTTAGCCGACAGCTTTCCAAGCATGGCCGGTTTTTTTGAAAGCATCGCCCTATTCTGCATGACCATGGCACAAGAAATGACCTGGAGTAATGCTATTACCAAGGCTTTCTTTGGTATGCTAATCTTCCTTGGTGCATCCTTTGGCGTGCGCACTGCAGGCCATATAGGCATTGATGCCTTAGTTAAGCGCTTTGGCCGCGACACACAACGCAAAGTCAGCATTCTCGCTTGTATATTCTGCTTAGTGTATGCTGGGATTATTTTTATCGCTAGCTACGACTGGGTTAAAGCCATGTTTATCGCTAACGTTGGTGCTGAAGACTTACATACATTTGGTATTAAAGTCTGGCATATCGGTATCATTGTGCCAATCGCCTATGCATTAATTTTCTTACGCTTTATTGAGATCTTTGCTCGCTTACTCGCTGGCAAACAAACAGATCTTGGTTTAGCCGATGAAGCTGGCGATGCAATTAAATTACAAAACGCCTCCGAAGAGCAAAAAGCTGCTCTAGCAGAACAGAAAGAATAGGAAGCTACGCTATGTCAATTATCTTTTTATTTACCTGCCTATTCTTTTTCATGTTGATTGGTGTACCGATCGCCGTGTCTTTAGGCCTAGCAGGCTCACTCGTTATCATCTTTTTTAGTCAAGACTCGATTAGTTCAGTAGCGGTTAAGCTCTTTGAAACCTCAGAACACTATACCTTACTCGCCATCCCGTTCTTCTTATTTGCGGGTTCATTTATGACCACTGGTGGTGTGGCACGTCGTCTAATCGACTTCGCTAACGCTTGTGTAGGTCATATCCGTGGTGGCTTAGCCATTGCCTCAGTACTCTCATGTATGCTGTTTGCAGCCCTTTCAGGCTCAAGTCCAGCAACTGTAGCCGCTGTAGGTTCAATCGCGATTGCAGGTATGGTACGCTCAGGCTACCCTATCGAATTCGGTACAGGGATTATCTGTAACGCTGGTACCTTGGGTATCTTGATTCCACCATCAGTGGTTATGGTTGTGTATGCCGCTGCGACTGAACAATCGGTTGGTCGCCTATTTATGGCTGGTGTGGTGCCTGGTATCCTTCTGGGTGTAACCCTAATGTTAACCATTTATATTATCGCTATTAAGAAAAATCTCCCAGCTATGCCACGCGCTACAGTACGCGAGTTTTTCCGCTCAGCTCGCGAAGCGATGTGGGGCCTCATCCTGATGGTGATTATTCTTGGTGGTATTTACTCAGGCGCCTTCACCCCAACCGAAGCCGCTGCCGTAGCCGCCTTCTACTCCTTTATCGTGGCTGTCTTTATCTATAAAGACATTAAGCTCAGTGAGTGCCCTAAGGTCATTCTAGAAGCAGGTAAACTCAGTATTATGCTGATGTTTATTATTGCCAACGCCATGTTGTTTGCACACGTATTAACTACTGAGCAAATTCCACAACAACTTACCGCAATCGTTGCTGCAATGGACTTAGCACCGTGGGAATTCCTCATCATTGTGAACCTAGTCTTATTGGTGGCTGGTGCCTTTATGGAACCATCGGCAATTATTCTTATCTTAGTGCCGATTCTATTCCCAATCGCTACGCACTTAGGTATTGATCCGATTCACTTAGGTATCATTATGGTCGTGAATATGGAGATTGGCCTCTTAACACCACCTGTGGGACTTAACCTCTTTGTTGCATCAGCAATTACCAAACTACCATTAGTGAAAGTAATTCGTGCCACTATGCCATGGTTAAG
The DNA here is from genome assembly GCA_964346715.1 of uncultured Pelistega sp. Classification (GTDB taxonomy): domain Bacteria; phylum Pseudomonadota; class Gammaproteobacteria; order Burkholderiales; family Burkholderiaceae_B; genus Taylorella. The sequence goes on along the minus strand of CAYFVY010000002.1, from coordinate 11,705 downwards.
CATTATGCTCTTGTTCTTAATCCTCGTTACCTATGTGCCTTCGATTTCATTGGCACTTCCTGACTGGATTGGCCAGAACTAAGTAAAGTCTCAGGTGCGCTTTGGCTACATTGCTTTTAATACTAATTAGCAAGGTAGTCTAAAGCCACCTAAGATTAAGACAGTAGTAAAATGAATTAAAATGCCGCTATCGATAGATCCAAAGACATTCGATAGCGGCATTTTTTATACCTATGCGCTTTTATACTATGTGCAATTACTTGGCTTTAATCTCAAGAATAATATATTGATTATTCTCATGCTTGGCCGTGAAGTTAACTTGATCACCCGCATTCACCTGCTGCAACAAACCTGGCGCAATATTGTAAACCAAGGTCATAGCAGGCAATTTCAAATCAGAAATCGCTCCATGTTTAATGGCGATTTTACCTTTTGCCGCATCAATTCGGCGCACCTCACCACTAGCCTTAGCTTGATCTTGAGCTTGAACAAAAGACATCGCTCCAAAACTGGCGATTATGGCAATTGCGGCAGCACCTATACGCTTTTTCATAATAAGCATCCTCTTACTACATCATACTAAATCAATTCTATACTGTTATCGTACACAATATTGCTGACGAAGATAAGTAGTCTATAGTATCAAGTAGTGAAAAAGTATTTCAAGCAATTTTAATCATCAAGATTACAACTATGCCTAGCTTAAAATAAGCTGAAAAGCGCAAACTAATCCATACATCCGACATAAAAGTCATGTAAAATAAAGTCAAGAAATGCCTAACCGTGAAATGGAGATATAAATACTATGGCAAATACAATTTTAGTTCCTTATGACTCTTCTGATAATGCTAAAAAAGCCCTCGCTTGGGCAATTGATTTTGCCAAGCTAACAGGTCTACGATTAGAAGTGATGAATATTCAACCAAGCTTCAGAACCGTACACGCCAAGGCTTTCTTTAATCGTGGTGACGTTGAAGAGTACCAAACTCAGCTCTTTAAAGAAGCCACTGAAGGTGTTGCCGAGCAATTTGCAGGCAGTGATGTGGAATATGAATTATGCATGGGCGCTGGTGATCCGAAAGAAGTGCTCATTGAGCATGTGGTAAATAGCAAAAATACAGCGAATCCTGTTGAGCTTATCGTAATGGGTTCACGTGGTACTAACCCATTCTTCGGTGGCGTATTAGGTAGTGTGAGTTATGCCATGATTAATGCTGGCGTATGCCCTGTGACCATCATCCCACAGATGAAAGATCGCTAAGATCGTCTGGTTTTATAGCGCATATATACAGAATGTCGAATCGTTTAAGTCAGATAGTTACCAAGACTGGAGACCAAGGGTTGACCAGTCTTGGAGATGGACAACGAATTTCTAAGTCTCATCCACGCATCCAAGCTTTGGGTAGCGTGGATGAGCTTAATAGCGCTCTAGGCCTGCTATTATGCTGCTCGATGAGTAATGAGCTCATACAACAATTACAATTTATTCAACATCGTTTATTCGATGCGGGCGCTGAAATCTGTATTCCTGGTTATACCTGCCTCAAGCCTGAACATATTGAGCGCCTTGAAAGCCATATTAAAGAACAATTAGAAGATTTACCTGATCTTCAAGAGTTCATCTTGCCTGGTGGCACAGAAAGTGCTGCACGCGCGCATATATGCCGCAGTATCGCACGTCGTGCTGAGCGCGACCTATTTAGCCTCAATGACAACGAAGCCATTAGCGATAATTGCCTGCAACTCCTTAACCGTTTATCGGATTATTTCTTCGTACTAGCCCGAACGCTAAATAAAGAAGCGGGCTTAAGCGATGTATTCTGGCAAAAAGACTACTAAGCTTAAGGCAGGACTATAAAGCCTTAATAACGAATGCTTTAGAGTGCCTTAGAATACCTTAGGCTACCTTGAAGTTAAATACGTAGCTAATACGGCGACTGACTGACCTATACCCAAGCCATGCGCATAAAAAAACACATGCAGAACATGTGTTAAAAATACTGCTCTTGCCAGTCGCAGGCAAGCTGTTTGATAGAGACGGCATCACCATCGTTAGGACTCTACTAAGTGCCCAAGATATCCATCCACTTTAAAGCCCAGAAATGCAAAAGGCCTACGCTGATAACAGACGTAGACCTTTAAATTTGGTGCCGGCTACAAGAGTCGAACTCGTGACCTTCTGATTACAAATCAGCTGCTCTACCAACTGAGCTAAGCCGGCTTAAGAATTAAATTATATACAGGTTTTAGACTTTTGCAAAATTATTTTGACAATTTCGTTGCAACTTTGCTACAATTTAATCTTCAACCAATCTAAAGCGTGCACGTGCCTCTTGTTTAGCCTTGTCTGCATCAGACTTCAGCGCTACAGTCGGTGTTGCATCATGTTTGCTCTCTTCGCGTGCGTCATCAGCAGTAGAACCTAAGCCCTCTTCCTCAACGCCGTTAGGTGCAGCACTTAGCTCCTCTTCACTTAAAGAAGTAACCTCAAACCCCATACCTTCTTGAGTTTCACGCGAATATAAAGCACCAACACGTACTACAGGTACTGCCACTAATTCAGATACACCACTAAAACGTGCGGTAAATTGAATCCAATCATTGTCTATGATGAGATTCTTGGTTGCCATAGGACCAATATTTAAAATAATCGTACCGTCCTTAACAAACTGCATCGGTACGCGACACTGCTCATCAACCTCGACAAGTAGATGAGGGGTATAGTTGAGATCCACGCACCACTCATACAAAGCACGAATTAAATAAGGTTTAGTGCTTGGAGGTAACATACTTGCTCCTTGTATTTAGCAAAACGGCTTAACCACTTACGATAAAGTAAATGAGTTAAGCCGACACATAGTATAAAGCTATTATTATTTAGCATCTAGTGAATACACCACTAGATTAATACCGTGTAAAAAATTCAAAAAACCATCCATCGACTTAACGACGCATAACCTTCTCAGAAGGTGTTAGTGCTTCGATAAAGGCTGGGCGTGAGAAAATGCGCTCGGCATATTTCTGAATAGCTGCTGCACTCTTAGGCAGTTCAATACCGTAGTGATCTAAGCGCCATAGAAGCGGAGCAATCGCCACATCTAGCATTGTGAACTCATCGCCCATAATGTAGCGATTCTTCGCCATCAAAGAGGCAATCTGCGATAAACGATCACGAATCGTTGTACGAGCACGATTCAATATAGCCTCATCACCGCGCTTAGCACGATCTTCTAAGATAGAAACATAAATAAAGATTTCTTTCTCAAAATTATGCAAGAACAAGCGCGCACGTGCACGCATAATTGGGTCAGCAGGCATTAGCTGAGGATGCGGGAAGCGCTCATCAATATATTCATTGATAATATTTGATTCATAAAGAATTAAATCACGCTCAACCAAAATAGGCACTGTACCATAAGGATTCATCAAAGAAATATCTTCTGGTTTATTGAATAAATCAATATCTTTGATTTCAAAATCCATGCCCTTCTCATAGAGCACAAAACGGCAACGTTGAGAAAAAGGACACGTTGTACCAGAGTAAAGCACCATCATAGTGTGCTGCCTCCTAAAAGAAAATAATAAAGGTCAGTGACTTCTCTTGAGCACTGACCCGAAAAAGACCTTATCCTATTTTACCAGATTCGACCAAGCGATTTCCACTCTTCTTGAACAAAGCTTGAGTTCTTTTTATTTAAAGCAACTAAAAAGCAAAACCCCAAACTTAATAAAAAGTCTGGGGTTCTGTCCTGCTACGCTAGTCACACCAGCTACCTTACTAGATAAATCTAGTGGTAATTCTAGAAAAATCTAGAGGCTAGTTTTACGCTTAGCAAATTGGCGAGCCACATGAGCTTGAGCAGCCAACATAGCTAATTCAGCTTCAACAACCGCAATGTCCGCTTTATTTTTAGCGTTGCGTAAGGCTTCTTGAGCTTGCTCACGCGCTTTCAATGCTTTTGCTTCGTCCAAATCAGCCGCACGGATAGCTGTATCTGATAATACAGTTACCGCGTACGGTTGTACTTCAAGCAATCCACCGGCCACAAAGACCAACTCTTCGCTACCATCGGTGTGCACAATTTTCACTGAGCCAGGACGGATACGAGAGATAAGTGGCGTGTGACCAGGTAAGATACCTAATTCACCAGATTCACCTGGTAGAACAACCAATTTAGCCTCACCTGAGAAAATTGATTCTTCTGCACTAACCACGTCGACCTTAATGGTAGTATTAGCCATAATTTAATCCTTATTGTAAGGTTTTGGCTTTCTCGAAGGCTTCGTCAATTGAACCAACCATGTAGAATGCCTGTTCTGGTAATGCGTCGCACTCACCTTCAACAATCATTTTGAAACCACGGATGGTTTCTGCAAGTGGAACGTACTTACCAGGAGAACCTGTAAACACTTCAGCTACGTGGAACGGTTGAGACAAGAAGCGCTGGATCTTACGAGCACGAGCAACAGCTTGTTTGTCTTCTGGAGACAACTCATCCATACCAAGAATCGCAATAATATCGCGTAATTCTTTATAGCGTTGTAGTGTTGATTGAACCGCGCGAGCAACTTCATAGTGCTCTTGACCAACTACGTGCGGGTCTAACTGACGGCTTGTAGAGTCTAGTGGGTCAACTGCAGGATAAATACCTAGAGAGGCAATATCACGCGACAACACAACGGTTGAGTCTAAGTGCTGGAAGGTTGTTGCTGGAGACGGGTCAGTCAAGTCATCCGCAGGAACGTAAACAGCTTGAATCGAGGTAATAGAACCTGTCTTCGTAGAAGTAATACGCTCTTGTAGAACACCCATTTCCTCAGCTAGTGTAGGTTGGTAACCCACCGCTGAAGGCATACGACCTAAAAGCGCAGATACTTCAGTACCAGCTAAGGTGTAACGATAGATGTTGTCAACGAAGAATAGAATATCACGGCCTTCGTCACGGAATTTTTCTGCCATGGTTAGACCGGTCAACGCTACGCGTAGACGGTTACCTGGTGGTTCGTTCATCTGACCGAATACCATCGCTACTTTGTCTAGAACGTTAGATTCTTCCATTTCGTGGTAGAAGTCGTTACCCTCACGAGTACGCTCACCCACACCGGCGAACACAGATAAACCGGAGTGCTGTTTAGCGATGTTGTTAATCAACTCCATCATGTTAACAGTTTTACCCACACCTGCACCACCGAACAGACCTACTTTACCACCCTTAGCGAATGGGCAAACTAAGTCAATAACTTTAATACCTGTTTCTAGTAGCTCAACTGAAGGTGATAGTTCATCAAACTTAGGAGCTGCTTGGTGAATACCACGTTTTTCGTCGTGAACAATAGGACCAGCCTCGTCAATTGGGCGACCTAATACGTCCATAATACGACCCAAAGTACCTTCACCAACGGGTACTGAGATCGGTGCATTAGTACGTTGAACTGGCATACCACGACGTAAACCGTCGCTTGAACCTAGTGCAATTGTACGCACAACACCGTCACCGAGTTGTTGTTGAACTTCGAGTGTTAAACCTGCTTCTGCAAAACCGCCTTGTGTGGTGTCCGCAAGCACAAGCGCTTCATAAATATGAGGCATATTGTCGCGTGGGAACTGAATATCCACCACGGCGCCGATGCACTGAACGATGGTACCGTTACTCATGTTGTTTCCTTACTTTATAACGCTTGAAAGTAACCGCATGGAATAAGCTCTAGGCTTAAACTGCAGCGGCTCCTCCCACGATTTCTGAAATTTCCTTGGTAATCGCAGCTTGACGTGTCTTGTTGTACACCAACTGTAAATCACCAATTACCTTTTTCGCATTATCTGATGCTGCCTTCATTGCCACCATACGTGCAGACTGCTCAGACGCCATATTTTCTGCTACGGCCTGATAAACCATGCCCTCAACATAACGTTGAAGTAAATCATCAATAACAGTTTTTGCATCAGGCTCGAAGATGTAATCCCAGCTATAGTTCGAAGTTGCGTTCTTAGCTGCTTCTTCTAGCTCATCTTCTGTTGCAAACGGATCTTGTAAACCGTCTGGTAATGGTAATAGACGAACAAATGCTGGAACTTGACGCATTGTGTTAACGAACACACTTGTCGCTACATATAATGCATCGATTTTACCAGACATATAGTCATCTAACTGCACCTTAAGTGCACCTATTAGCACGTCCAGATTAGGTTTGTCGCCTAAGTTTACTTCGTGAGATACTAAGTCCACACCTAAACGAGTTAGGAAGCCAACGCCTTTGTTACCAAAAGCACTTGCTTGAACATTAATACCTTGTTCTTGAAATTCCTTAAGGCGGTTAAGTACCAAACGAGTAATATTGGTGTTTAGACCACCACATAAACCTTTGTCTGTTGTTACCAGCACAATACCAACATTCTTGATTTCTTTACGCTCTTCCATGTAAGGATGAGAGTAATCAGGATTGGTCATCATCATGTGCATGGCCATTTGACGTACTTTTTCGCTATATGGACGACCAGCACGCATTCTATCTTGCGCTTTACGCATTTTAGACGCGGCGACCATTTCCATCGCTTTAGTGATCTTACGTGTGTTTTGCACACTCTTGATCTTAGTACGAATTTCCTTAATTCCAGCCATTTGCTTTCCTTGGAGATTGCTTACAAAAGCATGCTTAGCTTACGCAGCTAAGCATGCCCACGAGTCTTAGAAAGAACTATTCTTCTTGAACGCAACTAATACTTCTTTTAGTTTAGCTTCGTCTTCTTTAGAAAGATCTTTAGTATCCTCAATGCGACCTACCAAATCAGCATGTTTGTGTTTTAGCTCTTCTTTCATAGCTTTTTCGAATGCTAAGATGTTCTCTACACCTACATCATCCAAGTAGCCATTGTTCACTGCATATAGTGACACCGCTAATTCCCAAACTTGTTGTGGCTCATATTGTGGTTGCTTAAGCAACTCAACAACTCGCTTACCACGCTCTAGCTGGCGACGTGTTGCGTCGTCAAGGTCAGAAGCGAACTGAGCAAACGCTGCCAATTCACGGTACTGAGCCAAGTCGGTACGAATACCACCAGAAAGTTTTTTAACAACTTTAGTTTGAGCGGCACCACCCACACGAGAAACTGAAATACCCGCGTTAATCGCTGGACGCACACCGGCGTTAAATAAATCAGATTCTAGGAAGATTTGACCGTCTGTAATAGAAATTACGTTGGTTGGAACGAAAGCAGAAACGTCACCTGCTTGAGTTTCAATAATTGGTAAAGCGGTTAATGAACCGGTTTGACCCTTAACTTCACCATTCGTGAACTTCTCAACGTAATCAGCATTAACACGAGCAGCACGCTCTAGTAAACGAGAGTGTAAGTAGAACACGTCACCTGGGTAAGCTTCACGGCCTGGTGGACGACGAAGCAATAGTGATACCTGACGGTATGCCCAAGCTTGTTTGGTCAAGTCATCATATACGATAAGAGCGTCTTCACCACGATCGCGGAAGTATTCGCCCATTGTACAACCAGCATATGGTGCTAAGTATTGCATCGCTGCTGAGTCTGAAGCGGCAGCCGCTACAACGATTGTGTACTCAAGAGCACCATGCTCTTCTAATTTACGTACTACGTTGTTGATGGTAGATGCTTTCTGACCAACTGCAACATAAATACATTTAACGCCTTTACCTTTTTGGTTAATAATAGTTTGACGGTCACCAATAATCAATTCACGCTGACCACGGCCAATAGGTACCATTGAGTCAATCGACTTAATACCAGTTTGTAGTGGTTGAGAAACTGATTGACGGGCAATAACGCCTGGCGCCACTTTTTCAATAATATCAGTTTCTTTAGCATTAACTGGGCCCTTGCCATCAATTGGCTGGCCTAGGGTGTTAACTACACGACCTAAAAGCTCTGGACCTACTGGTACTTCTAGAATGCGACCTGTTGTTTTAACAGCGTCACCTTCAGAAACGCCAGTGTAATCACCAAGAATAACCGCACCAACTGAGTCACGCTCTAAGTTAAGAGCAAGACCAAACACGTTGTTTGGAAATTCAAGCATTTCACCTTGCATCACATCGGATAAACCGTGGATACGTGTAATACCGTCGGTTACTGACACTACAGTACCCTGTGTACGAACATCGGCAGAAGCACTCAAGCCTTCGATACGGCTTTTAAGCAATTCGCTGATTTCTGACGGATTGAGTTGCATATTCAGACTCCTGAAATCCTGTTAATCTGGGTGCTTATGCAGCAACCAATGTATCGCGCAAGCGAGCCAATTGGGCCTGCACGGATGTATCTAATACCTGATCACCAACGGTGACACGAATACCGCCGATAAGAGACTTATCAACTGTAACCTCGGGCTTAAGTTTGATGCCAAACTTTTTCTCTAAACCCGCTACCAAATCTTGCACTTGCGCTTCAGAAAGTTCAAAAGCACTGTAAATATTCGCAACTGCAGAGCCATCATGGCGATTTTTTAAATCTTCAAATTGCTCTGCGATCTGGGGAAGTGCCACTACTCGATCGTTGTTTACTAAAAGATCGATAAAGTTAGATGCGTCTGCTGGTAAAGCGCTTTTCACTAAACCTTGGAAGACACCTTTACGTTGTTCTTTAGTCAATCGTGGATCAGTCATAACCTCTTGCACTTGCTCAAAAGAGGCAAGCTGCGCAAGTTCATTCAAAGCAGTTGACCATTGCGCTACTGTGTTTTTATCACGAGCGGCTGCAAATAAGGCTTCTGCGTATGGACGAGCAATTGTAGATAATTCTGCCATGATGATCCCGATTAAAGCTGTGCTTTAAGTTGATTTAACAACTCAGCATGGGTTTTCGTATCGACTTCGCGCTGAAGAATTTGTTCTGCACCTTTGACAGCTAATGCTGCCACGTCGTCACGCAGACCATCACGAACACGTTGAGCTTCTAGCTCAGCATCTTGACGAGCTTGCGCCAAAATACGTGCACGTTCTTGTTCAGCTTCGCTGCGAGCAGACTCAACGATAGATGTTGCTAATTTCTCAGCTTCAGCTAATTTAGTCTGGTTATCGGTTTTTGCAGAAGACTCGATTAAGCTAATACGAGCTTGTGCTTGCGCCAAATCAGCTTTACCTTTTTCGGCAGCGGCTAAACCATCAGCGATTTTCTGACGACGATCATCGATTGCTTTAATAAGTGGAGGCCAGATAAACGTCATCGTAAACCAAGCCAACACAAAGAATACGATCATCTGGAAAAAGAGCGTCGCGTTTAAATTCACGGTCGTTTCCCTTCTATGTGTTAAAAGCGTAAAATTACGCTATATTTTCTACTGAAGAGTTGTGCGTAGAAATGAATCCACTTCTACGCAATTCCATCCAGTTCACAACCCATCATAATGATGGACTAATTAAGTGTATTTCTGATTAGAATGGGCTTGCGAAAGCAAACATCATCGCAATACCAACACCAATTAGGAACGCCGCGTCAATAAGACCAGCTAGCAAGAACATTTTAGTTTGCAAAGCGTTCATCAATTCTGGTTGACGAGCAGAAGCTTCTAAGTATTTACCGCCCATGATAGCGATACCGATACACGCACCAATAGCACCCAAACCAATAATAAACGCGCAAGCAAGAGCGACGAAAGCACCTGTAGTCATGTGATAACTCCTTGAAGGTTATGAACCTATAAAAACAAATTTAAGATGGAAACTACTAAAAAAAATACAAACTAAAGCAAAAAATTGACTGTTTAATTTGTGCTATATAGGGTCAAGATGTTTTACCACCCTAACCCAGCTAATTAATGCCCTTCGTGAGCCTGACCGATATAAACCAAGGTCAACATCATGAAAATAAAGGCCTGCAGAAGAACAATCAGAATATGGAAGATTGCCCAAATAGTACCAGCCAAAATATGACCGAAACCTAAGCCTAAACTTAAAGCATTAAATCCTGTCCATGCACCGCCCAATAGAGCGATCAACATAAAAATCAATTCACCAGCGAACATATTACCAAAAAGTCGCATACCAAGTGATACGGTCTTAGCGCCATACTCAACTAGGTTAAGTGCAAAGTTAGCTGGAGCCAATAAGATTGCACCAATGCCGCTAGCATGGAATGGTGCTGTAAATAGACCCTTAACAAAGGTGCCACCGCCATGTACTTTAGCGCCGTAGTAAATCGACAAAACAAGTACACATAGTGACATACCCATTGGGATATTCAAGTCAGCTGTTGGGAGAATACGGTGGTAGTAAAGTACGCCATGATTAGTGCTATCACCTGCTAGACCAACCCAAGTAAAGATCTGAGGAGCCAAGTCAACCGGTAACAAGTCAAGCGTATTCATAAAGATAATCCACATGAATACTGTTAAAGCAAGTGGAGCTACGAATTTACGCGTTGCAGAATTATGGATAATGCCACGAGCTTGCTCATCAACCATACCAACGATCATTTCGACGAAAGCTTGGAAGCGACCAGGAACACCTGCTTGAGCACGGCGCGCAGCCATATACAACATACCAACAGCTAAAATGCCCATCGCTACTGACCAGAAAATTGAGTCGTAGTTGATAACACTGAAGTCAGCGATATTTTCTTGGCCATGGCCAATATTATTGAAGTGCACTAAGTGGTGCTGAATATACTCTGACTGTGGTGAAATACCTTCTGCTGCAGCCATTTACTTACTCTCCGCAAATAGTAGTCTAAGCGACTACCCATTATTCATTATTTCCAACTAATCAAATTTTCTTAAAGATGATTAGCAACACATAAGCCTTTAAGACGGCGACAAGGCCAATTAGCAAGGCCGGCCAAACAATGGCATCACCTGCAAACTTGACCAATAAGCCCATTAAAACAATGGATCCACCAATCTTAACTGCCTCACCTATAAAAAATGAAGCCACTGATGCATTAGCACCTGCGTATAAACGCATAAGCATCTGCATAACTATAAGAGCACTAGGAATTAAATACACCATGCCACCAGCAAAAGCTGACCACAAGGAATCAAATCCACCAATCAAACCCGCCAATAGCGTCACTACCACTAAGATAGCAAATTGACTCATGATGATTTGTGCTAGACCTTTTGCGGCCCCTGCATTCATACGAATGCGTTGCTCGGGACTAAGACTAATTGCTTCCAATAACAGCTCCTAAATAAGCGATGCTATTCATTCGCGAATACTGTTAGCACACATAGGTGCCAACAGATCTTAATTACTCTTTAACAGTTACATTAGTAGTTACACTAAAAATGTTGCACTGCATTACACGAGCATCATTATAAGCTTATTCTGGAATAAGATAGGTATAAATTTTGTAACATTACGACAAATATATACGCTGCCCTATGTCTTAACTTATGTCGGCTCGCTTAAAAGCCTTACAAGGCAATGCTTTAAATATGTTTATCCTAATTTATAAGATTAAAAATCTCACACTAAAGTCGCACCAATTTAATGTAGTAATGCATTAAAAAAGCACAAAAACATATAAAAAACTAATTTTAAACGCTTACAAAAAGCTAAATTAAGCTTCTTAGCAGCATTAAAACCTTACTACGTTAGTATAACGGTTGTAAAAATCAAATCCTGCTAAGTATAGCTTTTTTTCCTAGATAAAGTAAATATTTGCAAAAGCAAAGTTACATATTTTTGAAATTAGGTGCGCGCTTTTCAACGAATGCCGCCATTCCTTCTTTTTGGTC
>CAYFVY010000001.1:1275-79466 GCA_964346715.1 uncultured Pelistega sp. | reverse complement strand
GCCTTTATGATTACTTACCCATCTACCCACGGTGTATTTGAGGAAAAAATCGTAGAGATTTGCGATATGATTCACTTGGCTGGCGGTCAAGTGTACCTTGACGGTGCCAATATGAACGCCATGGTGGGCTTAGCTAAACCAGGCCATTTTGGTTCTGACGTATCGCACTTTAACCTGCACAAAACTTTCTGCATTCCGCACGGCGGTGGTGGTCCAGGTATGGGTCCAATCGGTGTGCGTGAACACTTAGCTCCTTACCTACCAGGTATCGTTAATGAGAAGGGTGAGTTAGACAGCGAAGAGATGGTAGGACCTGTTTCAGCGGCTCCTTTTGGTTCAGCGAGCATCTTGCCAATTCCGTACTTATACATCGCCATGATGGGTGCTGAGGGTCTTAAGAAAGCGACTGAAGTTGCTTTATTAAATGCCAACTATATTGCGACTCGTCTAGCCCCTTACTACCCAATCCTCTATTCAGGTGCAAACAATCGTGTTGCGCACGAATGTATCTTAGACCTACGTCCAATCAAAGACAGTACTGGTATTACTGTGGATGACGTGGCTAAGCGCTTGATTGACTACGGTTTCCACGCACCAACCATGAGTTTCCCAGTAGCGGGTACCTTGATGGTTGAGCCGACGGAATCTGAAGGTCTGTATGAGATTGATCGTTTTATTGAAGCGATGATTGCGATTCGTAAAGAAATCGAGCAAGTTGAAAAAGGCGAAGTGCCAGCTGACAATAACGTGTTGACTAATGCTCCGCATACAGCAGAAGTATTGCTAGAGGATGAGTGGAATTACAGTTATACACGTAAAGAAGCGGCCTATCCAAAAGGCGTTATTCCTGCATCGAAATACTGGGCACCAGTATCACGTGTAGATAATGCATACGGTGACCGTAACTTGGTATGTAATTGCTTGCCAATCGAAGCCTATCAAGACGAAGAGTAAGTTAGTCCTTTTTCATAAGTACTAATCGACTTTAAAAAAGCGTCTAAAGATAAACGCCAGATTTCATTATGAAGTCTGGCGTTTTGTATTGGGCAGTGTTGTTTAGATTAGGTTTCAGGCTCTAGTATGGCTCTTATACTTATGCGGCGCTTGTGCTTATTACTTATTTTGGGCACTTATGCCTATTAAGCTCCTTATGCTCTACGTTGATAAACCACAAAGTCAAAGGCTAAGCCATTCTGAGGCTCTTGCGGATCGCGAGAGATTTCTTGCCAGTGCTCGGCATCCAGTTTAGGGAAGTAGGTATCACCTTCAAAATCGGCCTTGATTTCGGTGGCATATACGGCATCGGCGCGTGATAGAGATTGGCGATAAATTTCGCCCCCACCAATAATAAAGACTTTTTCACAGGCTTGTTGCTGAGCCAGCTCAATCGCTGCGTCTAGGCTCTGTACTACAGTCGTGCCATCCGCTTGGAAATTGGCATCTCGGCTAATAGCGATATTTAGGCGACCAGGTAGGGGACGCGGCCCAAGCGACTCGCGTGTTTTGCGACCCATAATAATAGGGCAGCCTAGAGTGGTTTTCTTAAAGTAGGCTAAATCATTGGGCAAGCGCCAAGGCATATCATTATCTTTACCAATAACCCCTTGATGGGCGTAAGCGACAATTAAGTTTAGTGTGGGCTTCATGAAGTAGGCTTTTTAAAAGTTCAATCAGGAGTGGTTTTTCAGGAGTCTTGGCAGACTCCTGTTTCTATAATTTATTCAGCAGCAATAGAGTAGGCTGTATTAGACAGCAACTGGCGCTTTAATATGCGGGTGATGCTGATAATCTTGAATCTCAAAATCTTCATACTCATAGTCAAACAGAGACTCAGGCTTACGCTTAATCACGAGTTTAGGATAAGGGTAGGGTTGACGTGATAGTTGCTCCTGAACCTGTTCAAGATGGTTGCTGTACAAGTGGCAGTCACCGCCTGTCCAAATAAAATCACCAACTTCAAGACCGCATTGTTGTGCCACCATATGTGTCAACAAAGCATAGCTGGCAATATTAAAAGGTACACCCAAAAAGATATCCGCACTTCGCTGATACAGTTGACAAGAGAGCTTGCCATCGGCCACATAAAACTGGAAGAAAGCGTGGCAAGGGGGGAGCTTCATCTTGCTAATTTCACCGACGTTCCAGGCCGATACAATAAGGCGACGAGAGTCTGGATTATTCTTAATTTGTTCAACAACTTGTGAAATCTGGTCAATATGCTCGCCATCGGGTGTTGGCCAGCTACGCCATTGCACACCGTAGATAGGACCTAAATTACCGTCTTGGTCAGCCCATTCATCCCAGATTGAGACGCCACGCTCTTGCAACCACTTGACGTTCGAGTCGCCACGCAGGAACCAGAGTAATTCAATAAAGATACTCTTGGTATGGAGTTTCTTAGTGGTTACCATGGGGAAGCCTTGGCTTAAGTCAAAGCGCATCTGATAGGCAAATACAGAGCGAGTGCCTGTGCCAGTACGGTCAGTTTTTTCTACACCATTCTCATAGACATGGCGCATAAAATCTTCATATTGCTGCATGATCAAGCCTCTTTAATCGTAAATTGATGGGTGATTTCAGCTGTTTTCTCGAGCATTGCAATGGCTGAACAATACTTATCATGAGAGAGTTGAACCGCGCGCTCCACAACATTAGGTGCTAGGTTCTTACCGCTCACAATAAAGTGCATATCAATTTTGGTAAAAACTTTAGGATCAGTATCTGCGCGCTCGCTGGTGACTTCAACCGTGCAACGTTGAACATCGTGGCGGCCACGTTTGAGAATTAAGACCACATCATACGCTGAGCAAGCAGCAGCGCCACTTAACATAAGTTCCATGGGGCGCGGGGCGAGATTATTACCACCGCCTTCAGGAGCTCCATCCATGGCAACAACATGGCCACTTCCTGTTTTGCTGACAAATAGCATGCCATCGGGGCCATTCCACTCAACCGTACACTGCATAAAGACCTCTGTTAAAATAGATGTTTGTCTATTGTAGCAATCTGCTTACTAAGATTCGCTCGGCTTCGCATAGATGTAACAATTACTTGATGCATCATTATCGGTGAGTTATCTGCGCAGAGTTAATGTAGGTTTTGTTGGCTTGGTGCTCTGTGGGTTTATACAGAGCGTGATTTATAGGAAAGGAAATGATGACAAAGATGAGCGGTGATGGTTTTAGACGTCCTTCAGGTTTTTTGGATAGTCTCTTAGGCCAAGTTAACGATGCCTTAACAATTCTTACGGGTAATGCCGTGGCGAGTCGTCCAAATCCAGCCCAAGATATTATGCTGGAACCTAAAGCCTTAAGCGAACAAGAGCGCGTTCACGCGGCAGGTTTAATGCGCGTGAATCATGTTGGCGAGATCTGCGCCCAGGCCCTTTATCGTGGACAGGCGGTATTTTGTAAAGATCCTGATGTACGTGAAGTCTTATTAGAGGCCGCCAAAGAAGAAGTCGATCACCTCGCTTGGTGCAATGAACGTATTGAACAGCTACAAAGTCATCGCAGCTATTTAAATCCTTTCTGGTATGCGGGCTCTTTTTCTTTGGGGGTGGTTGCTGGTTTAGCAGGTGTCTCGAAGAATTTAGGCTTTATGGCAGAAACTGAGAAGCAGGTAGAGCAGCACTTAGACTCGCATTTAGAGAGCTTGCCTGCCGCTGATACGGTTTCGCGTGCGATTGTTGAGCAGATGCGTGAAGAAGAAATACATCATAACCATACGGCGATTGAACATGGTGCTGAGCAATTACCCACACCTGTACGAGGTGCGATGCGTGCCATGTCTAAGGTCATGACGACGTTAGCGTACAAGATTTAATAACACTCGCTCTGCTTAGATATGAGGCGCAAGTTGCTGAATCTTAAGCATAGTGCACCGCTAGCCATACAAGAACACTAGCTATACACCATAAATGAGGCCATATTGAAATTGCAATATGGCCTCTATTTCTATATTTCACATTTGCAATAGACAAAAAAATGCCCAAAATCTTGCGATTTTGGGCAAAATCCACCAAAGGAGGAGGGTGGAGGAGACAACTTGCGGGCTTGTAAAGCTTGCTCTACCTAGCTTATAACTCAAAGCAGTTCTAAAAGAATTCTGCTATATGGATTTACGTCTAAGCAAGGGAGCTAATCAAGCACCAATGAAGTCATTATACGAAGAGTTTTTGTGCATTGCAAGAAAAACCTAGGGAATACCCGAGAAAAAACGTAAAAAAACGCAAATTTGTTGTTGTTTTCGAACACTCGTTTGATTTTTCTACATTAACAGGCCAAAAAGCAACACTGTTACATTGAGTGATGTTTTTTCCCTACTTAGGTTTTATACTTAGTAGTTAGCCTGTATATAGCAGCGTTTATTATCTACTTGCCTTCTTGAGCGGAACTACCTTGACATTTTCTTGGTTATATCTTTACGTTGTGTTGACCGCCTTTACTGTTGGCGGCGTTATCGTCTTGTCAGAACGTTGGCATGGTCGTTTTACGGGGGACTATGATTTAAATAAGCCACAGGCGAGTCACAAGAAGTCAACACCGCGCATTGGTGGTTTAGCCGTTTTTGCAGGCACTTTAGCGGGTCTCCTAGTTTGGGGACGCCCGGACAATACGACCTTGCATTGGTTGTGGCCAGCCTTGTTTATTGCCGCATTGCCAGTCTTCGCTGCAGGTATTCTTGAAGATATCACGAAAGACGTAGGTACGGGTAAGCGCCTGATGGCCGCATTTATCTCTGCCTTAATCGCCTGTTGGTTCTTTGGTGGCGTGAGTCGTGTCGGTATTCAGCCATTTGATTTTCTTTTCAGTTTTTGGCCAATATCTGTTCTCTTTACAGTTATCGCTGTGGGTGGCTGTACCCATGCCTTGAATATTGTTGACGGGATGAATGGCCTGGCTGCCATGGTTTCCATGCTGATGTCGATTTCAATCGCTTTAGTCGCTTACCAGGTCGGCGATATGGCGGTATTTACGATTGCCTTGTCCTTAGCGTCCGCAATTGTTGGTTTTTTTGTTTGGAATTTTCCTTTTGGACGGGTTTTCTTAGGAGATGGTGGGGCCTATTTTATTGGCTTTATCCTGGCTGAGTTGGCGGTATTATTAGTGGTGCGTAACCATTCAGTATCACCGTTTTATGCTTTAGCTGTGCTTTTCTATCCCGTCTTTGAAACCTTGTTCTCGATTTGGCGTCGTCGCTTTAAGCGTGGTGTGCCTGTCGATCAACCCGATGCATTACACCTGCACCAATTAATTTTTCGCCGCTTAGTCCGTGTGACCTTTAATCGAGATAGTGTAGATAGTGCGCCTTACTTGTGTAATGCCTTAACCTCTCCTTATCTATGGTTACTGACACTAATTAACTTAGTGCCAGCGACGACTTTTTGGGATCAGCCCCTACTCTTGTGTGCGGGTATGTTCTTGTTTTCTTCTGTGTATATCTGGTTATATTCGCGTTTGGTTAGCTGGCGTTGTCCACGATGGTTGCTCTTGCCTTCGGTATCACGTAAACGCTAATAATTTACTATGAACCGCGGATAAGATTTTTTACAAATCCTTGACGGTTCTTTTAGTGCGTCATTATCCAGTTTTGTTACACTTACATTAAATTATTTTGCCTTTTTCAAGGAGTCTATTGTGCAATTACAAGATGTGAAGTTAGCCGTAGTGGGTCTAGGCTATGTTGGTCTACCACTTGCTGTTGAGTTCGGTAAGAAACGTGATCTTTTAGGGTTTGATATTAACCAGAAGCGCGTTCAGGAATTGCAATCAGGTGTTGACCATACACTTGAGGTAGACTCTGATGAGTTACAAGAAGCAAAAGGCTTACGTTATAGCGCAGATGCGCAAGATCTCAAGGCTTGTAATACCTATATTGTGACTGTGCCCACGCCAATTGATGAGTTTAAACAACCTGACTTGACGCCTTTGGAAAAAGCCAGTGAAACCCTTGGTAAGGTCCTGAAAAAAGGCGATATCGTTATTTATGAATCGACCGTTTATCCAGGCGCTACGGAAGAAGTGTGTGTACCCGTCTTAGAGAAGTTCTCAGGTCTTAAATATAATGTGGATTTTTATTGTGGCTATAGTCCTGAGCGTATTAACCCAGGTGATAAGCAACATCGTGTAGCGAATATTAAGAAAGTGACTTCAGGCTCGACCCCTGAAATTGCTGAAGTGGTTGATCAACTGTACAAAACTATTATTGTGGCTGGCACACATAAGGCTTCAAGTATCCGTGTCGCTGAAGCCGCTAAGGTGATTGAGAACACGCAACGTGATGTCAATATTGCCTTAATTAATGAATTAGCACTGATTTTTAATCGTCTTGGTATTGATACACAAGCGGTACTCGAAGCGGCTGGGACTAAGTGGAACTTCTTGCCATTCCGTCCAGGCCTAGTGGGTGGTCACTGTATTGGTGTGGACCCGTATTACTTAACGCATAAAGCCCAAGCCATTGGTTACCACCCTGAAATCATTTTGGCGGGTCGTCGTCTGAATGACTCTATGGGTTCATACGTGGTTTCTCAGCTGGTTAAAGCCATGACCAAGCGTTGCATCCAAGTTCAAGGTGCTCGTGTTTTAGTGATGGGTTTAACCTTTAAGGAAAACTGTCCTGACCTACGTAATACGCGTATTGTCGATATTGTGAAAGAGCTCGGTGAATACAATATTCAAGTTGATGTGTATGATCCTTGGGTTGATGTGGCTGAGGCCCAACATGAGTATGGAATTACGCCAGTGACTGACCCACAAGCAGGAATGTATGACGGTATTATTTTAGGCGTAGCGCACGAACAGTTTGTTGCTATGGGTGCTCAGGCCATTCGTGCTTTAGGTAAAGAGAATCATGTTCTTTATGATTTGAAATATATTTTAAAACCAGAAGATGCGGATATCCGCCTGTAATCTGTTGATGATTTGCCAGCAGATGCTGGCAATTTTTTAGTGATGCATATGACACAAGCTTATACCAACGCTCAGCAAGAGTTGCAAAATAATCCTCGCACCTGGTTAGTGACCGGTTGCGCAGGCTTTATTGGCTCTAACTTACTTGAAAAATTACTGCTATTGAATCAAAAAGTCATTGGCTTGGATAATTTTGCTACGGGCTTTCAACACAATCTTGATGAGGTTCAAACTCAAGTAAGTCCTGAGCAATGGGCTAATTTTCGCTTTATTGAGGGCGATATCCGAAATTTAGAAACCTGTAAACAGGCAGCGCAAGGGGTGGACTACGTTTTACACCAAGCTGCTTTGGGTTCGGTGCCTCGCTCTATCAATGACCCGATCACGACGAATGAAGTGAATATCGGTGGCTTTTTGAATATGCTCGTAGCTTGCCGTGATGCGCAAGTGAAGTCCTTTGTCTTCGCGGCTTCAAGCTCTACCTACGGCGACCATCCCGATCTGCCTAAGGTTGAGCATAAGATTGGCAATCCCTTATCACCGTATGCCATCACTAAATATGTGGATGAACTATACGCCAAGGTTTTTGCCAGTACCTATGGCTTTAAGTCGATTGGTTTGCGTTACTTTAATGTGTTTGGCAAGCGTCAAACACCGAATGGCGCCTATGCTGCTGTGATTCCTAAATGGACCGCCGCTATGATTCACCAAGAAAAAATTGTGGTGAATGGTGATGGTGAAACGAGCCGAGATTTCTGCTATGTGCAGAACGCGATTCAAGCGAATATTTTAGCAGCGATGAATATGCCAGAGAGTGGCTATGAAGTGTATAACGTTGCTTATCATGCGCAGACCAGCCTGAATCAATTGTTTACGATGATTCGTGAGACGCTAGGAAGTAATCAAATCGACTACCCACGTGAGCCAAATTATCAAGATTTTCGTCCAGGCGATGTACGCCATTCATTTGCGAATATTGATAAAGCTAAGCAACAACTGGGTTATCAACCAACGCATTCGATTCAGCAAGGTTTGGCTGAAGCAATGCCTTGGTACATTCAATTTTTA
The DNA here is from genome assembly GCA_964346715.1 of uncultured Pelistega sp. GTDB lineage: Bacteria > Pseudomonadota > Gammaproteobacteria > Burkholderiales > Burkholderiaceae_B > Taylorella. The sequence goes on along the minus strand of CAYFVY010000001.1, from coordinate 71,484 downwards.
CGTTAAGTTTACGTTAAGCCTTGAGCCAAACTAAAGTACTAAGCGACCATATGCGAATTGTCCAAGGGGCATTACGGGTCGCTTTTTTCCTGCTTATCGGTAAATTTGCTGGCGCTGTGAAAGAAATGGCGATTGCTAATCGTTATGGCGTTAGTGATGTTGTGGATGCGTATCAATTCACTATGACCATGGCTAGCTGGTTGCCGATGACCATAGTCGGAGCATTCTCGATTGTCTTAATCCCCGTTATGGTGAAGTTAAGGCATTTAGGTGAGGCCGAGAAAAAACAATTTATTGCTGAGTTGCAAGCCTGGGTCTTAACCTTGGGCTTAGGGATCGCTGTTGTAACATGGCTGTTTTGGCCACAGATCATTCAATTAACAGCGGGGCAGCTGAACGCATCCGCGCGTGAGTTTAGCCAGTTATTGATTTGGGCGTTTGCGCCTGGTGCATTACTGATTTTATTGATAGGGGTGAGTACTTCGCGATTGCGAGCGAGAGAGCGTCATATCAATACCTTACTCGATAGCTTGCCTGCCTTATTTATTCTACTGTGGATTTTCCTATCACCTGATGATGTCTCCGTCTGGCCTTTGCTCTTGGGTACCTTAGTGGGTTATTTCGTGCAGAGCATGATCTTATGGTACTTGGCAGAGCGTGCAGATGGCCATGGTTTTATTCTGCCACGTTGGCAGCTTAACTCTTCACAGTGGCACCTTTTGCTAAGCTCGGCAGGCATTATGTTGCTCGGTCAAATTGCTATGAGTTTTGTGGGGCCTCTTGATCAGATGGTGGCAGCACAAATTGGTGAAAATGCTAATGCTACAATGGGATATGCCACTCGTTTGCTCTCTTTAATCTTGGGCTTGGGGGCGGCTTCGGTGGGACGTGCAGCCTTGCCCGTATTAGCCGATGTGCATAATCGAGGAGAGGCGGAGCAGGCCAAACAGATGGCCTTAAAGTGGTCTTTGGCTATGTTGGTATTAGGATCCCTGGCTGTCCTAATTATGTGGTTTCTTGCGCCATACATGGTTAAAATATTATTTGAGCATGGTGCGTTTACCGCGGAAAATACGCTACATGTAAGCGAAGTTTTGCGTTATGGATTAGTGCAATTGCCTTTTTACTTTGGTGTACTAATCTTAGTCCAGTTATTAGCGAGTCAACATCGTTATAGAATCATGGCGAGTATCGCTGTGGCGAACTTCTTAATTAAGGCTCTGATGAACTATTTATTAGCGCCAAGTTATGGAGTTAACGGGATTATGCTGGCGACTGGTGCGATGTATTTATTATCCTTTGTCTGCTACTTCTTTGTAGCATGGCGCTTACCCAAGAGTTGATGCTATGGAACAAGCGACTCAGTTAAGCATTTTAATTGTCATTCCTTCACTACGTGGTGGTGGTGCTGAACGAGTGACAGTGGACCTTGCTTCTCATTGGGCTTTTTTAGGTCATGAAGTTATTTTAGTGACTTTATCAGATCCAGAGAGTGATGTTTATCAATTCGATCAACGGATTAAACGTATTAGTGTTGGACATTTGGAAAAAGTCTCAGGTGCTATTGGGCACTTGCGCAAAATCTTTGCTATTCGCCAATTAATGCGTCGTTATCGTCCTGATATTTGTTTAGGGGTAATGACGGCCTCGTCGGTATACAGCGTTCTAGCGGCACAAGGTTTGCCGGTACGAGTGATTGCGACGGAACACGCGCATCCACCCTCACAAAAAATTTCCTCCTTATGGAAACGCTTACGTCGCTTTGCCTATCCACGTGCTGATGCGGTGATTGCCTTAACCCAATTATCTTCACAGTGGCTATGCGACCATGTAACGGGCTGTAAGCCAACTGTGATTGCCAATGCTGTCCATTGGCCAATGCATGATGCTGAGCCTACGGTGATTTGTTATAAACCGACGAATACACATTGGCTCTTAGCCGTAGGGCGTTTGCATGAGGAAAAAGGTTTTGATAAATTAATTCAAGCTTTTACTAAAATTGCGAGTGAGGTGCCGAGTTGGCAATTACTGATACTTGGCGAAGGCGCTGAGCGTGAGGCTTTAATGCAGCAGGTGCGGGAGGCGAATATGCAAGAGCGTATTCTATTGCCTGGTCGTGTCGGTAATTTGAGTCAATGGTATTTAACTTCCGACTTATTTGTGTTGAGTTCGCGTTTTGAGGGGCTTTCAAACAGCCTACAAGAGGCGATGTCGTATGGCTTACCAGCGGTTTCATTTGATTGTGATAGTGGACCTCGAGAAATTATTCGTGATGGTATCGATGGGGTACTTGTGCGTCCCGATCAAGATGTGGACGCGCTAGCCCAGACTTTGCGTGACTTGATGCTAGATCCAGAGTATCGTGCACAATTAGGACAAGAAGCAAAGCAGGTGCGTGAACGCTTTTCAACACGCAGCATCTACCTGCAGTGGGATCGATTATTTGAGCAACTTGTCAGTATTAAGTAGGACTGATTATGTGTGGAATTATTGGCTTAATCGGTCAGTTTAAGCATAAACAAGATACGCTAGAGCAGGCTTGCGAGCGTATTAAGCAACGTGGTCCAGATAGCCGTGGAGTTTGGCTGAATACTGAGCAGACAGTGGGTTTAGCCCATGTGCGCCTAGCGATTCAAGACCTCTCTGAGCATGGGCATCAACCTATGCACAGCGTAGATCAGCGTTATGTGCTTGTGTTTAATGGCGAAATTTATAACCACTTTGAGCTACGCGAGGCCTTAGGTGCTCATGCACCGCAGTGGCGTGGGCATTCAGACACAGAAACCTTATTAGCGTGTTTTGTCGCATGGGGTGTGGAGCAAACCTTGCGTCAAGCAGTTGGTATGTTTGCCATTGCCTTATGGGATCAAGAAGAGCAGAGCCTTATCTTGGCGCGTGATCGTTTTGGGGAAAAGCCGCTCTACTATACACAACAAGCGCAAGGGATGATGTTTGCTTCAGAGCTTAAAGCCTTAATGCCGATTGCCGAATTTAATAAGCAGATTAATCGTGGTGCTGTTGCACTGCTGATGCGACATAACTATATCCCTGCACCACATACAATTTTTGAGCAAGTTTATAAATTACCTGCGGCATCGTATCTTAAACTAAGTGCAGAGCATCTGTTTGCTCAGCATGAGATGCCAACTCCGCAAGCTTATTGGTCAGCCTATGAAGTTGCCAAGCGCACGACCGATCGTGTGTTTAGCGATGATAATAAAGCCATTGATGCCTTTGAAGCGATCCTATCTGAAGCAGTCAAAGGACAGATGTTAGCGGATGTTGAATTAGGCGCTTTCTTATCGGGTGGTACGGACTCTTCCCTAATTGCAGCAATGATGCAAAAGCAAAGTAATCAAGCGGTCAAGACATTTGCTATTGGTTTCGATGTGTCTGAATACAATGAGGCACCTTATGCCAAAGCAGTGGCGCAGCATCTAGAGACCGACCATACTGAGCTGTATATGAGTGGTAATGATGCCTTAAACATCTTCCAAGATTTGCCTCAAGTGTATAGCGAGCCTTTTGCAGATTCTTCTCAATTGCCTGTGTTATTAATGATGGGCTTAACTTCTCAACACGTGAAGGTCGCCTTATCAGGTGATGCGGGTGATGAGTTGTTTGGTGGTTATAAGCGTTATGCCCGTGCTCAAGCATGGTGGGATAAACGCCAAAAAACCCCGCAATTGATGTGCTCTATAGGCTCAAAACTGGCATACACAATGGCCGAGTATTGGCCGCTTGGACAAAAACAGGAAAAGTGGCAGCAGCTGTCTTTAGTCTTGCAAGCGCGCAATACTGTTGAGTTCTACCATCCCTTCGTATCGTATTGGAAGCAGCCTGAACGCGTGGTGTTACAGGCTGAGCGTCTAAGTAGTTGTTTTGATGGTAAGCCCTTGCGTAATTTGCAAGAGACGATGCAGATCTTAGATACTTTATCTTACTTGCCTGATGATATCTTGGTAAAAGTGGATAGAGCAGCCATGTTCCATTCTCTAGAGACTCGCGTGCCCTTATTAGATCATCGAGTATTTGAATTTGTCTGGGATATTCATCCGCGTTATAAGCAACGTGATGGTCAATCCAAGTGGTTGATGAAGCAATTACTGTATCGTTATGTCCCAACAGACTTATTAGATCGTCCGAAAAAGGGCTTTTCAGTGCCCTTGGGTAAATGGTTGCGTGGTCCTATGAAGGAGTGGGCAGCTGATCTCTTGGCGCACAAGCGTCTGCAGCAACAAGGCTTATTTGATGCGCGTACGGTAAGCACAATTTGGCAGCAACATCAGCAGGGTGCAGCGGATTGGAGTGGGCATCTATGGGGTATTTTAATGATGCAAGCGTGGATAGAGAACTATCAGATCCGTGTATAAATGGGCTGACGAGAAGCATGAATAAAAAGATGAAAATAATGTTATTGTTAAGCTCCTTAAATGCGGGTGGAGCTGAGCGTGTAGGTGTCAGTTTGGCGAATGCATGGGTAGCGCGTGGCTATGAGGTGGTTTTAGTGCCGACCTATAATCAAGGTTGTGGGGAATCTTTTTATCCCTTAGATCCAGCCGTGCAAGTCATCTGGCTAAGCCAATTAATGCCACAAAATACATTGCTTAAAAAAGTGATGAAGCCGTATTACTTACGTCGTCTGATGAAAAGTCAGAAAGCAGACATTATGGTTTCGTTCTTAACCAATGTGAACGTTATGAGTTTGATGGCGAGCGCGGGTCTGGGTATCCCCTTGATTGTCTCTGAGCGTTCGCATCCCCTACATCAGAAAATAAGTTCAGGATTAAAGAATTTACGCCGTTGGCTGTATCCGCGAGCGGATGTCGTCATGCTACAAACTCAAGAGGCGGCTGACGAATTTGCCGCGACGATGCCTCCTCTAAAATTTTTGGTCGTGATGCCGAATCCCTTGCCCAAGGAATTAACTCGTGTGGCACCTAAGCAAGCGGCAGCACAACGTGTGATGGCCATGGGACGCTTAGTGAGTAGCAAGCAATTTGATCTCCTAATTCATGTGTTTGGCCAAGCAAGTAAGCAGGCACCTGGTTGGACCTTGCATATCTATGGTGATGGTCCTGAGCGAGAGAAATTACAGCAATTGATTCAAAGCTTAAATAAATCGGCGACCGTATTCCTTGAAGGTAAAACGACGAGTCCATGGGAGGAAATGCGTGAATCAGAAATATTTGCCATGACCACACGCCTTGAAGGCTTTCCAAATGCGATGGTCGAGGCGATGGCGGTAGGTTTGCCAGTAGTAGCTTTTGATTGTCCTAGTGGACCAGCTGAGATTAGTGAAGAGGGGCGTTATGCCGATCTTGTCCCCTTAGGCAATGATAAGCAATACGAAGCGGCCTTATTGCGTTTAATGCAAGATGCAGATTATCGTCATGACTTAGCCTTGCGTGGTCAAGCGCATGTGTTCGAGCATTATGGTCAAGAACAGGTCTTAAATCAGTGGGATGCCTTATTTACCCGTGTTCTTGGGCGCAGGCTGTAGTCAACAGATTTGCTATGTAATGCGGCCGAGGCAAACGAGAGAAAAGATAAAGAATGATGAGAGATAAAATTCGTGTACTGCATATTATTAGTGGTCTCGGCCAAGGCGGCGCCGAGAGTGTCTTGACGCGCTTAGTTTCTCATTCGCAAGAACAAAATATTGTTTTATCTTTTGCTGACGAAGGGGTCTATGGTGAGGCCATCAGACAAACGGGGGTTGAGCTTCATTGCTTAGGAATGCAAGCAGGGCGACTCACGCCAAGTGATTTCTGGCGCTTGATTAAAAAAATCCGTGAGTTAAGGCCTGATGTGGTGCAGACCTGGATGTATCATGCCGATTTTATTGCCGGTTTAGCGGCACGCTTGGCGGGGTTAAAACATATAGCTTGGGGCATTCGTAACTCAGGCTATCAACTTAAACAAAGTTCGCGTAGTGCCTATTATTTTGCTCGCTTAAGCGGGCTGATGAGTCGTCTAATCCCACAGAAAATTATTGCCTGCGGTGAACAAGCCGCCTATCTACATCAACAATGGCAATACGATAAATCTCGCATGCAAGTGATTCAAAATGGTTATGATTTGTCACGATGGCAAGAGGATACGGCTGCTGCTAAAATTTTACGCCAGACTTGGGGCGTGCAAGCGGATACGCCAGTTTTTGGTTTTGTCGCGCGCTGGAATTCCTTAAAAGACCATGCGAGTTTATTGCGTGCATTTAAAGCCTTAAAGCAAAACTACCCAGATGCACGCTTAGTGCTTATCGGTAAGGGCTTAGAGGCAATTAATACAGAGCTGATGAGCTTGCTACAGGAGCTTGGTTTAGTGGCGGTAGGTGAGGCTGATATGCCTGATGCATCTGATGCGTCTGATGTGTCCGGTGGATTTGAAGCGCGAGCCGGGCTTGAGCATAGTAAGTCTCAGCCTGATGTTCTATTGCTCGGTATGCGTCAAGACGTGCCCGCAATTATGTCGGCTCTAAATATCCATGTTCTATCGAGTATTGCTGAAGGCTTTCCGAATGTTGTTGCTGAGGCAATGGCCTGTGGAACACCGTGTGTGGTTACCGATGTGGGTGATGCCGCTTTAATGGTGGGTGAGTTTGGTTGGGTAGCCAAACCGAGTCAGCCTAGTGACTTAGCCGCAAAGATGGAACAGGCACTCAGTTTTATACAAGGTCTATCGATGTCAGACAAAGCTCGCTATCAGCAAGAGATGCGTCAGTTCGTTTTGGAACACTTTAGTTTAGATACGATGGTCCAACGCTACGAGCAGGCTTGGCGTAGCATGTTAGAACAATCAAGGAAATAAGCGATGTCGAAAATTCTCATGGTGGTGAATAATCCTGCCTTCTTCTTATCCCATCGCTTACCGATTGCTTTGGCAGCTCAGGAAGCGGGGCATGATGTACATATTGTGACCATGGATGGAGAGGCTGTACAAACAATATTGGCAGCAGGTTTGAAACACCATGTTCTTCCTATGTCGCGCAGTGGTACCAATCCTTGGCAAGAGTTAAAGACTATTCTCTTTCTCTACCGCTTATTTCGTCAAGAGCAAGCGGACTTAGTGCATTTAGTGACGATTAAACCTGTGCTGTATGGTGGCATTGCTGCTCGTTTAGCTAAGGTAAAAGCCGTGGTCTATGCGATTTCAGGTTTAGGCTTTATTTTTACCCGACAACGCAAGGGTCTTGATGTACTTAAAACGGCAGCAATAAATCTTTATAAACTGGCATTAGCCCATCCGAACAGTAAAGTGATTGTGCAAAATCAAGATGATAAGTCAGTGCTGCAAACGATAGGTGCTTTACGAGACAATCAGGCTGTCGTGATTAAGGGCTCTGGGGTCGATATGCAAGAATTTGCCGCAACTCCAGAACCGATGGAGCCTGTGGTCGTAACCATGGCTGCACGCTTACTCAAAGATAAGGGGGTGATGGAATATGCCGAGGCGGCACGCCTAGCACATGCGGCAGGCGATCACACCACCATCTGGCAATTAGCGGGTAGTATGGACCCTGGTAACCCTGCGTCCTTAAATGAAGCTGAACTTGAACAAATTGCTGCGTATCTTAAGGTTCTTGGTGAACGACGCGATATTGCTCATCTTTATGCTCAGTCGCATATTATTGTCTTGCCCTCCTATCGAGAGGGTATTCCTAAGTCTTTACTTGAGGCGGCGGCTAGCGCTAGGCCTATCGTCACCAGCGATGTGCCAGGTTGCCGCGATACGATTATTCCTCATATCAGCGGTGAGTTAGTACCCGTCAAAGATGCTCAAGCGCTGAGTGCAGCTGTGCAAGCTTTAGCCCAGGATAAAGCCAAGCGTCAAGCGATGGGAGAGGCCGGACGTACCCTTGCTGAGCAAGAGTTTGCCTTACCCATCATCGTGGCACAGCATTTAAGTTTGTATCAAGAACTACTACGTAAGTCACTAGGTAAGTCGTCCTAAAACGGTAATTCTACTTCAGGGGCGAATTGAGCAAATAAGGCACGAAAATCGTCTTGGATAAGGACTAAGCTCGCAGCATCTTTGGCTTCAAAGCGCAGCACAATGACAGGGGTGGTGTTAGATGCTCTGGCAAGACCAAAACCATAATCGTACTCAGCACGAATCCCATCAATTTTGATAAGTTGCTTAGCTTTAGGGAGCTCGGCCTGTTCTTGAAGCCGTTTGATTAAGGTATGGGGTTGCCCTTCTTGCATCTGAATCTTTAATTCTGGAGTAGAGATATCTTGCGGTAACGCCTCTAAGACTGCACTAGGGTCTTGATAGCGCGATAAGATTTCTAAAAGACGAGCTCCCGTATACAAGCCATCGTCAAAGCCATACCAGCGCTCTTGAAAGAAGATATGGCCGCTCATTTCACCGCCTAAAGCCGCGCCTTCTAGTTTCATCTTATGCTTAATCAGTGAGTGCCCTGTCTGCCACATTAAGGCATGGCCTCCAGCCGCGCTAATCTGCTCACCGACATGACGGCTACATTTGACGTCATAGACGATGGTTGCGCCAGGTTCACGTGATAGTACATCTTGGCTGAATAAAATTAGTTGACGATCTGGCCAAATAATCTGCCCTGATTTTGTCACCACGCCTAAACGATCGGCATCACCATCAAAAGCGAGTCCGATTTCACAGTCACTGGTTTGTACATGCTGAATTAAGTCTTGCAGATTATTTGGATCTGCTGGGTCGGGGTGATGGTGAGGGAATTCAGGGTCGACTTGGCAATATAACTCATCCACTATGCAGCCGAGATGTTGAAACAGCTTAGTCGCAACGACAGCGCCTACACCGCTACCGCAGTCAATGGCAATTTTCATTGGGCGCTTAAGTTTTACATCTTGGGTAATACGTTGTATATAACCAGGAATGATGTTGATGCTTTGCTCGCGACCAGTGCCATTGAGCATGTCCTGCTCTTCAAGTGCTAACATCTCTTCATATAAGGAGCTTACTTGTTGGCCATAAAGTGCTTGACCATCAAGCATCATTTTAAAGCCATTGTAATCAGGTGGATTATGACTACCCGTAATTGCCACTGCTGCGCCGAGCGAAAAGTGGTAAGTGTAAAAGTACACCAAAGGTGTAGGTACCATACCTAAATTAATCACATGCACGCCTTGATCTCGGATACCAGCACTTAATTGCTGTGCTAAAACAGGGCTGCTATGACGGCCATCAAAGCCGATAACGATTTTGCTATGCTTAAGTTGGAGTGCGCGTTGACCCAAAGCGCGACCGAGTAAAAAGGCGAAGTCGCCATTAATTTGCTCCGGTACAGTGCCACGAATATCATAGGCTTTATAGACACTTTGCGGTAAAACGAGCATAAAAAATCCTTAAAACATGTAAAAACGCGAATAATACCTAAACATTATCAGTTTTTTTGGTTAGAATGTTTTTTACATTTCGTCGCTTGACGAAAACTTACATGAGACAGAGAACTTTAGGTAATCGATATGACTTTATTAGCCGATCTGCAAGACGTTGTGGGAGCAGACCACATTCTTACTGGTGATGATGCCAAACCTTATTTGACCGACTGGCGTGGACGCTATACCGGTAAGGCTATGGCCGTTGTGCGTCCAGGCTCGGTGGAAGAAGTCGCTGATGTTGTGAAGACATGCCTGTATTACGAGACTCCGATGGTGACCCAAGGTGGCAATACTGGCTTAGTGGGTGGCGCAACGCCAAGTAATAAGGGTGATGCGGTGGTGATCTTAACCACGCGTCTTAACAAAGTGCTGGATATCGATACCGATAACGATACGATTACGGTGCAAGCAGGATGTATCTTACAAGCTGTACAAGAAGCTGCCGCTAAGGTGGATCGTCTATTCCCCTTAAGTTTAGCGGCTGAGGGGAGTTGCACAATTGGTGGTAACTTAGCTACAAATGCTGGCGGTACACAAGTCTTGCGCTATGGTAATGCCCGTGATCTCACGCTGGGCTTGCAAGTGGTCACGGTTGATGGGGATATTTGGGATGGTTTGCGCGGCTTACGTAAAGACAATACGGGCTATGATCTACGCAATCTCTTTGTTGGCAGTGAAGGCACCCTAGGTATCATTACGGCAGCAACCTTAAAGCTTTACCCACAACCGGTTGCGCAGACGACTGCTTTATTAGTCTTAACGGGTTTGGAGAATGCGGTTAAGGTCTTGACTCGTGCACGTCGTGATTTTGGCTCGGCCTTAACTGGTTTTGAAGTGATATCAGATTACTGTATGCAGATTGTGGCGGATAATTTCCCACAAATTAAATTACCTTTCGAGCCAGCTTCAGCACCTTGGTATGTCTTGATTGAAGTGTCTGATAGCGAGAGTGCAGAGCATGCCCGCAATCGCTTTGAGGATGTTGTGGGACGTGCGTTTGAAGCAGATGAAATTGTCGATGCAGTGATTGCTGAGTCAGTACAGCAAAGCCAAGACCTCTGGCATATTCGTGAAAGTATTCCTTTGGCCGAGGCTGAGGCAGGTAAGGGCATTAAGAATGATATTTCTGTGCCGGTTTCCCTCACCGCTCAATTTGTTGAAAAGACCAATGAATTATTGCAGCAAAATTTCCCAGGCGTGCGCCATATTGTGTTCGGGCATTTGGGCGATGGCAATCTGCATTACAACGTGGGTGCTCCTGAAGGTCAGGAAGAGGGCTTCTTAAACATGCAAAAGGACGTGTATAAAGTCGTTTATGACAGCGTTCATGCCTTCCAAGGATCTATCTCAGCTGAGCACGGCGTTGGCCAACTGAAAAAGGATCTCTTACCTGATTATAAAGGTGAGGTGGAATTAGCCCTTATGCGTAAGATTAAGCGTGCTCTTGATCCGAATGCTTTGCTTAATCCCGGTAAAGTGATTAATAGCGTAGAGTTGTATTAAGTACCAGTATTCAGCATAAGATTTGTTGTTTTCTATGGGGGCTTGGCGCATTAGGTGCTTAGCCCCTTAATTCCTTTAACGGCTTTGGCAGCGCGGACAATAATACGTGGCGCGCTGCCCTTGGATAATTTTCTTAATCGGTGTTGCGCAGACATGGCAGGCTTGGTCTAAGCGGTCATAGACTTGCGCATGTAAATCAAAATAAGAGCCTGGCTGTCCATCAGTATGGTGGAAGTCTTTCAAGGTACTGCCACCACTCTCTAAGGCCTTGTTTAAGGTATCAAGAATTGCTTGATGTAGGCGTGCTACGCGTTGACGAGAGATCTTATTCGATGCGACTTTAGGATTGATGCCTGCTTTGAAAAGACTCTCACTGCAATAAATATTGCCAACCCCCACCACAATAGCCCCACTGAGTAAGCTTGCCTTAATATTCTGAGTTTTTTGGCGTAAGCCTTGATAGAGATAATCTACCGTAAATTCAGGGTCAAAAGGTTCAATCCCTAAGCTTTGCAAGAGAGGGTGTGAGAGAACATCCTCACCTTCATGCCATAAGATCGCACCAAAGCGCCTTGGATCATTCAAGCGAAAACACGCGTCGGTAAACACCCATTCAATATGATCGTGCTTAAGTAGAAACTCACCTTCACGCACGCGTCGAATGGAGCCAGACATGCCTAGGTGAATTAATAGGCAACCGTGAGCAAAATGCATGAGTAGATACTTGCCTCGACGTGTAATGCGTAGGACTTGTTGATCCTTAAGTGTTTCTGGTAAAAAAGCGGGGACAGGCCAACGAAGAGTTGGAAAATAAATCCGGAAAGCTTTTAAGTTCGCCCCTTCAACAAAAGGCGCTAAGCCACGGCGGGTGGTTTCAACTTCAGGTAATTCAGGCATATTCAGTAAAAACGTTGCTTTGAAGAGATGTTAAGATGATTCTGCTGAGATTTTACCCTTAGAACGCGGAAAATTTCGGCAGCAATGTTAATATAAACTCTGTCATAAATTTTTAGTGGTGTTCTACGCTTTGTGAAAGTACTCAGATCGCTAGTCTTTTGTTCAATCGTATCGATTTTTGGTCAAACGGCACTTGCTCAATCCATCGATCTCCCTGGTTTACGTCACCTTCGTCCGTTCTTGGAATATAAAGTGGCGGATGAAATCTTGCCTGTCGACTTATCAGCGTCGCTACAAGCCGATGAGATTTATCAGGTGCTTGCAATTGAAGTAGCAATTCAGGACGGTAATTATGAATTTGCCGCCCGTGAGTCTTTAAACTTTTTAAAAGAAATCAAAAATACGCCCTTTATTGCGGAGCGTGCCACCAAATTAAATCTTGCCCTTGATAAGCCTGAATTAGCACTTGAAGCGGCTCGGTATTGGGTGCAATTAGATCAGAGTAAGGAAGCGAAAACCTTATTGTACTTATTGCTTGGTGATAATAATAAAACCCAGGAGTTGGCTGATTTCTTACGTGTCGATATTGTCACGGCTAATGAGGGTCATGATCAAGAGGTCGCCTTATATGAGATGGCGACCCTGCTTGAGGAACTAGAAGACCGTCAAGCAGCGAAGGATATCTTAGACCGCGCAACTCATGGTCTTTTGCTTGATTCTGCCGCCTTGCATATGATTAAGTCGAATTTTGCGATACGCGTTAACTATGCCGATGAAGCATGGGATGAAGCGTTTAAAGCTTTAGACCTTGATCCAAGTATGGTACCGGCTGCAGGGAGAATTTTATTCTTAGCTCAGGGGCCTCGTCGCGCTCAAGCTTTGAACTCAGTTAAGGCCTTTTTACATAAGTATCCTGAGTCCAGAGAACTCTATCTGGCCTATATTCAAGAGCTTGCCAGGGATAAGGAATATCAAGAGGCAACCGAAGAACTCAAGCATATGCGCCAAGTGAATCCTGAGGATTTTGAGTTGCTTTATTTTGAAGCCTTATTGCATAAAGATGCGAAGCAATATACTCAGGCACGCCAATTATTAGTGCAGTTTATTGATATCCAAACTCAGCGCCAACAAACCACTCACAATGAAAGTACGAACTCGATAGAGATGGAAGTGATGGCGCGTATGGCCTTGGCTTTAGTGTATTCAGAAGAGAAAAAATATAGTCAAGCACTGGCGCAATTGGAAAAAATCAAACCTGTCGACACGACGCTTGAGGTTGAGTTAGAGAAAGCCAAGTTATTTGCACGATCAGGACAAATCACCAAAGCCTTAGATAAATTATCTTCAATCACCACAGAAAATAAAGAAGAAAAATCGATGGTGTATTTAGTGGGTGGCGATCTGTTGCAGACTTCTGGTCGGACGGATCAGGCGATTGCGTACTTAGATCGTGCCTTAAAAGAATTACCCGATGATAATTCAATTAAATATAGCTTAGCCATGCTCTATGAAATGCGCGGGCAATTAGAGTTGACAGAAAAATACTTACGCCAAGTGATTGCTGCGCAGCCAAGTGATGCGCATGCCTATAATGCCTTAGGTTATGTGTTTGCCGACAATAATTACAATCTGACTGAGGCGCAAAGCTTACTGGAGCGTGCCTTGGTTTTTGATCCGCAAAGCCCGTATATCTTAGATAGTATGGGTTGGTTGCAATTTCGTTTAGGTAATTATTCGTTAGCACTGGAGTACCTTGAGTTAGCTTACGAAATTGATGAGCAAGTTGAAATTGCCGCACACTTGGCAGACCTTTATGTCGCTATGGGCGATAAAGAAAGAGCTAAAACAATTTTGCTTAAAGCTCAAGAACACGATAAAGAGAATAATGTATTGCGTCAGACGATTCGACGCTTAGATTTAGGAATTAAACCATGATAGTAAAGCGTTTCACGAAAGCTGCGATTTTGGCTTTGGTAGCCGGCTTAGCGGCATGTACTACGCCCAAACCCTTGATTGAACCTGACCCAAACTTAAGTCAAGAACAGCAGTTATTACGTGATGGTCGCTTTGCTCTCTTGGTCTTTGACCGTGCGATAGATCGTAATACTGACTCGGTACAAGGGAATTTTCGTTGGCTTTCGCAACGTGAGCGAGTGACCTTAGACCTCAGTAGCCCATTGGGACAGGTGTTGGCGCGTGTAGAGGTTATGCCAGGCTATGCTAGTATGACGCGCTCTAACGGAGAGTATCTTGAGGCGAGTAACCCTGATGCCCTAGTCGCTCAGGTTCTTGGCAGTCCTATTCCCGTGAGTGGCTTGCAATATTGGATTCATGGGCGTGCCATGCCTAATTATTCACTGGAGCAGCCTGAGTATGATGAGCAGCAGCGCCTCACACGTTTTCAACAAGCAGGTTGGCGAGTGACGGCTAGTGAGTACGATGCTTTTGGGCCACGACGCTTGGCTTTAGTGCGTCAAGAGTCAAATCAACGCATCAGTGTCCGTATTAGTATTGACTAATCTGAATGTGCAGCATGAATCCTACTGAAGCTAGCCTACGAGTACCCGCTCTGGCTAAACTCAATCTGTTTTTACATGTTGTGGGGCAGCGTGCCGATGGCTATCATTTATTGCAGACTGCCTTTACCTTAGTCGATTGGCAGGACGAACTTATCTTTGAGCGTCGCCAAGATGGTCAGATTCAGCGCTTAAGTAATATAGTGGGTGTCGCAGCCGAGGATGACTTGGTTGTGCGAGCTGCCCGTTTATTACAGAAGCATACGGGTACCAGCTTTGGTGCTACTATCCATGTCGATAAGCATTTGCCCAGTGGAGCAGGTCTAGGTGGGGGATCAAGCGATGCGGCAACGACCCTAATGGCCTTGAATTACTTATGGGGTACTGGTCTAGATGATAGCGAGTTAGCTGCCCTAGGCGTGCAGTTAGGTGCAGATGTTCCGGTGTTCATTTTTGGTCAAGATGCTTTTGCCCAAGGCATTGGTGAGCAATTGCAAGCGATTGAATTAAAACCTCAAGCCTATGTCTTAATTCAGCCGGATCTGGAAATTCCCACGCCTGTTATTTTTAAGGCGCCGCAGCTTAAGCGTGATACACCAGTACAGGACTATGCCTCTGTAGTTCAGGGTTTGCATAACGTCCAAACTTACTTAGAAGACGTAGAAACAGATAAGCTTTGCGTGAATGTAGAGCAGGTGGCTGAAGAGGGTGAGTGCGCACAGGTGGGTGAGCGTACAGTAGTGTGTAAGAGCAACTCGCTTTATTACGGTCAGAATGATTTAGAAGCGGTGGCCTTAGCGCTCTAT
This sequence comes from uncultured Pelistega sp., assembly GCA_964346715.1. GTDB lineage: Bacteria > Pseudomonadota > Gammaproteobacteria > Burkholderiales > Burkholderiaceae_B > Taylorella. The sequence continues at coordinate 56,382 of CAYFVY010000001.1, read as the reverse complement.
CCTTCGCTTAAGTCCTTAGTGGATGCTTTGCACCAACAGGGGTGGCCTGTACGTATGACGGGTTCTGGTTCTTGTTTTTTCTTACCCTTAGCGACACCAGAGCAGGCGCAAGCCGTAGCGACGCAGATTCGTGATTGGGCGATGATATGGCAGAAGAGTTCAAGCAATAATCTAATGATTAAGCATGTGCAAGCATGTAGTAGTGTCAAACAACATCCGATTAAGGCCTTAATTAAGGCAAGAATGTGACAATAATACAACACTAAGGCTAATCTTGATGGCTTTTTGCAACAAGCCCTTTTCAAAATCATAAAAGTTTGGGTATAATTTAATTCTTGTCAGGCAGGGCATATTTAAATAAGCCAAGCCAATAAGACAAGTGTTGGGGCGTCGCCAAGCTGGTTAAGGCACTGGATTTTGATTCCAGCATGCGAAGGTTCGAATCCTTCCGCCCCAGCCAACACGAATTATATGAGACCGTTTATGCGACACCAGATTTGGCTGTATTGCTAAACGGTTTTTTTCTTATTACTTATCTCCCTCCGCACTATCATGACCACAAAAAACTTCATGATTTTTACCGGCACTGCTAATCCTAGGCTTGCTGTTGATGTCGTCAATCACTTAGATATGTCACTAGGAAAAATGACTGTAGGTCGTTTCTCTGATGGTGAGGTAATGGTTGAGATTTTAGAGAATGTTCGCGGTCGCGATGTCTTCGTATTGCAACCAACATGTGCACCAACCAATGACAACTTGATGGAAATCCTGACCTTGGTAGATGCCTTGCGTCGTGCATCTGCAGGTACTCTTACCGCAGCGATTCCATACTTTGGTTATGCGCACCAAGCTCGTCGTCCACGTTCAGCACGTGTAGCGATTACAGCTAAAGTAGTAGCCAATATGTTGCAGTCTGTAGGTGTTGACCGAGTTCTAACCATGGACTTACACGCTGACCAGATCCAGGGTTTCTTTGATATTCCTGTAGATAATATTTATGCGGGTCCTGTGCTATTGGCCGATATCGATCGTCGCCAATTTAAAGACCTCGTGGTTGTATCTCCAGACATCGGTGGTGTTGTACGCGCTCGTGCTTTGGCTAAACAGCTTGAAGCTGACCTAGCGATTATTGACAAGCGTCGTCCACGTGCCAATGTGTCTGAAGTGATGAATATCATTGGTGAGGTTGATGGCCGTACCTGTATTATCATGGATGATATGGTGGATACGGCTGGTACCCTAACCAAAGCAGCTTCAGCTCTTAAAGAGCGTGGTGCGAAAGCAGTTTATGCTTACTGTACGCACGCTGTTCTATCTGGTAGTGCTATTGAGCGCATTGGCTCTTCAGAGATTGATGAGTTGGTGGTTACTGATACCATTCCTCTTACTGAAGCAGCAGCTGCCTGTCCTAAGATCCGCCAATTGTCTTCAGCGGCTCTCTTGGGTGAGACCATTTTACGTATTTCGCAATCAGAGTCTGTGAGCTCAATGTTTGCGGAATAATAAATTCTGGTTGATGCTGGTCGCGGCATCAACTGAATCACGGTTTACGTCTTAGGGCGTAAACTTTTTTATGTAGTTTTATACGTTTTTATATTCGGAGTATTCCATGAAATTTAACGCAAAATCGCGTGACGTTCAGGGTTCGAGTGCGAGCCGCCGCCTGCGTCGTGCTGGTAGCGTACCTGGCATCGTTTACGGTGGCAAAGGTGAAGCTGTTAGCATCGAACTTGACCACAACCAAATTTACCACGCTGTACGTAAGAGCGAATTCCACGCTTCAGTACTAGAGATGAACTTAGACGGTAAAGTTGAGCGCGTATTATTACGTGCTGTTCAATGGCACCCATACAAACAACAAGTGCTTCACGTTGACTTCCAACGCATTCAAGCGGGTCAAGCGATCACCACTAAAGTACCATTAACCTTCATCAACGAAGAATTATCTCCAGCAGTTAAATTGCACAGTGAGAACATTTCTCGTGTGTTGAACGAAATCGAAATCACTTGCTTGCCGAAAGACTTGCCAGTTGAGATCGTTGTTGACTTAGCTGAGGTTGAGTCTGGTCAAGTGGTTCACTTAGGTTCAATCGTTGCACCTGCAGGTGTTACGTTTGTAGCGCCTGAAGACGAAGTATTAGCTTCTGCTATCGCTCCACGCGGTGCTAAAGTAGCTTCTGACGAAGGCGAAGCTGAGGGCGAAGCCGCTGCTGAATAAGCTTTAATGCCAAGACCACCTATATGCTCGGGTACTCTACCTTAGTGTTTTCAGATGGTTTTGCACTTAAGTCATTCCAAAATCCCCCGTTCTGCGTTAAGCTTACGGGGGATTTTGTTTGTAAAGTAAAGGTTAAGAGTTGTGAATCAAACTATTCGACTTATTGTGGGACTTGGAAACCCAGGGCCACAATATGAGGCCACACGCCATAATGTAGGATTTTGGTTGCTAGATCAGTTGGCTGATATGTATCACACCAGTTTTACAGTGGAAGCTGGCTTTTCAGGTCAAGTGGCGAAAACCAAGACGATTGATGGCAATCTTTATTTCTTAAAACCGATGACCTATATGAATCGCTCAGGTCAAGCTGTGCGCGCTCTCGCCCAATTTTATAAAATACCAGTGGATGAAATCTTAGTTCTACACGATGAATTAGATCTCTTGCCGGGTCAGGTCAAGCTCAAGAAGGGTGGTGGCCATGCTGGGCATAATGGTTTAAGAGATATTCAAGCGCAGATGGGCAGTCCAGATTTTCTACGTATGCGCATCGGGATCGGACATCCGCGTACTATGGGCCTAACGCAACAAGTTGCTGATTATGTATTACATATGCCACGTAAAGAAGATATGCCTTTGATTGAAGATAGCTTAGCGCGCGCGAGCAAAAGTGTCCAAGCTCTTTTAAAAGGCGATTATAATTTAGCTTCACGTGAACTTGCAGCTAAAAGCTAAAAGGACTATTTAGTGTCATCTCAACTCACCTTTAAAAATGATTTAAAAGCATTTTGGGCCTTTGTCAAGCGACCAAGCTTTGGTCCACGGATTGCGAATGGACGTCGGGGTGATGGTTGGTGGAGTGACCTAAAAGTTCATACACCTTTTAAGCTACTTTTAAAATGGGCCTTTTTTCTTTGGCTATTGAATATTGGTTTTCTCGCGCCTATTGCGATTGGCGTGGCAGAGTCCTTGGGTGCCAAGCACCAAATTAGTTTAGATATACCCTATTTGTTTTTACTGGCGACTTTTTGGGCCCCTATAGTGGAAGAGCTACTGTTCCGTTATGGTCTGCGCCGTCCAAAGTTGATTTTGCTAGTGGTTCCAGTGATGATTTACGTGCTGCATAACGGGCCGAATACCCTAAGTGTCGCTCTAGTTGTGTTATTATCATTTTTACTGTTTTTATTTGATTTATGGCGACAAACGGGTGAGGACTATGCCTTGCCTTATAAGTGGCGACGCTATTATCGACAGTGGTTCCCTTTGATTTTTCATGTCTCCGTTCTGAGCTTTGCGGCCATGCATCTCATGAATTATCAGTTTGGCGATAATTTGACATGGTTAGTTCCTTTGTTGATTCTGCCACAGTGGGTGACTGGGCTTGTCGTGGCTTGGATGCGAATGAGAGATAGCATGGCTTGCGCTGTGCTTATGCATGCACTTTTTAATGGCGGCCCCATCCTACTGATGCTTCTATTGTCTCAGTGGTTGCCTGAGCAGGTGCTGAACGCTTAGTGAGTTTACAGCAAATTTTGAATTTTTATTGATAAGTGTTTGTCTCCTCTTGTTTAGGAGGGGCTATTTGAATTTTAAGGAATACTATGGCACTGCAGTGTGGCATCGTTGGTCTGCCTAACGTTGGAAAATCTACTTTATTTAATGCCTTAACTAAGGCAGGTATTGCAGCGGAAAACTATCCTTTCTGTACGATTGAGCCTAACGTAGGTATTGTTGAAGTGCCTGATACGCGTTTAGATGAATTAGCGAAGATTGTAAACCCAGAGCGAGTACTCCCAGCTACAGTTGAGTTTGTGGATATTGCTGGTTTAGTGGCTGGTGCCTCCAAAGGTGAAGGCCTAGGTAACCAATTCTTGGCGAATATTCGTGAAACGGATGCCGTTGTTCATGTGGTACGTTGCTTTGAAGATGAGAACGTGGTTCATGTGGCTGGCCGTGTCGATCCCATTAACGATATTGAAGTAATTAATACTGAGTTGGCTTTAGCTGACTTAGCCTCAGCGGAAAAAGCCTTATTGCGCGCACAAAAAGTTGCTCGTGCTGGTGATAAAGAAGCACAAAAACTCACCGCAGTGCTAGAAAAAATTGTACCTGTGCTGAATGAGGCACGACCGATTCGCTCATTAGATTTAGATGAGGATGAATTAAGTGCGATTCGTCACTTTGGTTTTATTACCGCAAAGCCTGCGATGTATGTGGCGAATGTCAAAGAAGACGGTTTTGAGAATAATCCTCATCTTGATGCCGTGCGTCAATATGCTGAATCTGAGCATTCACCAGTAGTCGCTGTATGCGCTGCCATTGAAGCAGAAATTGCTGACTTGGAAGATGAAGATAAGACAGTCTTCCTTGAAGATATGGGTATGGATGAGCCTGGTTTAAATCGTGTTATTCGCGCGGGTTATAAATTGCTTGGTTTACAGACCTACTTCACCGCAGGTGTTAAAGAAGTCCGTGCTTGGACTATTCGTGTTGGTGATACAGCGCCTAAAGCTGCTGGTGTGATTCATACTGACTTTGAGCGTGGTTTTATTCGTGCTCAAACCATTAGCTATGACGATTACATTACTTTCAAGGGTGAGCAAGGTGCTAAAGAAGCAGGTAAGATGCGCGCCGAAGGTAAAGAATATATTGTTAAAGATGGTGATGTGCTGAATTTCTTATTTAACGTGTAAACTAGTATCAAATAGGCGTTACTTTTTGTTAATTATAGCTGGGTGAAGGAGGCATTATGATTAGAAAAATTGATCCCACACTTCTTGATGCTGATAGCAATAATCTTGGTTCAGATTTAGAAGATGATCTGAAGACTGGTTCCGCGCCCATAACTACCTTACGTCAAGCACGCTTTGACGGTGAGGTAACGCGTGAGGCTTTGCTAGAAGAAGCCTGTAAGGTATTTGCCGAGCAGGGCTACTCAGCAGGTTCGAGTAAAACTATTTGTCAACGAGCAAATGTTAACTTAGCCTCCGTAAACTACCACTTTGGTGGTAAATCGGCCTTGTACCGTGAGGTCTTAGCTGAGGCTCAACGTCAGCTAACTGACAATCTATTACTCAAGTTGGACACAATTGGCGATATTATGAGCCCTCGTGAGCGAGTTCGTACTTATTTAGAACATATATTCGGTGTTTTCTTGCTTTCTGAAACTCCTTGGTACGCCAAAGTTCTCGTGCGTGAATATATAGAGCCATCGAATTTTGGTCTTGAGCTTATGCAGCGGGGCACCTTTCCAAATATTGTGCGTATCAGTCAAATTTTTGCCCAATACTTTGACTTACCAGAAGATCATCCTACTGTATTGCGTGCAGTAACCTATACCTTCTCTATGGCGATGGGCAGCCTTGCCTTTGAGTCAACCCTAACCGCTAATTCTGATGCTGTACGACGCATTCGTTCTGAGAGTGATTCTGCACTGAAGGAATTGAGTTTTGTATTGATGACAGGTATGGATGTCTTAAAAATGAGTATGAAGGCATTTAATAACTAACCCAATAATTGATTGACGGCTTAGAAGACTAATTCATGAAGAAGTGGCTAAAAGGCATATTGATTGCCTGTGTTGTACTCTTAATCGCGGCCTTTATCGGGGTTGCTATTTTTATTCTGACCTTTGATACAACGGTCTATAAAAATAAATTAGCCTCTATGGTCAAGTCTGAATATAACCGAGAATTACAGGTTAATGGGGATATTAAACTGTCTTTATTTCCTCGCATTGGTCTTAATGCATCCGATGTGAGTCTCAGCGAGCGTGGTTCGAATGAGCAGTTTATCCATGTGGATAATATGCGTCTTGCTGTGGCCATCTGGCCGTTGATTAGTAATCGTTTCTTAGTTGACCATATGGCGATCACAGGGCTTAAAGCGACGATTACTCGTGATCATGAAGGCTTACTCAATTTTGATGATTTATTATCTTTATCGCATCAAGAACAGACGAGTTCAACAACAGATTTAAGCACAGCAAATCAAGCAGAAACACTTCCGGAAGTGATAAGTCTTGATAATCCGCAAGCTGTCAATGATTCATTACTGGAGTGGTTGGCTAAGACAGATTTTAAAGTTGATGTGGCCGGTATGGTGCTGCAAAAAGCGCAAATCAATTATGAGGATTTGGCTTTAGGACATAAAGTGCAATTAGATAATGTGCAAATTGATACAGGTCGCATCACTGTTGGCCAAGCTTTCGATTTCCATATGCAAGCCGATGTCAACGGCGAGAAGCCACAAGCAGCGGCAACACTAGATGTGAGTGGCTTACTCTTACTCAACCCAGAAAAACAGCAATACTCAGCGCAAAAACTGCGTGCTAGCCTCCTTGGGCGTATTCAAGAGCTAGATTTGAGTAAAGCTAATTTGTCGGGAGACTTCAACCTCGATACCTTATCTTATGCAATTTTCGGTAAATCGGTTGAGTTAAGTGTGCAAGGCAAAGGTCTAGAGGAGAGTTCGACGGATAATCTACGCCTTGATATGACGGCACCGCAGTTGAGTTATAACGCCTCAGATTTAAGCCTGGGTTTACAGAACTTTGCCTTAAATAGTCGCATACAACGTAAAGATGCTCAAGCGATTGATATCGAGTTGCGTAGTCCTGAGTTGAATGTATCCCCAACTCAAGCAGGCGGTAAGCCTCTGAATGGTAAGATTGCCATTCAACGTACCGAGCAAAAGATTGACCTTGGTTTTAGTTTGAGTAATATTAGCGGTGTTGCACAAGATTTAAATGTTGAGCAAGTACAGCTGACAGGGCTGTATCAGCCTGATGAAAACAACAAATTAGAGATTAGTTTGCAATCTGCAGGTAAATTTAATCTGTTTGAACAAACCGTTACATTGCCCTATATACAAGGGGAAGTGAATTTACAGGATGTTGCACAGGAAAAATTAACGTTTCCGATGACGGGAATGTTAAAGACTAATATTTTGCAAGATCGCTCAGACTTTCAGCTAAGTTTTTTAAACTCACAAGGCAAGCTAGCGATAAGCGGCATTTTCACTAATATATTTAAACCGCGTATCAGCTTTGATGTCTCAGCTGATAAATTCCGCTTAGATGATTTTTTTGCTGATTTAGCTTTAATCGACTCTACGGTGGATAAGACTGATAGCAGTAAGACGGAGAATGATAAGCGTCTAGCCGATACAAAAAACAGCGATAAGCCAGCTGCTATTCAAGAGCAAATTACCAAGGCCACTGAACCACGAGAAGGCTTGGAAAATATTAATTTAAATTTTAAGCAAGAGCTTTTGGCGCGCTTAAGTGGGGTTGGAACATTTAATTTTAAAGAATTAAATTATCATGATGTTGTCTTAAATAATGTGGGTGCCACTTTAATATTCGACCGACAAGATGTACAAATTAAATCCTTAAAAGCGGATGTGTTTGGTGGTCAATTAAGTGCTAATGGCGAATATGCGGTAACGACCAGTGCTTTGCGTACAGATGCGCGCTTTACGCAGGTGCAGGCAGAAAGCTTATTAAAACAACTTAAGGGGCAGGCCTTATTAACGGGTCTAGTTGATTTGCATCTTGAGATGCGCTCCTATGGTTTAGTTGAAGCAGACTTGTTAAAGCACCTTCACGGTCAAGTTGAAATACAGGCCGATAATGGGATATTTCATGGAATCAATGTGGCCGAGTTGTTACGTGATCCTTTAATGTACTATGGCCTGCAAGATGGTTCCTTGGGCGCTTTAAATGTAGACCTAACGAAACAAACCCCTTTTGAGAAAATCTCCTTGAAGGCTGATGTAGCGCAACAGCAAATTAATTTTACCCAGCTAGATGTTCTTGCTGATATAGGTAAGCTAACTATGCAGAGCCCACCAAGTTACTATAATTGGCAGGATGATAAAGCCGAGGTGCCTCTACTATTCCAAAGTCTTCAACCGCTTAAGGTTCAGCAAGGCGGGATTGTATTCCAAGTTAAGCGTGTTACTTTACCGCTTCTGATTCAGGGGCCAAGACAAAATTTACGTATTGAACTTGGTACCATCAAGCAGGAGTAAGCGTATGTTTAACACTATCTGTATTTATAAATTGAAGTGAGTTGTTATGTCAGAAACTAAGTTGCAAGCTATTATCCAATGCGCTCCCTGTGATCGAGCGGCAGACCCGCAATATCACTTACGCTGGTTCTTAGTTGATGAGAGTGGTCATGCTTTAGATAAGGATATCCCTGCTTTAAGTGAACTCAGTACGGAAGTGCGTTTTTCTTACTTGGTTTTACGTGCACCCGGTATGTTGCGTCTTGATATTCCGATGGACGTGTTAGAGGATGATGATGAGGCGTTTGAGCAAGTTTATTTAGCGGATAATAAGCCAGTCAGAGCTGTTACTGAAGGCGATCTTGCTCATGCTTGGCTATCGACGTATTTCGATCGTCCAGTACGTTTAATGAAATTGCATCCGGATGAGGCAAGTCCCGTTTAGCTTACACTTTATCTTACATATCAATTAACTTTGTCCCTAGACACTGATTGCTTAAATTGGCTTAGCGGCTTATTGCTGAGATTATAATGTGTACGCGATAAAGCTTAAGAAAAAGGCTTAAGGTATAAAAAAGGGAGTTCGTTATGAACTCCCTTAGTGTATGTGCTGATTAGCTTGCACAGACTATTGCCTGAATACTTTATGCCTTAACTGCCGTGAGTTTTCTGAATTTCGCCATAAGTTCGTCCGGCGACTCTTGATAGTCGGGATGAGGGTCAATACAGTCAACAGGGCAGACCACCATGCATTGAGGTTCATCATGGTGACCTACACATTCGGTGCATTTCTCAGGGTCAATTTCATAAATTTCTTTACCCATGTAAATCGCATCGTTAGGACACTGTGGTTCACAGACATCACAGTTAATACACTCATCATTAATAATTAAAGCCATACCTACACCATTTCGTTGAAATGAAAAGTAATTATGTCAGCGTAGAATTGCTAGCGTAACGTTAATGCAGTTTATTTAGCTGCATTTTGTTTGCGAGCGGCTACTTTTTCATTTAGCCAACGCTCAACAGAAGGGAAGACGAACTTACTTACGTCACCACCAAAGATGGCAATTTCACGGACAAAGGTGCCTGAAATAAACTGATATTGGTCAGAAGGTGTCATAAATAAAGTTTCGACATCAGGAAGCTGGTATCGGTTCATACCTGCCATTTGGAACTCATATTCGAAGTCTGAAACTGCACGTAAGCCACGAATAATAACGCGCGCGTCTTCTTGACGAACAAAGTCCTTAAGTAGACCATCAAACGATTTGATTTCTACATTAGAGTAATGCTCCAAAACCTCTTCAGCAATTTCTAAACGCTCTTCAAGCGTAAAGAAGGGATTTTTGCGATGACTGGCAGCTACACCCACAATAACTTTGTCAAAAATACTAGAAGCTCGACGGACGAGATCTTCGTGGCCACGAGTTAGGGGGTCAAACGTACCAGGATAGACAGCAATTAACATAATGGTTTTTTTACTAAGAAGTTAAGGATTTTAATATTATATAGGTGTTAGCCATTATATAGTTGTTAGATGGAATATAGTGAGAAATACAGTCTTCTCATAGGGCTTATGTTTAATAAATACAATAATTTCAATAAATTCAATGCTCTATATCTGACATTAAAACTCATAAAGTGCAAAATAGACCATGCCGGCTTTCGCTTCGCGCAGCAATGTAAATTCTTCGCTTAATTGAATTGGACTATCTGATTCGATATACACCAAGCCACCTGGTTTGACGATAGACGGTAGAAAAGACTTCACTTGGTTCAATAAGTCTGTGCCAAACGGGGGGTCAAGTAGCACTAAGTCAAAGCGGGAGTTATCCATACGGCGTAAAACACTAAGTGCATCTTGGCTATGGATACGCACTTGATTTAGCTCGAGCTTGTCACGTAGCTGGCGTAGTTGGCTTAAGGCTAGCGGATTCGGCTCAACCATTTGTACATGTGAGGCACCACGAGAAGCGGCTTCAAAGCCTAAGGCACCAGTGCCAGCAAATAGATCAAGGATGCTTTTATCCTCATAGCTACTTGCCCATAAATGATTTAACCAATTATAAAGAGTCTCGCGTATACGGTCCGGTGTTGGTCGTAAGCCTGGAATATCGACGACAGGAATGGGTGTGCGTTTATATTGACCACCAATAATACGAATTTTGTGTTGGCTTGAGCCTTTGTTTGAGGGATTATGGGTTTTCTGTTTAGTAGGCTTAGACATAAGAACACGGACTGGCGCGGGCCATGAGAATAAAGTGTAATAACTTAAAGATTATACGCTTTTACGATAAGCGAAAGTATAAGGTACAATAAAGCCATCATTGATTTTTATAAGTGAAGAACCTATGTTTCGCTTTTTTAGACGTAAGAAATCAGAGCCTGTTGTTACTCCAGAGAGCCAAGTAGCCGAGCAGAGTCTTGTCGTTGAAACACCTGATGATCAGGTAGCTGCTGAGGCTATTGAAACTATTGAGTCGGCGCCCGAGTTGCCAGTTCAGGCGGAACAGGCAAGCAATGAGCTGAGCACTGAAGCTGTTGAGCAAGAGGAGAGTAGTGAGGACGATGGCTTAGTGGATATGAGCAATCCTAATGCCCCTCAACAAACTCCAGATGTATGGATGGCGGCACAAGCGACGTTTGAGCCGGTTCCTGATGAACCTAAAGTATTAGATCCTTCATTGCCAACTCCTGATGCAGATGGCAAGATACGTATTCGCTTAAGTCTTGGCGATGGTGGCTTTAGCGGTATCAGCGATATTACTGATGAAGAGCTTGAGGCCGCTGCTTTAGCGGAAATCCCTGAAGATAGTCCTGAGCGTTATCGTCGTGAGCCAGAGCCAAGTTGGGATGATGATGAGGATGAGAGCGAAGATAGTCTTGATGTTGAAGAAGATAAGCGCGTTCAGGTAAATGAGTCTACAGAGCGTTCAGTCTCAGCATCTGAGCAAGCACCAGATGCTTTGTCTGAGTTTGTAGCAGAAACTGCTTCTGAATTGGACCCTGCAAGTGATGTGCAAGAAGGATCAGGCAGTGCTGCGCCAAGCGCTCCCTTGAACGAGACCTTAAGCGCGACTCCTGAAGCTGAGAAAGTTTCGTGGTTAGGTCGCTTAAAGCGCGGATTATCACGTACAGGCTCGAACATCAGTGCGATTTTCGTTGGCGTGAAGGTTGATGAGGATTTATTCGAAGAGCTTGAAACAGCTTTGATTATGGCCGACTCTGGTGTAGAAGCAACGCAGTCCTTATTAACGAAGCTACGTGCTAAAGTGAAAAAGGATCGCATTGAAAATGCAGCAGATGTGAAGAAGGCCTTGCATGTACTCTTAACTGAGCACTTGCAGCCATTGGAAAAGACCTTTATGTTGGCGCAAGATTCGACCAATGTAGTAATGATTGCCGGTGTTAACGGTGCCGGTAAAACCACCTCGATTGGTAAATTAGCTCATCATTTTCAAGCCAGTGGGGCGAGTGTCTTATTAGCAGCAGGTGACACTTTCCGTGCTGCGGCTAGAGAGCAATTAATTGAATGGGGCTCACGCAATAATGTCCAGGTCATTGCGCAAGAGGGCGGTGATCCAGCAGCAGTGGCATTTGATGCGGTGAATGCGGGTCGAGCACGCCGTAATAATGTGGTGATGGTGGATACAGCAGGGCGCTTGCCTACACAATTACACTTGATGGAAGAGTTGAAGAAAATCCGCCGAGTGATTAATAAGGCGGATGCCTCTGCTCCTCATGAAGTGTTATTAGTAGTTGATGGTAATACAGGACAGAATGCGATTGCGCAAATCCGAGCTTTTGACGCGGTGCTTGGTCTTACTGGATTAGTCGTAACGAAATTAGATGGTACGGCTAAGGGCGGTATCTTGGCCGCGGTTGCCGCTGGTAGTCAAGGTGTACGTCCAGTGCCAGTCTATTGGATTGGTGTAGGTGAAGGCTTACATGACTTGCAACCGTTTAAGGCAAGTGAGTTTGCGACTGCTTTATTAGGTGATTAAGCGTTAGGCAGAATGCTTGGTCTTTCTCATAACAAGTGGTTAAGACCAACTACTGCCTTACTACTGTCCTAGCAACATATATAAGGGGTGTATCTTGGTGATGATGGTTCATCACTTCAGATACACCCCTTATTTATTTTCGCTTAATTAAAGCGGGTACCTTAATCAAAACGGATACGCTTAGGCATTAAGGATAAGGCGTGATCACAAAAGACTTTATGAGCCTCAAGCTTGGCTGATAACCAACCCACAGCAAACCATGCTTCAGGATGTTCTTCTGTAATACTTTCAAAGTACGTTAAAGCAGTTGAGAAATCATTCAGTTGACCAAATACTTCTTGTGCTTGTGCGAGGCGCTTCACATAGGCAGTGATATTTGCATGTGCTTCAAGTGCTTCATAGACATTGAGACCGTAACGAATACGCTTAATTTTCTTGCGTAAATCGTGGTAGGCTTCAATATCACTTTTATCATTGGTACGCCAGTGATTCACAATACCTCTATTCCACTTATTCAGACGAGTTTCTAAGAGTTTACGTAAAACTGGGCGATTCTGATTGCTTGGCACCAAAGGAATAATTTCCCAATCATTCAAAGCATCGGCAAATGCTTCGTCCGCTTGCTCGTCCATGGTCTGACTCAGGCTCGCTGCCGGAGTGCTTGCTTGGGCGCTTAAGCTACGCACTGGGCTAAACACCGAAGCAGGGGTGCTAGAAAGATTGAGGGAGGCTGTAGTTTGTGTAGGCTGAGAAAGCTCTGCCTTGGCTTCAGATCCTTGGCTCTCATTGTCTTGTGATGCGGGTACCTCAGGTTTACCATCGATACTTGCGCTAGCACTCGATACTTCTGTTTCACTGCTTAATGAAGATGTGGGTAGTACAAATACCTTATTAGCATCAGCAATCTCGGCAGAAGACGAGCTTGACGCTAAGTCTGCAGGGTTTTCTGGAGTTGCTTCTGGTGTGCTTGCTGGTGCGGCTTCTTGAGTGCTATCTTTGCTTTCTTCAGCGCTATCTTTTGCTTCGTCAGACTCTTTTGGTGGGTCGTTACGTGGTGTCGTAACAACCCATTCAAGTAAGCGAATTAACCAACTTTGGAATGCTGGGTCACGCGCAATTTCTGTGGCAGTTTCCCCTTGGTAATGTTCGACCTCAAAATGCGGCATACCAGCAGCTTCTAGCGGCGGTACAATAGTCGCAAGCATTACATCCGTATCGCGAGTGGCACCAAAACGGCCTAAGTGTACACGAATTTCTGCTTGTACATCAGCAGGAGGCAGGTGGGCAAGTTTGGAAAATAGGCGCCAGTTAGAAATTAAGCGGCGCATACCAATACGCAGTTGGTGTACATGTTCAGGACGCGCGACATTCAGGACGCCTGCGGTATCGACTTCCGCTAGATAAGCGGCGTTAAGTGCCATTTGTTCAAAGCACTCTTCAGTGACTAAGCAGAGAGCTTGTGTGGCACTTGATTGCTTTGGCAGGAAATAAGGCTTGGCTTTTCGTTCAGCCCAGAAACGATTGGTTTCTTGTTCTTCAATTTTAGCTTGTGCATTCTTATGAGAGCGAGAAATTTTCGCATACATATTGGCGAGTGCGTCACCACGGTGCGATTTGGTCCGAACATCCAAGAGTAGGCGATATTGTTTGAGCCAGCGCTGACTTAACTCGAATAAAGCAGAAATATCACCAGACTTAAGTTCAAACTCAACTTCTGAAATAGGCAATTCTAAATTACCGGCACGAACACAGCCAATATCGTAGGCAATTTCAACTGTGCCTTTGCGAGTGCGTTGTTTGCGCTGTAGACGAACCACATCGGTTTCATAACGCAGTTCTAGTGGTTTTGTTAGAGCCGTTAAAAAGGGCTCTGCTGCTGTACCCGCATATAAGCTCAAATCTAATACAGGACTTGGGCGACTATGATTCAGTTCAATACGGGTTAGGCTATTGCCCCCCGCCATTTTTAAGGTTTGAACCCAGTCATTGCCTTCTAAGCGTAAGCGTAAAGCGACATCGGCTTTTGCTAGTTGACGATCTGCGGTGTCGAAGTAGAGGGCACGTAAAACAATAGATTCTGCCCTGTTTTTACGCATTAAGGCAGCAATGGCGTCCTGCGCATGGGCAGGCACATTTAATTTAAGTTCTTGTTCTGACATATAACCAATAGGTAATAAATGAGGTGGGACTATCTTAACATTTTTTTTTGTTAATATTATGACGTGTCATATACGTGTCATATACCATTCATTTGTTCATGCTGAAAATTTTTAAATTGATAATTTTAGGCATGTAAAAAGCATATTTAAGCCTATTGGGCTTATTGAGTATGCCGTAGCTTAAGTCGTATTTAGCTCAGCACCGAGGTTAGTATTTAACTTACGTAGCGCTGGGCTGATTATTTAGCTTGGGATCTAGTTTCGTATTTCACTTACGTAGTGCCGAGCTTACTTAATGTCTAGTTTACTTAGTGCTTAGTAAAATAGTTGTCTAAGTAAGTCTGTAAGGCATGCGTTTCTTGCTCAGTAAATAATAAGCCTAAACGGGTGCGGCGCCACAAGATATCCTCAGTGCTTTGCGCCCATTCTTGTTCAATTAGCCAGTTAACCTCGGAAGTATAGAGGTCATGGCCAAAATTATGGCCCATTTCCTCTAAATTGGCAGATAAGAAAGCATTCGCTAAATTACCGTAGGCTTTTGCGTAACGTAAGGCTAACTCCGGGCTGATCCAACCATACTGCTGCATTAATTGTCGAGCGTACGAATCAGGCGTATCAATCGCTCCACCAGGCAAGTGCTGAGTGCTGGTCCAAGCTTTAGACTTTCCAGTAAAAGGTGCTAGCTTCTCTAGGGCATGCTCGGCTAGGCGGCGATAGGTGGTGATTTTGCCACCATAAATCGACAGAAGCACAGGCTGTTGACCATTGCCCCCGCTTAAATCAAACACGTAATCACGCGTTACTGCAGAAGCTGTGCCGTTATTGTCATTGTATAGGGGACGTACACCTGACCACGTGCTTATCACATCAGCTCGACTAATCGGTTTGTCGAAATAGGCATTAATCAAACTCAGGAGGTACTCTATCTCGTCTTCACTAATCGCTACCTGGGCGGGATCACCGTTGTAATCGACATCTGTGGTGCCGATCATGGCGAAGTGTTCACGATAAGGTGTCGCAAAGACGATGCGATTATCTTTATTCTGCAGGATATAAGCATGGTCGCCAGGATAGAACTTGGGCACCACGATATGACTACCTTTTACAAGACGTAATTTATTACCTTGTTGAGGTTTATGCAGCTGTTGTTCAATATCAGCGACCCAAGGACCTGCTGCATTGATGAGAATTTTAGCCTGAATCAGTTGACTAGTACCATTAGCTTGTTCGATTTTCACCGACCACATGGTGTTATCGTGGGTAATTTGTGTACAACGTGAGCGGGTTAGGATAGTTGCACCTAATTGGCTTGCGCTCATGGCGTTGAGAATAACGAGACGTGAATCATCAACTTGGCAATCAGAGTAGATGAACCCCTTAGTGAATTGCTGCTTCAGTGCCTGGCCATAGTCATTATTGCGCTCAAGCTTAATCGCTTGCGAAGCTGGTAGACGTGCAGAGCGCTTGGCTAAGTGATCATAAAGAAATAGTCCACAGCGTATCATCCAGGCTGGGCGTAGATGAGGTTCGTGCGGCAATACAAAGCGTAATGGCTGAACTAAATGTGGAGCAATATTTAATAAGGTTTCACGTTCAGAAAGGGCTTCACGTACAAGTCGGAATTCGTAGTGCTCAAGATAGCGTAAACCGCCATGTATGAGTTTGCTACTTGCCGATGAGGTCGCACTGGCGAGGTCATTTTGTTCGCAGACTAGGACACGTAAGCCGCGTCCTGCGGCATCTCTAGCGATACCGACTCCGTTAATACCGCCCCCAATAATACATAAGTCATAAGGGGAAGTTGTACGCTGAGATGCCATGATAAATCCGCTAATTACGCTTCAGGGTTTTCAAGTTGTGTTTGAAGAGCTGTTTTGAAATCAGCTAGTGATTTTTGTAGTTTCTTCGCATTTGTATCAGAAAACTTAGCAAAAGAATCCGCTAAGCATTTGTCGTAGGCTTTAACCATTTTAGTTAAAAGCTTTTTACCTTTTGGTGTTAGGCGGATAAATGTACTACGACGATCTTCGCGGTTTAAAATACGCTCGATCAAATCATCACGCTCCAATTGCATGGTGATGGTCGTGATATTACCGTTGCTCACCATTAAGCGTTCTGAAAGTTCGCCCATACGTAGGCCTTGAGGTGCGCTAGAAAGTTGAGCCATAAGCTCAAAACGTGGCAGAGTGGTTTGGAATTGCGCGCGTAAAACATTGCGTAATTCATTTTGAATTAGGTTGTTACAGGCATTAAGGCGAAGCCACAATTTTAGCTCTTCTGAAGAGCTCTCATTTACACGTGTTTCGGTATCAAAAGACATAATGTTGCTCCACATGGAATTCGTTATCAATTAAAACGTAATGCAATTTAAAGTAAGCATATATAACTGAAGATTATAAACTTAAAACGCTGTTATTCATATAGTAAAAAAAGATTTTTACTTTACTCTTTACTATTGTTTAAGATTGAAAATGTCTTTCACACCTTAAAGAAAACTGAATAGATAAATTATAAAAGTGTCATATAGAGTGAAATTCAAAGAATTGAAAAGTGATATCAATTAGGCTGAGCCTTAAACATGATTTATACATATTTTCTTGGCATCAAAACAAATGATTTACGAAAACCCTCCTTTGTTGCATTTTATAGACACTAAAAGAGTAAAATACCTTCAATATTTAAATAGGCTTAGCGTTTAATCTGAGTTTTTATTGCAGGAATTAAGATGATACTATCAGAAAGCACAGCAAAAGATGAAATGTTTGATAATAAAATTTCATCTATAACGGAAATTGTTGATGATTTGCGTAACGGCAAAATGGTGATTTTGGTTGATGAAGAGGATCGTGAGAACGAAGGCGACCTTGTTATGGCCGCAGATTTCATTACACCTGAAGCAATTAATTTTATGGTCACGCATGCTCGTGGCTTAGTCTGTTTAACCTTAACCACTGAACGATGTGAACAATTAGGGTTAGAGATGATGGCTTCGCGCAATGGCTCTAGTTTTGGTACCAACTTTACGGTATCAATTGAAGCTGCCGAAGGCGTAACCACTGGTATTTCTGCAGCAGATCGTGCGCATACGATTAAAGTAGCGGTAGACCCGAAATCGAGCACAATGGACTTAGTTAGCCCAGGCCATATTTTCCCTGTTCGCGCCGTGCCCGGTGGCGTGTTAATTCGTGCAGGCCATACCGAGGCTGGCTGTGATCTTACCCAGATGGCTGGTTTACATCCTGCATCTGTCATCTGTGAAATTCTTAAGCCCGATGGCACTATGGCTCGCTTACCAGATTTAATGGAATTTGCTAAGGAACATAATTTAAAAATTGGGACGATTGCTGATTTAATTGAATATCGTAGTGAACATGAGTCGATGGTGGTGCGTCTGAGCGAGCGTAATTTGAGTACGCCATGGGGCGAATTCCGTGCGGTTTCCTATATGGACAAAGCATCAGGTGCCCCTCATATTGCTTTAGTGCATGGTGAAATCTGTGCTGAGAAAGAAGCACTGGTACGAGTGCACGAGCCAGTTTCAGTATTGGATTTCTTGGATACCGATAATGCTAGCCATAGCTGGCCAGTTGATAAGGCACTTAAAGCGATCAAGCAAAGTGAAGCCGGTGTGATGGTGTTCTTGAATGCTCAAGGTGTAGAAGAGCAATTAATTGAGAATCTTAAGAAATGGAATGCTGAGCACGATGCAGAGAAACGTACGCCAGACCGTTATGGTTTACGTACCTATGGTGTTGGTGCACAGATTTTGCGTGACCTAAATGTTGGTAAAATGCGCTTATTATCGCTGCCACGTAAGATGCCAAATATGGCGGGATACTCTTTAACCGTGACGGGTTTTGAGTCAGAAAATTAATCTCTCATCTTTTCTTGAATTGACACAATTGGAGTCGGTATTTAGCTGTACAATAAGCGCTATTACTGTGAGCACATTTATGCTCATACTCCAATTTAGTAAATCCACCTTAAAGGAAATTGAATGAAACCATATACTCTTGCTCCCGATCGTAACGGTGAAGGCCTACACATTGGTATCGTTTGTGCCCGTTTTAATGACGAAATTGGTATTGCTGAACTTGACGCGTGCCTAGCACAGCTTGCTGAGCTAGGGGTTGATGAAAGCCAGATTATGGTGGTTTCTGTTGCTGGTGCTTTAGAGCTAGGTTTGGCTTTACAGCAGATGGCTCTTAGTTATGAGTTTGATGCGCTGATTGCTTTAGGTGCTGTCATTCGTGGCGAAACATATCATTTTGAAATTGTGAGTAACGAAAGTGCAGCCGCTATTACACGTGTTAGCTTAGACATGAATATCCCTATTGCTAACGGCGTATTAACGTGTGAAACTGAAGAGCAAGCACAAGAGCGTGCTGCTGATAAGGGTGCTGATTGTGCCGTAGTTGCTGTTGAAATGGCTAATTTAGCTGAAGCCCTAATCCCTGAGATGGATGAAGACGACTACGAAGATGATGATGACTTCGACTTCGATGATGACGAAGATGAAGATGATGATGAATAATTAGGATATATAGTGGCAAAACAAAAAAAGAGTGCAAGACGTCAGGCGCGTGAATACGCATTGCAAGGCGTCTATGCATGGATTATTAGTGGTTTTAGCCCACAAGAAGTGGGCGCAATTGATGCGCATGTTCAGAATGAAGCGAAAGCCGATTTTGAGCAGGCCGATATTACTTGGTATAAAACTTTACTTTATGGGGTGTTCGAGCAGCACGAAAGTTTGCTCGAGCGCTTCCAGCCTTTCTTAGACCGTAATGTGAATGAATTGTCACCGATTGAACACGGTGTCTTATTATTAGGCACCTATGAGTTGGTGCACTCACTGGATGTTCCTTATCGTGTCGCTATTAACGAAGCGGTTGAGCTGGCTAAGGAATTTGGTGGGGTTGATGGCTTTAAGTTTGTTAACGGCGTGTTGGATAAAGTTGCCGCTGAGGTACGTCCTCTAGAACTCAATCCAGAAAGCTAAGATTCAAGAGGTCAGCCTTATGGCGGGTGAATTTGATCTCATCAAGCGGTACTTTTCACGCACCGCTGGTGAACAAAAAGATATCCTTCAGCAGTCTGGTGTTCTCTTAGGAGTAGCCGATGATTGTGCTATTTTTGAACAAACACCAGGCAGCCAGATTGCGACGAGTACTGACTTATTAATTGAGGGTCGACATTTCTTTGCGGATGTTGACCCTTATTCATTAGGTCATAAGGCGCTTGCTGTCAATTTGTCGGATTTAGCGGCGATGGGGGCTAAGCCTATTGGCTGTTTATTGGGCCTAGCCTTACCGCAAGTAGATGCCGAGTGGTTGAGTGCATTTTCTCAGGGATTTTATGATCTGGCGGATGCCTATGCATGCCCCTTAATTGGCGGTGATACCACACGTAGTGAGCAGGGAATCTGCTTGAGTATTACGGTATTTGGTGAAGTGCGAGCGCCTTTTTTACAAAGAAATAAAGCTCAAGTTGGTGATGATATCTGGGTAAGTGGTACTTTGGGTGAGGCGCATATTGCCTTAGGCTTACTCAGTAAACTTAAGGCAGGAGAATCACTCAACCCTGAGCAAGAACAATGTTTGGCATTAACACGTATGGCCTTGGAGCGCCCAACGCCACGTATTGCCTTAGGTCAAGCACTTTATCAGGTGGCACATGCCATGCTCGATATTTCTGATGGCTTAGTTCAAGATCTGAGCCATATTCTTAAGCAAAGCCAAGTTGCCGCCATACTTGAAGAAGATAAACTGCCCGTGGCCGAAGCTGCTCGAGGGCTTGAGCAAGACCAACGACGATCAGCGGTATTAGGTGGCGGAGATGTTTATGAGCTGTGTTTTACAGCACCTGTCTCACAGCGTTCACGTCTACAAGCGATTAGTGCTGAACTGAAAATCCCTCTAAGCTGCGTAGGGCGTATTGTGGCGCCAGAAACTCAAGCACAGTTGCTGCAGGTTCAGGACCGATTTGGCCAGCCAGTTGAAATTTTTGACGCTGGCTTCGATCATTTCAGTTAATATCTACCTATTATCGAATTAATCAATTGGCTATGAACTCAGCAGAACCCAACTCTCCTCTTGAAAAAACAGCAGATGTGAACGTGATATCGGACTCAGAGCCTCCTTCAGTATCTGTCACTAAGGATACGACCGTCGTGCCAACATTTTCTTGGATGAAGCAGTCTTTCCATCGGATTGTGGCGTTTGGCTTTGGCTCTGGGCTGATTAAACCTGCTCCAGGTACTTGGGGCACTTTAATGGGCTGGTTGCTTTGGTTTCCCTTGAGTGCCTTAGTTAGTCATGAGATGTGGATGGCTGTATTTCTAGTGGCTGCCTATGCTTATGGCTCATTCATTTGCCAAAAAGTTGCCCAAGACATGGGCACGGCAGACCATGGTGGGGTCGTATGGGATGAAATTGTGGCCTTTTGGCTCGTTCTGTTTGTCATCTCAACCTTGCCCGTAATTTGGCAGGCAGTTGCTTTTGGCGTATTCCGCTTATTTGATATTATGAAACCCTGGCCAATTGCCTTCTTTGATGAACGCTTAAAGAATGGCTTTGGTGTGATGTGGGATGATATTATTGCCGCCTTATACAGTCTTTTCGTGATCGCTGTATTAGTCAGAGTAGTGGAGGTATAAAGATGGTCGATTTGACACAAGTAGAGGACTTAACGCAAGAACTCGGTAAACTCATCTTAGACCGTGGCTGGTTATTGGCAACGGCGGAATCATGCACGGGCGGGCTTTTGGCGGGGGCAGTAACGGGTGTATCGGGCTCAAGTCAATGGTTTGATCGAGGTTTTGTGACCTACACCAATGAAGCTAAGATTGATATGTTGGGTGTACTCAATAGTACCTTAGAGCGATTTGGTGCAGTTAGTGAAGAGGTCGCCAAGGAAATGAGTGAAGGCACTTTACTACACGCGATTCATTCATGCTGCTCAATTAGTACAACAGGGATTGCAGGGCCGACGGGTGGTACAGATTTAAAGCCAGTAGGTATGGTGTGTTTTGCCTTTTCACGTCGTACCCGCGATGGTATCCAGACTAGCACATGTACTGAATACTTTACTGGCTCACGCGCTGAGGTGCGAGCCAGTGCGGTAAGTTTTGCGTTGACTAAGGCTTTAAAGCTTTTCGCGCAAGATTAATTGCATCGCGTGTGGCTTTGGCGGTTTGTGCAGCAGCTTCACGCCAATCTGTGCCAGCGCTAGCATAGAGAATTGCGCGTGAAGAGTTAATCATAATTCCCATGCCGCTCTCATTACAGCCAGCACTAACGGTATCATCAATATCACCACCTTGGGCACCAATGCCCGGAATCAATAAGGGCATGTCTGGACCAACGACAGCGCGGACCTTGGCGATTTCTTCAGGGAAGGTAGCCCCAACCACAAGCGCACATTGACCATTGCGATTCCACTTCTCAGCTACCAGACGTGCGACATGTAGGTATAAAGGTTCACCACTATCAAGTTGAGCGAATTGCAAATCAGAGCCACCTGGGTTAGACGTGCGACAAAGAATAATCACACCCTTATCTTCCCAGGCTAAGTAGGGCTCAATTGAATCAAAACCCATATATGGATTCACCGTCACCGCATCGGCACGATAACGACGAAAGGCTTCTTGGGCATAGTGTTCTGCAGTCGTACCAATATCACCGCGCTTAGAATCTAAAACAATCGGTAAGTGGGGATAGTTCTGCTGAATATATTGGCAAATATCAGCTAATTGCGACTCGGCACCTTGTGAGGCGAAGTAGGCAATTTGTGGTTTGAAACCACAGGCATATTCAGCCGTGGCATCTACAATACCGACACAGAAATCATAGATAGCATTCTTATTATCGGCAATCTCTTCTGGAAAACGTTGTAGATCGGGATCAAGACCGATCATTAATAAAGAGTTTTGGCTTTCCCAAGCCGCTTGTAATTTTTCAGTAAACTTCATTGTCGCTGACATCACTCAATCACTATTTTTAATAAAAAATAAATCCATACCAAAGCGATTAAGCTCAGGCAAAGGAAAACTGCTGCACTACCCAAATCCTTAGCACGACCAATTAAGGGGTCATACTCTTGGCTTAGTTTGTCTGCCACCGCTTCAATGGCCGAGTTGAGTAACTCAGTAATCAAAAGCAAGAAGAGGGTAGATAACAAAAAAAGTACTTCAAAGCCAGTCTGCCCTAAGAAAAAAGCCAAAGGTGCTAAGACGATACAGAGCATCAGTTCTTGGCGAAACGCCGCTTCGTGGCGAATCGCCGCCTTGAGGCCTTGTATAGAATATTGCCAGGCCTTAAAGATACGCTTAATGCCAGACTTGCTTTTAAAGTTGGCAGCATCTTGGGGCTGATGGCTAGTTGGCTTATTGGGAGTGTTCATGCTTGGCTTACTCATGGGCATAAGCAATATAGTAAGTGTCTATATTGCCTTGGCTATTTGTTGTTCTATTGTAATTTAAGTCGTGTGGTGATGCCGTGTTTACGGGAGAAGCGTGCAAAATAGGGTGGGTTGAGTTGCAATGGAGGCAATCGATAAGCACAAAAAATGCGCCTAGAAAAATCCAGACGCATTTTGTTTTTATATCAAGCATAAACTGAATTAAGTCTATGCTTGATACTGAAGGGTAGGAGGAATTAAGCTTAGAAGCCCATACCGCCCATACCGCCCATGCCGCCCATATCAGGCATTGCTGGCATTGGTTTGTCTTCAACGATCTCAGCAACAGCAACTTCAGTTGTTAGCAATAAGCTGGCAACAGAAGCAGCGTTTTGTAGTGCTGTGCGAGTTACTTTAGTTGGGTCAAGAACACCTTGCTCAACCAAGTCACCGTACTCACCAGTTGCTGCGTTGAAGCCGAAGTTACCTTGACCTTCAGCAACTTTGTTTACAACTACGCTTGGCTCGTCACCAGCGTTAGCAACGATAGTGCGTAATGGTGCTTCGATAGCACGTAGGATCAATTTGATACCTGCGTCTTGATCAGAGTTAGCACCTTTTAATGCTTGAAGAGCTGGTTTTGTACGGATAAGCGCAACGCCACCACCAGGAACAATACCTTCTTCAACAGCAGCGCGAGTAGCATGTAGAGCGTCTTCTACGCGAGCTTTTTTCTCTTTCATTTCAACTTCAGTTGCAGCACCAACACGAATAACAGCAACACCACCAGCTAATTTAGCTACGCGCTCTTGTAGTTTTTCACGGTCGTAATCAGAAGTAGCTTCTTCGATTTGTGTACGGATTTGTTTTACGCGTGCTTCGATGCGATCTACAGTGCCGTAACCGTCGATGATGATGGTGTTTTCTTTACCTACTTCGATACGCTTAGCTTCACCTAATTGCTCAAGTGTAGCTGTCTCTAAAGACATGCCTGTCTCTTCAGAAATCACAACACCGTTAGTTAGGATAGCGATGTCTTCAAGCATAGCTTTACGACGATCACCGAACCCAGGGGCTTTAACTGCTGTAGTTTTTAGGATACCGCGGATGTTGTTAACAACTAGTGTTGCTAATGCCTCGCCTTCTACGTCTTCAGCAATGATTAATAGTGGACGGCTGGTTTTAGCAACTTGCTCTAACAATGGCAATAAATCACGGATGTTGCTGATTTTCTTGTCGTAGATTAGAACAAATGGATCATCTAATGCAGAGATTTGTTTGTCTTGGTTGTTGATGAAGTATGGAGACAAGTAACCACGGTCAAATTGCATACCTTCAACAACGTCTAATTCGTTCTCTAAAGATTTACCGTCTTCAACAGTGATCACGCCTTCTTTACCCACTTTGTCCATGGCGTTAGCAATGATTTCACCGATAGAAGTGTCGCTGTTAGCAGAGATAGAAGCTACTTGAGCGATTTCTTTAGAAGTAGAGCTTGGACGAGAAAGTTTTTGTAACTCACCAACTGCTACGGCAACGGCTTGGTCGATACCGCGCTTAAGATCCATTGGGTTGATACCAGCGGCAACGTATTTCAAACCTTCTTCAACGATAGCTTGAGCTAGAACAGTCGCTGTTGTAGTACCGTCACCAGCGTTATCAGAAGTTTTAGCAGCAACTTCTTTCACTAATTGAGCACCGATGTTTTCGAATTTGTCTTTTAATTCGATTTCTTTCGCAACAGAAACACCGTCTTTAGTTACGGTAGGAGCGCCGAAAGAGCGATCTAGAACAACGTTACGACCTTTAGGGCCAAGAGTTGTTTTAACAGCGTTAGCTAGAGTGTTAACACCGCGAACGATACGGGTGCGAGCATCATCACCAAAAAATACTTGCTTTGCAGCCATGTTAATAATTCCTTAAGTTGTGACTTTACCTAGTGGCAAAGTTAAAATTTGATTATCGATTGAATATGAATAAAAAATTAAGCAACAACAGCTAAGATTTCTTCTTCACGGATCACTAATAATTCTTCGCCATCCACTTTAACGGCTTGGCCAGCGTACTTACCAAACAATACTTTGTCGCCAACTTTTACGTCAACTGGGATGTTTTTGCCGTCTTCAGTTTTCTTACCTGGACCAACAGCGATAACTTCGCCTTGATCTGGCTTCTCAGTAGCGCTATCAGGAATAACGATGCCTGAAGCAGTTGTACGTTGATTGTCTAAGCGTTTGATAATGACGCGGTCTTGTAAAGGACGCAATGACATGAATAGCTCCTGATTGATAATAGGTTAAGTCAATTAATATAATTAAATTGTTAAGGGAGGCTTTAGCACTCTACCCCTTTGAGTGCTAATTATAGGGATGAATTTTGGCATTTCAAGAGCTAAAAGGTGCTTTGTTACATTTTAGTGAGAAAAAGTGCTGAAAAATTAACTTTTCTTTAGCGTAAAGCATTGTTAAGTAGGTAGGCAAAGAGGGAAATAATTACTAAGCTATTCCTTATTACAAGTTGTAATTTTTTTGACTTTTAAAAAGCTAAGAAATCCCATGCGTAGTTTTGTCTATCCCTTAATCATTACCTTAATGAGTGCCTTTGTATTAGTGGCTTGTGATAAATCTGATACATCACAGAACGTGGCTGCCAGCAAAGCAATAGCGACGACGTCTACTGGCTTTACGCATGGTTGAGTACACCGCCTAGATTTAATCCATATCCGGTAAGGGCTCTTGCTCAATCTTACGAATATCATACTGACGTGCGCAGCGCTTAAAGAAATTCCAGATCAATTTACTGGAATTGGGGCCTTTGCGAGAGTTATAACGTAAGCTCTCATCACCACCCGCCCAAGCATGATCTAGGTGCTTAATTTCCACTAATTCAACAACTGTTTGGCGCTTATATCTATAGGTTTTATGCGTGTACTCACGTGATGTTTGTGCATAACGGAGGCTCAGCGTCGGCGTGGTATCAATGGGCACATCGTTCAGATGTAAGAATTGAGTAGCTAGTTGTTGGGCATTACTGCTATTCACAACCTTATCCTGATCACCGTGAATAATTATGGTGGGTAAGTTCAAGCGCTGTGGCGTGTACTCTGATACAAGTTCAATAAGATCCTCTGCCTCTTCAATCTCCTCAGCCTGCATAGTTTCCAATCCTGTCGCAATGCTATTGGCTTTACCTAAAACGGGGCCTGAGTGCATGGCGAGTGCGCAAAAACGCTCAGGATAACGCATAGCCACTAAAGAAGCCATTGCCGCACCAGCCGAAAGGCCAGCAATAAAGACTTTTTCTGGATCTAGTCGATACATGGAAATAGTCGTATCAATAATTTCCATAATCGTGTCGGCTTCCGCTAAGCCACGACGCTCATCGGGCAAAAACCAACGCCAGCAGCTATTTAATTGATAACGCTTACTTTGTTCGGGATACACCACCACGAAACCATTGGCTTGGGCGACACGATTCATTTGCGTACCTTGGGCAAAAGAATAAGCATTTTGGCTACAGCCGTGCAGCATGACGACTAGTGGCATATTGTTGGTGCTTGGTCGTGTGTTCGTCAATGAGGGAGTAAAGCTGAAATAGTCTAATTTACTTAATAAAACCTGTTTACTAATCGCAGGGGAGATAAAGACATGACGTTTCCAGCGCCCACGTGTTTGAGGGTCGGGGCGCTGAGGTGCCGAGATAAACGGCACTGAGCTGGAGGGGAACAGGCTTAATGGACCTTTTAAAAAGTTTTTTTGCACATTAAGCAGGCGTTCAGTAGTATTAAACAGTGTTCTACCTAATTTACGAGGCATAGTTGAAATCCAAAAGCTAAGGGAATCCCTGTATTAGGGGTAGGGGGAATAGGGAGAATAAAAAATAATGCTATGATGTTTTCCGCGATTAGTGCAGAAATTAGTGTTTCTAGATTATCATACGGATGTTTACATTCGTGTGTATTGATTGTTAATTATCATAAATTTAAGGATTCGTATGTTAAAAAAGAACGGTCTTCTAGTGGGTATTTTATGTGCCCTGAGTACCAGTGCAGTGGCTGCTCCTATTAAAGTCGGGATTGCTTTGGACATTTCGGGTCCCTTTTCGGCTCTTGGTGAAGAAGCACGTGCGGGTTTTGAGCTAGCGATTGAGACCTTAGGTGGCAAGCTCGGTGGCCAAGAAGCGGAGTTTATTCAAACGGACTTTGCTGGTAATCCACAACAAGCCACACAATTGGTGAACCGTTTTATTAAACAAGATAAGATCGACTTTTTTACCGGTCCTATTGCTTCGAATGCAGCGCTTGCTGTTGGGCAGGCTCTATTTACCGCAAAAGTCCCTTTTATTTCAAGCAACCCTGGCCCTAGCCAATACGCGGGTGCGCAATGCAATCCGTACTTCTTTGGCGTCTACCAGAATGACACCTATGATGAAGCTGCGGGTGTAGTAGCGAATGATAGCGGCTATAAGAAGATGGTGATTATCGCCCCTAACTACCCTGCAGGTAAAGACCACTTAGGTGGTTTTAAGCGTACTTATAAGGGTGAAGTGGCTGAAGAGATTTATACCCGTGTTGGTCAATTAGACTATGCCGCTGAGCTAGCGCAAATTCGCTCAGCAGAGCCTGATGCGGTGTTCTTTTTCTTGCCAGGCGCTATGGGCATTAACTTTATTAAGCAATTCAAAGCAGCAGGTCTGGATAAGGTTCAGTTAGTTGCACCAGGTTTCTCAGCTGACCAAGATGTGATTAATGCGGTTGGTGAGGCGATGGTTGGCCTACAAAATACAGCGCACTGGACACATGATTTAGATAATGCCACTAATAAGAAATTTGTTGCTGATTATCGTCAGAAATATAATCGCTACCCAGCGGTTTACGCAGCGCAAGCTTATGATGTGATTATGTCAATTGATGCCGCAGTACGTGAGGTCAAGGGTGACGTCAGTAATAAAGAAGCCGTTATTGCGGCTTTACGTAAGGCCGAGTTTGATTCAGTACGTGGTCCGTTTACATTCGGCGTGAATCATTATCCTATCCAAGACTACTACCTACGCGTGGTAGAGAAAAATGCGGATGGCGATATCACAAATAAATTGGTGAAAACCGTTATGCAAAAACACCAAGACGCTTACGTTAATGAATGCAAGATGCCATAAGTGCTCAGCAAAATAGTGTGATAGAAAATAGTGCTGAATATTAATGGATAGTGTATTTATTGCCGAACAGCTGCTGAATGGCGTGGCTTATGGCCTGATGTTGTTTTTATTAGCAGCTGGTTTGACCCTGGTGTTCGGCATTATGGATACCTTAAACTTAGCCCATGGCGCTCTCTATATGGGGGGCGCCTATGTGGCTGCCAGTGTGACGCAAGCGAGTAATAATTTCTTCTTAGGGGTGATTGCTTCAATTGCTGTGGTCATGCTGTGTGCCGTAGTTTTAGAAATCGTGGTTATGCGGCGTATGTATCGTTCAGGTCATCTTGCTCAAGTCTTGGCGAGTATTGGTTTGATGATGATTGCTGACGATGCGGTACGTTACTTCTGGGGGGCCGCACCTTTATTATCCTCTGCACCTGCCTCCCTGAGCGGTCCAGTGATGTTATTTAATACCTTGCCTTACTCATCCTATCGCTTGCTCTTGATTGGCATGGGCGTACTCGTGGCCTTACTTCTATACCTCATGGTGAAATATACGCGCATTGGTATGGTCGTGCGAGCAGGTGCTTCGAACCGTCAGATGGCGGAGTTTATGGGCGTGCGTGTTAAGCAAGTCTTCTTCCTAGTATTTGTGATTGGCGCTGCCTTGGCAGCGTTCGCGGGGGCTTTAATGGGTCCCTTAAGTGCCGTCCAAATCGGTATGGGCAATACGATTATTATTCCTGCCTTAGTGGTGATTGTGATTGGTGGTATCGGCTCGATTCGTGGTGCCCTTGTGGCTGCTTTGTTAGTCGGTATGATTGATACCTCGGGACGCGCCTTTTTACCACCCTTATTAAAAATGACCTTGCCCGCTTCGGTCGCTGCTGACTTAGGTCCTGCTTTGGCGGGTATCTCCATGTATATCTTAATGGCGGTTATCTTAGTGTTTAAACCCAATGGTTTATTTCCTGCTAGAGCTTAGGAATGATGATGAACCGTTTGACCAAGGCTACTCATAAATCCCTCCTCGATAAGTCACTCCTCGGTAAGTCACTTGATTCCGAGATGTTGACGTCTACCAAATCCTCCTCTGCATTCGCTCAGAGCTTAGTAATGTTGGTCTTGGTCGCCTTGCTCTTGGCCTTGCCATGGGTCGCCACGCAGATGGGTTGGGATTACTATATTGGTTTTGTCCGCCGTGTCATGATTATGATGATGGTGGCAATTAGTCTGAACTTTATCCTTGGCTACGGTGGTATGGTGGCTTTAGGGCATGCGGGTTTTATGGGGGTAGGGGCGTATGCGCTGGTGATAGCGCTTGATGCAGGGCAGACGAATGCCTGGTTAATGTTGGTATATGCCTTGGCCGCTAGCGCTTTTTTTGCGCTGCTAATTGGCTCCATCAGTATCCGCACTAAAGACGCTTACTTTATTATGATCACCTTAGCATTTGCCCAGATGCTCTACTACATCACCATGTCACTTGGCTTTTTAGGTGGCGAAGACGGCTATGCAATCTATGTGCCTTTTAGTTTCGGTGCCTGGTTCGATAGCTTTGAACATAGCTTTTACTATATTGTGGTGGCGATCTTATGTCTGGTATTTGTGCTTAACGAACTGGTGTTGAAAGCACGTTTTGGTATTGCTTTAAAAGGCAGTCGTGAAAATAGTACGCGTATGCTTGCGCTTGGCTATCCCGTGTATGCGATTCATCTCTGTGCTTTTGTATTAGCTGGTGCAGTGGCTGGATTGGGTGGTGCGCTATTGGCCATCAATGATAATTATGTCAGCCCGCAAATGATGTCATTCTCTGAGTCTGCCGCCTTAGTTATTATGATTATTTTAGGTGGTATGGCGACACGCTGGGGGCCGATTATTGGCGTAGCAGTCTGGTTAGGTTTAAGTGAAGTACTGAAGTTATATACGGATTTTTGGCATTGGCCTATGGGTTTGCTCTTAATTGTGCTGGTCTTCTTTTCGCCACAAGGGATTGTTGGCTTATTTAAAAAGAGGGCGCTATGAGTTTATTTGTAGCGAAAGACTTACGTAAGCACTTTGGTGGTTTACTGGCGACAGACAATGTTAGCCTAGAGATTAGCAACGCACAAATTCATGCCTTGATTGGGCCAAATGGTGCGGGTAAATCAACCTTAGTGAATCTACTCTCAGGTCTACTAAAGCTTGACCATGGGCAGATTATACTTAATGGGGTAGACATCACGCATGCGAGTGCGAATAAGCGTGTCAAACTTGGCTTGTCACGTTGCTTTCAAGTGACAAGCATCTTTCCACAGAGTACCGTCTTAGACAATCTTCTCTTAGCCTGTCAAGCACATAGTGGTTCTAGCTTTCGCTTTTTCACGCCACGGTCTAAGGATCGACAATTATATGCACAAGCGATTGAGTTGGCGAGCCATGTATCCTTAGAGTCGTACTTGCAGCACACGGCCAGTAATCTGCCACATGCCTTACAGAGAAAATTAGATGTGGCTTTAGCGTTGGCTTCTAAGCCGAAATTGCTTTTGCTTGATGAGCCTTTGGCAGGGATTGGTCCTGACGATAGCGCCAGTATGATTGAGCTCATTAAAAGCTTAAAGAAATTTTGTTCGATTTTATTAATTGAACATGATATGCAGGCTGTGTTTGAGTTGGCTGATACGATTTCGGTACTCGCCAATGGTCGCTTATTAACCTCGGGTAATGCGCAACATATTAAGCAACATGAACAGGTGCGAGCGGTGTATCTTGGAGAAGATAGCTAATGAGTACGTTATTACGCTTTGAACAGGTGAATGCAGGATATGGTGCTAGTCAGGTGCTATTTAATCTAGACTTTGCTGTGCAAGCGGGTGAAATTGTGACCTTATTAGGTCGTAATGGTATGGGTAAGAGTACAACCGTTAAGAGTTTGATTGGAGCGATTCCACTGCTTAGTGGTCAGATCTATTTTGAAGATCAAGCGATTGCCAGCTTAGCCCCTGATTCGCGTGCACGTCGTGGCATTGCTGTCGTACCCGAAGGGCGCATGTGCTTTCCAAATTTAACCGTACATGAACATCTGATAGCCTTCGCCGCTAAGCGCAATGGTACTAAGCAGCCGTGGAGCGTGGAGCGCCTATATGCGCTATTCCCTAAATTAAAAGAGCGTAGTCAAAATATGGGTAACCAGTTGTCGGGTGGTGAGCAGCAGATGCTAGCCATTGCACGCGCGCTCTCGACCAATCCTAAGCTCTTGATTCTGGATGAGGCTACTGAAGGCCTAGCCCCAGTCATTCGAGACGAAATCTGGGCCTGCTTACGACAATTAAAAGAAGCCGGACAGACGATTTTAATTATTGATAAATATATTGAGAAGTTAATTGGCTTAGCCGATAAGCATTTAATTGTTGAGCGTGGGCAGATTGTCTGGCGTGGTAATTCTCCCCAATTATCTGAGCACCGATCTATTTGGAGTCGCTATTTGGGCGTGGCCTAGTGCGAGCATAAGTGGCGGCAGGGGTGCTTGCATAAGCGTTAGTTGACATGGTGGTAGTATCGTCAGCATAAAAATCATCAAATACCAACATAAATACATTCATGAATATAATTCATGATGATGGCAAAACAATATCATTTTACTTCATTGAGTAGCTTGCCTACAATGGAACTCATTTTCTAGAGAATTGAGTTAAGAAGTAAAGACAATGAGTAAAGAGTTTGTATTTAGTATTAGAAGCCAGCGTTTTGACGAAAACTATCGCCCTTCAGATGAAACCCGTCTCACGACGAATTTTGCTAACTTGGCGCGTGGGGAGAGTCGCCAAGAGAATTTAGCGAATACCTTGAAGATGATCGATCAGCGTTTTAATAGCTTAGCGAACTGGGATAATCCGAATGGCGATCGTTATTCCCTTAAGCTCGATATTATTTCTGTCGATCTGGATGTTGAGGGTAAGGGGGAAGCATTTCCAGTGATTGAAGTCTTGCAAACCAGCATTGTCGACCATCACCTTCATAAGCGCATCGAAGGTATTGTTGGCAATAACTTCTCATCGTACGTGCGAGATTATGATTTCAGTGTTTTGCTACCTGAGCACAATAAGAATAAAGAACAATTCAGCTTACCTGATGCGTATGGTGAGTTACATGGCAAGCTGTTCAAGTCATTCGTGCAGTCTAGTATTTACCAAGAAAACTTTAGCAAGCAGCCCATTATCTGTTTAAGTGTCTCGAATACCAAGACTTATTACCGTACAGATAATGTACATCCGATTCTCGGTGTTGAGTATCGACAAGATGAGCATTCCTTAACAGACCAATACTTTGCCAAGATGGGCTTGCAGGTTCGTTACTTTATGCCGAAAAACAGTGTCGCTCCATTGGCCTTTTACCATAGTGGTGACTTACTCAATGATTACTCTACGCTTGAACTAATTGCTACGATTAGCACGATGGAAAGCTTTCAAAAGATCTATCGTCCTGAAATTTATAACGCCAATTCTGTCGCTGGCAAGAACTACCAACCGAGTCTTACGAACCAAGATTATTCATTGACGCAAATTGTTTATGATCGGGTTGAGCGTAATCAGTTAGCCGTTGAGCAGGGTAAGTTTACGGAAAAGTATTTCATCAAGCCTTATCAAGCGCAGCTTGAGCAATGGGCCGCTAATTTCTCTTTATAAGTATTACAAATAAGGTTGTTTATTATGAAAAAATTATTACCTACCTCAACGGCAGGCAGCTTACCTAAACCAACTTGGCTCGCTGAGCCAGAGAAACTATGGTCTGATTGGAAATTAGAGGGAGAGGACTTACTGTCAGCGAAGAAAGACGCTTTGCTCTTGTCATTAAAAGAACAAGAAAGTGCAGGCATTGATATTATCAGCGATGGTGAGCAAACACGTCAGCACTTTGTCACGACATTTATTGAGCACTTAAGCGGTGTTGATTTTGAAAAGCGCGAGACGGTGAGAATTCGTAATCGCTATGATGCGAGTGTGCCTACCGTCTTTGATCAGGTGGCACGCACGAAACCCGTCTTCGTTGAGGATGCAAAATTTTTACGCCAGCATACTAAGCAGCCGATTAAATGGGCGCTACCTGGGCCGATGACCATGATTGATACTCTGTACGATGCGCATTATAAGAGTCGTGAAAAACTTGCTTGGGAATTTGCCAAGATTCTAAATGAAGAGGCGAGAGAGCTTGAGGCAGCGGGTGTGGACATCATTCAATTTGATGAGCCGGCTTTTAACGTATTCTTTGATGATGTGAATGATTGGGGGATTGCTACCTTAGAGCGAGCGATTGAAGGCTTGAAGTGTGAAACTGCCGTACATATTTGCTATGGCTACGGTATTAAAGCCAATACTGATTGGAAGAAAACTTTAGGCTCAGAGTGGCGTCAATATGAAGAGTCTTTCCCTAAGTTGCAGCAATCTAAGATCGATATGATTTCTTTAGAGTGTCATAACTCGCATGTGCCTATGGATTTGCTTGAGCTAATTCGTGGTAAAAAGGTGATGGTTGGGGCGATTGACGTCGCAACGAATACGATTGAAACCCCTGAAGAAGTGGCTAATACGCTGCGTAAAGCCCTACAGTTTGTTGATGCAGATAAACTGTATCCTTGTACTAACTGTGGTATGGCACCACTATCGCGTGATGTTGCTCGAGGTAAGTTATATGCCTTAAGTGCGGGTGCCGCTATTGTCCGCCAGGAGCTAGGTCTCAAATAGCTAATTCTCTATGCATTAACACTCAAAAAGAAAAATCGCTAATTGGCATTGAAGCCGTTTAGCGATTTTTATATGAGCGATTGATACCTAAACTCATACTCAAGCTCAGGCTTCAATCAGGTGTTTAATTAACGGATTGGTAAGCCGTAATGTAAACCACCATTGGTCCATAGATTATTTAGACCACGTGGGATTTTAAGTGTGCTATTGGCGCCGACGTTACGCTCAAAGCTTTCACCGTAGTTACCCACTTGTTTAATAATGTTATAGGCCCAGTTTTCTTCTAGACCTAAGTTCTTACCTGTACCAGGTGTGGTTCCTAAAAGACGTTGAATATTCGGGTCATTGCTCTGCATATGCTCATCAACATTTGCTGAGGTGAGACCAAGCTCTTCAGCATTCAGTTGTGCTTGTAAAGACCACTTCACCACATTAAACCATTGGTCATCGCCTTGACGAACAAATGGGCCTAAGGGTTCTTTAGAAATTAAGTCAGGCAATACTTCATAGTCATCAGGATTCGATAGTTTAGAAATACGGATTGAGGCTAAACCAGAGGCGTCAGTCGTGTAGACATCGCAACGACCTGCGGCAAAAGCATTCACCACTTCGTTAAACTGATCAAATACCACTGGGGTATATTTCACATTATTGGCACGTGCCCAGTCAGCCATGGTGTTTTCGTTCGAGGTACCTGTTTGCATACATACGGTAGCACCATCGAGTTCCTTAGCGGCTTTCACACCAAGTTTCTTAGATACCAAGAAGCCTTGACCATCATAGAAGTTAACGCCTGGAGACATAATGCCGAGTGAGGTATCACGCTGTTGAGTCACGGTTGTGTTACGTGTCAGTACATCAATCTCACCTGACTGTAGTGCTGTAAAGCGTTGTTGAGAGTTAAGAGGAACCACTTTAAATTTGCTTGCATCACCGAAGACTGCGGCAGCAACAGATTTACAGAGATCCACGTCTAGACCTTGCCACTCGCCCTTATCGTCAGGGGCTGAGAAACCAGCAAAACCAGTAGTAGTACCGCAGACAACATGACCACGTTGCTTAACCGTGTCTAGTGTGGCGGCTTGAGCTTGGCTTGAAATAGCAGCAAAGCCGGCGATTGCTAAAGCGAGTGTAAGTTTATTCACGAGATATCCCCTCAGATAATGTAGCGTAATGCGTGTGATAAGGTAAAGTTCACTATACCAAAAAAAGAATAAAGAACAAAAATATATAGTAATAAATTAGGGTTATAACGTAGTACAGAAAAGTAAGGACTGATATAGAGTAAAGTGTTTAGGATATAAAAACTATTATTTATTTAAGGCAGTAAATTAAAACACTACATTAAGAGAGTTAAGGAGACAAACGTGCCACAACCCGATCATATTTTTGCTTTTGATATTCCCCAAGAGACGGATGAAGATATCCAAGTGGTTTACGATAAGTGCGTAGATAAATTTGGTTTTGTGCCAAATGTGCTACAAGCCTATAAATTCAATCCGAATAAATTGCGCAATTTTATGTCTATGTACAATGAGCTGATGTTAGCGCCTTCAGGCCTGTCAAAGCTTGAGCGCGAGATGGTGGCAGTCGTGGTCTCTAGCGCCAATCGTTGCTACTACTGCCTCGTAGCACATGGACAAGCAGTACGTCAATTATCAGGTGACCCTGAGCTGGGTGAGATGATGGTGATGAATTACCGTGTTGCTCCTTTAAGCGAGCGTCAGCGTGGTTTATTAGATTATGCATGGAAGTTAACCGTTACACCGCACTTAGTCGAAGCCGCAGACCGTGAAGAACTACGTAGGCTAGGCTTGGAAGACAGTGAGATTTTTGACCTATGTGATACCGTGGCATTCTTTAATATGTCGAATCGCATGGCGATTGGTACGGATATGATGCCGAATAAGGAATATCACGCCTTAAGCCGCGATGCTTCATAGCTCTTTAATTTCAGTACTGAGCCCTAGTGATCCCTTGTGAATCCTAGGGTTTTGTTGCACCCTGGGTGGGTCTTCGCGTCTAATCGCTTTAGTCGCTGAATGAGTTAAGTCGGTGACTAAGCCAACTCAGCCGCCACGCCCCATCCACTTCACCACGAGCTTATACAGTGGCTGCGTCACCAGTAGAATAAACACCATACGTGAGACGTGGAAGGCGGCGACCATGGGTGCGCCTAACATTAAGACTTTAGCCGTAATCGTCATTTCTGTAATACCGCCAGGGCTGACGCTGAGCATAAGGGTGCTTAGTGGAATATCTGACAATAAGGATAAGAGATATGCAAAGCCTGCGGCTAAGCTTAAGGAGACGGTATTCACTAAGGCACAAACAGTTAGGAAACGTGGTGCGCGACTAAAGAAGTCAGGTCCGTATTTGCTCCCTAAAGCCCAACCAATAAAAAGTTGTCCCAGTTTCGAGACTTCAGGTGGAAGATGACTGAAATGAATCGAATTGCTCGTCAGTAGGGCGGCAACCAGAAGTGGACCAAGCACCCAAGGATTCGGCATATTGATGCGTTTAAAGAATAAGCCACCTAAGACTGTGAGTGCAATTAAGCCAAGAAAACCCAAACCATCAAACTGATACGAGCTGACATTAGGATCGATACTATTGCCGTGAATACCTAAGAATTTGAAGGCAAACGGGATAATAATCACCACCATCAGAACTCTTAAGCTATGAGCAGATGCGACGCTATCTACGCGTGCATTATAGCGCTCAGCCAAATTGGCCATTTCACTGGCGCCACCGATAGCACCAGCAAACCAAGCAGTTTTAAAATCAATGAGACCCCAGCGGCGTAATGATAAGGCATCAAAAACTCCAAAGAATAAGGCAAGGAATAAACCTGCGACCATCTAAGGCCTGTTATAGATAATGGTTTGCACCATCTGAGGACTGAAATACAGGCCTAAGGTTGTGCCAATGACCCATTGACCCATATTACGAAAAAGATTATGGGAGCGTGCTTTAACACCACTCATGCTGGCGACTGCGGTAAATACGAGAGGACCAATTAACCAAGGCAGAGGAGAGTTAAGCCACTGAGCGACAAGAGCACCGGCAAGAGCAATGAGAAAGCCAAAGAGATACGGGGCTAATTTCATTATCATGATGTGATGCTCTAATCCTAAGTGTTGTGGTGAGTGGAGAGTTCTCTAAGAGAGTCATAGAGATAAATAAAAGCCACTCAGTAATTGAACCATTATAGGTAATCCTGAGTGGCTTAGCAAAGCAATATAAGCTAGATTTTAGTTCGCCGGTGTACGTGGTGCATCCTTACGGAATTTACGCATTAGCGGAGGGACGATAGCAACAAAAGCTGCAGCAATCCATAAGCCAATTGATAAATTACTTTGGAAAAGAATGCTGATATCACCATCGGTCATGGCTAATGAACGACGTAAGTTCTGTTCCATCATATCGCCTAAGACTACACCCAAGACAAGTGGTGCCATGGGGACATTGAACTTTCTTAAGAAGTAGCCAATTACACCAATTCCTACCACCATCATAAGGTCAAAGACGGTACCGTTAATTGAATACACACCGATAAAGCTAATCGATAAAATGCCTGGAACTAATAACCACGGTGGAATGCTTAACATCGCTGCAAACACGCGAACCATAGGTACGTTCATTAAGAACAACATGAGGTTAGCGATAAATAGCGATGCAATTAAGCCCCAAACAATTTGCGGTTGCGCATCAAATAATACGGGACCTGGTGTGATATTGTATAAGGTTAAAGCACCCATCATCACTGCGGTTGTACCTGATCCAGGAACACCTAGTGTTAACATCGGGATGAATGAGCCCATTGCTGCCGCATTATTGGCTGATTCAGGTGCGGCTAAGCCACGTAAGTCGCCCTTACCAAATTTGGCATTTGGGTCCTTACCTTCGGTGAGTTTTTTCTCGTTGGCGTAGGCCACAGCAGACGCCACACTTGCACCTGCACCAGGTAAGATACCTACGAAGAAACCTGTTAAGCCTGCACGTAAGACAGCCCACTTGGTGAGCAAAACTTCTTGAAAGTTAAATAGCTTGCGTTCACTTTTCGGTACATCAATAGAAGTGCCAGTTAAGAGATTTTCTAACATCTGCATCATCTCAGCGACAGCAAATAGACCAATCACCACGACGACGAAGTCAATACCATCCGAGAGATTAGGAATATCAAAGGTATAACGATAAACACCTGAGTTAGAGTCGACACCAACGGTCGCAATCGCCAGACCAATCATCGCTGCCAAGATACCCTTAACAGGTTGTTCACCGAGTAAGCTGGTTAAGGCGCAAAAAGCGAAGACCATTAAAACAAAGTATTCAGCAGGACCGAAAGCAATCGCCCATTTGGCCAAAGCGGGTGCTAACATCAGGATGCCAAGAATAGCAATTGTCGAACCCACGAAAGAAGCCCAAGCAGAAAGTGACAAAGCTACGCTTGCTAACCCTTGACGGGCTAGGGGATAACCATCTAAGGTAGTCATCACACTTGCCGCTTCGCCAGGAACGTTAAGTAAAATTGAGGTAATACGACCACCGTACTCGGCACCAACATATACTGCGGCTAAGAGAATTAAAGCGGTCTCAGGTGGTAATTGCATAGCAAAAGCGATAGGCACTAGCATCGCTACACCGTTAATTGGGCCTAAACCAGGCAATACCCCAACGATAGTGCCGATAAACGAACCAATCGCAGCGACAAGTAGGTTCATGAGCGAGAAGGCAACGCCAAAACCTAAGCTTAAATGATCTAACATTGCACTCATAATAAGTCTCCTAGAATGCCAGTAGGCAAGACCACATCTAGGCCTTTGTCAAAGAGTAAGAAGAAAAGAACGCCCATTGATACGCCGCCAATGATTGCTTTGATCCAGGTGCTACCGAATAGACGAGCAACAAAGATGGTCATCAGAGCAGTGGCAACAATAAAGCCTAGCCATTGAAACAAGAAAGCATAGGCCGCAACGTAAGCCACCATAATGGCGATACGTAAGTTGGCGCCAGGAGGGTTAGGCTCAACCGGGTTACCATTGGTAAAAATTAGGCGCAAGCCACAAAGACCAATAATAAGAGCAAGCAAAAGTGGGAAAGCTTTAGGGCCGACAGGCTCGTAAGAAAACGCTGCCTCTAAGTCATAACCAAAAAAAGCGAGGAATAATGCGAGTAGAACCGCAGCTATCCCTAAAACTCTATCGTTCAGTGCCATAAGGGTTCCTTTGTATAATTGTGAAGTATCCTGGCTTGCATTACCTTAATATAAGCCAGGATACTGGATTGAACACTCTGAGTAGAGCTAAATAAATTACTTCTTAATTAAACCAAATGATTCGGCGATTTTAGTGTAGTCAGCAACACGTTGTTTCACGTAAGCGTCAAGTTTTTCACCAGTTTCATTGAACTCAAATAAGCCTTGTTGCTCTTGTAGCTCTTTGAACTCAGGCGTGGCCATAAGTTTGTCAAAGGCATCAACCCACCATTTGTATTCAGCATCAGATACTTTAGGGCCGACATAGAAACCACGGATAATTGGCCAGTTAATGTCGTAACCTTGCTCAGCTGCTGTTGGGATATTAGCCATCTTGCCAGTTAGGCGCTCTTTACTAAATACGGCCAAGATCTTGATCGGTGTACCACCATCCAACATCGTACGCGCTTCAGCAGCGTCACCCATATAGGCTTGAATATGACCACCACGTAGTGCTGTTATAGCTTCACCGCCCCCTTCGAAGGCAACAAAGCGCATTTTCTTATAGTCCACGCCAGCCGCTTGTGCCGTTAGCGCCGCCTTCATCCAGTCTTGACTGCCGACTGAACCACCAGCACCTAGAACAATCTTGGTTGGATCTTCTTTAAAAGCATTCATAAGAGAAGGTAGGTCTTGATATGGTGAGTCGTCACGTACGATAGCCACACCATAGTCGGTACCAATAGCGGCTAACCATTTCACATCATTCACGTTATAACGACCGAATTTACCCTGTGCTAAGTTCAAGAGAGAACCGCCAGAGAAGGCGACGATAGCATTACCATCAGCAGGGCGTTGTGCCACAATATTGTTATAGGCCACCGCACCAATACCACCTGGCATATAGATGGTACGCATTGGGTTGCTGAGTAAATTGGTTTTTTGAAAACCATTAACAGCGACACGACAGGTCAAGTCAAAACCACCACCAGGTTGTGCTGGTGCAATACATTCAGGTTTTTTAGGTTCTTCTGCGACGCTGATGGACATTGTTGATAAGCCAAGTAAGGCAGCGGCGAATAAAGCATAAGATTTTTTAGTAATTTTCATAAGTGTCCCCTAGTAAAAAAATCTCAAAACGCAAAATAGAAAAAGAAAGTAAGTTGCGTACAAATGATGTTGTACCTAAAGTTCCCTTTCGATTAGCTTTCAAACAGTCGCTTTTTTACAAAAACTAGGGTTTATCCTAGGGGGTTTGGCTTAAATTGAGCGCGTAAAACGCAAGCTGGCATGCAAACCAGGCTCCGGCTTTCGTGCTTGAATGACAAATTCGCAATGGTTAATATCGGCAATTGTTTGGACAATCGCTAAGCCTAGGCCTATGCCCTGTTGTGCCTGTCCAGCGCTACCACGACGAAAGCGTTTGCCTGCTAAGGCGAGGTCAGCATCACTCATGCCTGGTCCATTGTCTTCGACCTGCAAGATAGTCTGCGACTCTGTTTCTAGAATGGCGATGGTGATTTGTGCCTTAGGAGGGCAGTACTTAATAGAGTTGCTAATTAAATTACTCAGTGCTTCTCGAATTAGCCAAGCGACGCCTTTTACTATGACTGGATGTTCTGGGAGATCCATTCCATAATCTAGGCGTTTGCGGCGTGCCACAGGTAGGAGTGTATTTACCACCTCAGCACAAATCAGATTTAAATTAAATTCTTCATGTTGTTGAGTAAGCGCTAACTCTTCTGCGGCATCTTGCACCTTGGCTAAGGCTAATAACTGATTAGTCAGATCTACCGTATTGCCTAGGCGCTGCTTCATGGCAGTCAGAACTTCTCGCATCTCTTCAGTCTTAGCGATAGTTTTGGCATAATCGACTTGCGTGCTTAAGACGGCAAGCGGGGTACGTAACTGATGCGATGCATCATCAAGAAATTGCTGTTGTTGCTGGCTCTTATGAGCGTAGCGCTCCATGTGGCTATTGATGGCCAAAACGAGAGGAGTAACTTCTTGGGGTAAGTCTTCGGCATGTATGGGACGCAAATCAGTAGCGCGACGGTTTTTAATATGTGAACTAAGGGCATTCAGAGGGCGTACCGCAAAAAGTACCCCACCATAAATTAAAACAAAGAACAAAGCGAGAATAAGTATGTCTTTGCGTAATGATTGCCATAGGACTCGACTAATAAAACCATCTCGAGCTTGCATGGTTTCAGCGACTTGAATAATGATTTTGGCATTTTGGTTGTAATGCAGACTTAGTTTGGGCGCTACCGCGATTGCGGCCACACGTACCGAATCACCAAAATACTCAGCATTATAAAAAATAGGTGTGTTACCCAGCTCTTGTTCTGGCATAGGAATGCTAGGGTAACCGACCTCGGTGAGACCATCATCGGTCGCTACTCGGAAATACACTTTGCTTTGGATGGTCAATTCTAAGAACTCAAGCAAATAAAAAGGCTGCTCCATAGATAAGCCACCACTTTCCGTGCGGACATTGACTTCAATCGAGCGTAGGGCACCAGCGAGAGTACGATCAAACGCTCGATTAGTGTGCTGCTTTAGTTCTTCAGCGGAGAGCAGTAAGGATGCCCCCATAATCAAGAACATGACAGGGATAAGCAGCCAGAGTAAGGTGGATTTAACGCTACGCAGTAAAGCCATCGAGGTTCTCTTACTAAGCAATTAAGGCTTATAGTTCATCAGCAATAGGCTCCAAGCAGTAGCCTATACCGCGCAAAGTAGTAATTTGTACATCGGATTCACTAAGTTTTTTTCTAAGCCGATGGATAATAACTTCAATCGCTTCAGCCGTCATTTCATCATCGTGATTACTTAAGCGATCTAAAATATAGTGCTTATTAATTGGATCCCCAGTGTTTTGTATCAGTAGGCGTAAGACTTCGGACTCTCTAGGTGTTAATTCAAGACGTTGGTTTTTCAAACTGAAAATATGTGTCTTAGTATCGTAATTAAGACTAGCACAACTGATAAAAAATGTTTCCCCGCCACGACTACGACGAATTAAGGCACTTAGACGAGCGCTGAGTTCTTCCACCATAAAAGGCTTAGGCAGGAAATCATCGGCACCGGACTCAAGTGAATTGACGCGTTGGGCAAGGGAGTCACGAGCCGTCAAGATTAAGATGGGCGTGCGATTGCCTTCACTACGCAATCTATTAAGCAGGCTCTGACCGTCCATGCCAGGCAAGCCCAGATCTAAGATAATGGCATCAAACTTCTCAAGCGTAAGTCGCTTATATGCCAGTAGACCATCGTTAGCCCACTCAATATGAAAGCCAGCTTGTTGTTGCAAGCTACGAATTAGCCAATGTGCTAAATCAGGTTCATCTT
Organism: uncultured Pelistega sp.; assembly: GCA_964346715.1. Taxonomy (GTDB): domain Bacteria; phylum Pseudomonadota; class Gammaproteobacteria; order Burkholderiales; family Burkholderiaceae_B; genus Taylorella. Next base: position 14,185 of record CAYFVY010000001.1, on the reverse strand, counting down.
CAATAAGTAAAATATGCATAGAAATAGTGAGAAACTAAAGTAAATGCTGCTCGAGAAAACACAATAAAACACATGATGATGATTAATACTAGCATTGAATGTCATCATAAAGTATAAATTGCCCTTAACAAAACATAGTACTGAGACACTCATGAATAATTTGGCACAATTATTCACATATTTTATTTGCACTATATCAGTCTAGACTTATCCTCCTTGCAGATAATGGTTATACTAAGAATTCCATTTTTGCTCTAGGAACGACGTTAAGAGGCCGTTGTTTTGCGGAGATCTACATCTTGTACACAGGAGAATATTGTAATGTTTAAAAAAACTGTTTTATCTGCATTTTGTATGACTGCCACAATGGCCCTCTCATCATTCGCTATGGCGCAGCATGATGCCCATAATAACGCCCATGGTGCTGCGCATCACGGAACCGCGGAGATGAAAGATAGCGCTTCTGATCTAGTCGCTAGCCAATGCTGGGCTCGTTTGGCAAATGCAGATCGTGCCTCTGCATTGTATTTTAAAATCGAAAACAAGGACGAAAAGCAAACGGCCTATCTAGTGTCTGCAAGCTCACATGCATTCCATGATGTTATGCTTCATGAGAGTTACGAAGAGAATGGCATGGCTGGTATGCGCCACCTTGCTGAAGTTGAAGTAGCTCCTAAATCAACACTTGAGTTCAAGCCAGGTAGCTATCATGTGATGATGGAAAAGCCGCAGGAGGGACTTAAAGTTGGTGATAAAGTTGACTTTGAAATTGGTTTGAGCAATGGCCATAAAATTCCTATGAATTGCGTGATGAAACCAATCTCATCACGTAGCTTTGAAGATTAATAGGCCTTATCGCTTAATTTAGATATTGCTTAATTTCTTGTTCTACTGAGACCCCACTTAAGATTAAGTGGGGTTTTTAGTGAGTAAAACTTATTCTGCTCTGTGAATATGTTCTACAACACAACGATTAAACTCATGCGGTAGAGCTAAGTTCATCCCATGCGAGGCAGGATCGAGAATTTCTGTTATAGCGTGTGGCCAGATAGCTTTCAAACGCTGATTAATTTCAGGAAAAGGCGCTGGACTTTGTGAGCCACCGATTAAGGTCGTGGCTGAGTGAATAGCTTGAAAACGTTCAGCATCCAATAAAAATGGTGGTTCGAAACGTTGGCGAAATAAGGTATGCGCATTGTCTTTCACCATTTCACGGAACCAACGCACCATGCGTTTATAGGTGCCCGCACCACTTACTGTGTCAATAAATAAACTAAGTCCCTCATCGAGTTTACCTTCTTGGATTAAACTCAATGACTCCTGCTTAAACTGAATGCTTTCAGAGAGTTGTTCTGAGGTGCGTAAGCCAGGATCTGCGAGAATTAAAGATTTGACTGAATTAGGGTGTTCTAAAGCCATTTGCATGGCAATCGCAGCACCACGAGAGTGACCTAAGATATGCGCTTGGTTTAGGCCTAATTGCTGTAATAAATCCACCATATCTTGAGCATGTTGCACATAGTCAAAAGGTGTAGTGTCTTCAAGAGTATCAGGCCAGAAATGACGCAGGCTAGGCACAATCACACGGCAATGCTTGGCGAGCTCAGGGACTTGCCAACGCCAATAGCGATAGTCGCATAATGAGCCGTGGATGAGGAGGAGGGTTGGGCCAGTGCCTTCATCCTGAAAGGTGAAGGTATGACCCTTAATACGTAAGGTGCGTGCGTCTATAGCGGTTTGTAACATCGATTCTGCTTTTGATAACAATGAGCGCTTATTCAGAAGCTTAATAAGCTCATCTACCAAGGTGTTAGCTTAACACCTCGTAGAATTTATGGTTTAGTACTTAAGTCTAGGGCTTAGTACATTTTCAAGCGTTCAGCTGCTGTATCTGCTGCAGGTGTACCTGGATAGTCACGAATAGTACGCTCTAGAGTGGCTTTAGAGCCGGCGATATCGTTAAGCTCTAATTGGCTACCAGCAATCACTAAGAGGGCATCTCCGGCTTTAGAGTCGCGCGGATGTGTCTGAACTAGGTTCTCTAAATTGTTGATAGCGCCCTTAAAGTCGCGACTGGCATAACGGCTGCTGCCTTCGTAAAAGCGCGCGCTTGATGCGAGTGGACTGTTTGGGTAAACACTAGAAAAATTACCTAAAGCACTTGCCGCTGCTGGGTAGTTACCTTGGCGGAATAGGTCAAGAGCCGCATCGTAAGCTTGTTGCTCAACGGGGTCACCAACTTGAGCTGATGGACCTAAATCATCATTGGCACGAGACTCTTGGAGTTGTGCTTGAGAAACATTACTAATCGTTTCGATTTGACCGCGTAATTGGCTGATTTGTTTTTGCAAATCTTGTACTTGTCTGGCGAGATCATTACGCACAATATCACTTTGTTTTAACTGAGAACGTAGCTCTAAAATCGCTCGACGAGCTTGTTCGTCTTCAGCCGCAAATGCGGGCTGAGCCATACCTAAAAAAGCTGCAGAAATAAGAAGGGCGGAAGATTTTTTGCTAAACGACATTGGTAAATTTATCCCGTTAAAAATTACGACGCCGCAACAGCTTTTAAACCATTGCGGCGTGACATATGCCTAAACTAATTACGTCAGTAGATTAACGTAGGTAGTTGATGTCTGCACGACGGTTTTCAGCGTGGGCTTCTTCAGAATAGCCAGCTGCTTTAACACGCTCTTTACCGAAGCTAACTGCTTCGATTTGCGCGCCATTAACACCTTGTTGTACTAAGTGTTGTGCAACAGCTACTGAACGACGTTGACCTAGAGCCAAGTTGTACTCAGAGCTACCGCGTACGTCAGTGTTACCTTCAATACGAACACGTTGTTGGTTGTTAGCAGCTAAGTATTGAGCGTGCATTTGAACCAATGGTTGGTATTGTTGTTCAACAACATAGCTGTCGAATGCAAAGTATACTGAGCGTTGTTGAGCTAATGGGCTATTAGGATTGAATGGATCCATAACAGCACCACCTTGACCACCAGCACCAACGCCACCAGCAGTATCAGAAGGGGTAGAACTACACGCAGCTAGTGCAGCAGCTAAAGCAGCAACAGACAAGGCTTTCGCTAAGCGAGAACTCATGACATTTCCTTTTAAAAAACGAAAAAACGAAAAATTACTCTGTAAACGGACCCCAAGCTGCAGCTGTCACGCCACGCGCATTCGGTAAAAAGGTTTGATAAGAACCGTCTGCATTAACTAGACCAAGTCTACCGCTAGAGGAATAAAGTATTTGCATTCCGTTAGGTGCAAAACTAGGAGTTAGGTCGTTAGGGCCAGAAGTTAATTGTTGATCTGAGCCTGTGCCCAATGCATTAACTGCAATTGAGTACCCACCTCCCCTTAAACTAGAATATACCAGTTTTGAGCCGTCTGGTGAAATTTTTCCTGAAACATTTTGTGAGCCATTGAAGGTGATTCGGCTTGCTGCACCACCATTAATACCCGTGCGGTAAATCTGTGGGCTACCACCGCGGTCACTGGTAAAGACCAAACCGCTACCGTTAGGGAAGAAGAATGGTTCAGTGTCAATTTCAGGAGAATTAGTGATCTTACGAGGGCTGCCGCCACCGCCTGGGCTAACAATGTAAATATTTGATAATGCGTCCATACTTAAGGCCACTGCTAGCTGAGAGCCGTTAGGAGACCATGCTGGAGCACTATTATTACCCTTAAAGTTGGCCGCTACAGTACGTTGACCAGAGCTTAGGTTTTGCACATAAACAACAGGTTTACCTGTCTCAAAACTGACATATGCGATGCGTGAACCATCCGGTGACCAGGCCGGTGAAATGATGGAAGAAGGCGAGCTAGCAACTGTTTGAGCGTTTTCACCATCGGCATCTGCGACCACTAAAGTGTTGCCAGAAACATACGCTATGCGTGTTGTAAAAATACCACGAATACCTGTGGACTGTTCGTAAATAGCATCAGCGACTTTATGTGCCATACGACGCATATTGGCATCGCTCACAGTAAGTGATTGTACATTCAGTTGTTGAGATGTATCGGCTAAGTTGTAATGAACACTACCACCAGTGCTAGAACCATAAGCAACGTTATTGCCTGCACCAATTTCATTAATAGCGTTCCAGTTAGGATTGCCAGAAGCGTCGAGTGACATCACCCCTACGCGTTGTACTTCAAATTGACCAGAGCGCGTTAAGTCAGCGGCAATGATATTAGCAATTTCAGTACCATTAGGGCCTGCAAAATCAGCCACCACGATAGGGAATTTGTTGGCATTAACTCCTGTTCCCGTTAAGGCAACCTCAACTTGTGCATGAGCGATTTGACTCAGCATGAGGGCCATAGCGACGATTAAGGAACTCATCCAAGCAAACCATTTCTTATGGCCTTGAGTTTGGAATAATAATTGAGCTTTAGACATTGCTGCCTTCTCCTAGTTTGCGTAAAAAAGTATAAACAGTTTAGCAAGTTCTGTATCAACTGTGCTTAACTAATCTGTTCGAGTGTTTCAAAGATTTTCAATTGTTATGGGGCAAGATTTTATTGAGTGTTGAGGCATTAAGCAAACGACGACTTAATGCCTCTGTAACTCTGCTAAATATCTGTGTACTGCGTATTTGAACCTGGTAGAAACTCTAGCTTATCGTGGTCTGAAGTCATAAGGGCCAGTAACAAATTTGTCATTTCCTGGTGGTTTAGGGAAAGGATTGCATTGTTTCAAGGCAGCAACAACCGCATTATCAAAGGCCTTATTACCTGAGGTAACGGTCACACGAGCATTGGTAACTTTATACTTGTCATCAAAATCGACACGATAGGTAAGTTTTAGACGTTGATTGCCACTAAAACGTAGGCGCGGCTCCACACACGCTTTGACTTTGCGTGCGTAGTCGGAGCTACCACCACCGCCACCCATTTGGTTGCGGTCATTCTGCCCACCCTTAATACCAGCGCGGCTATTAATATCACCACGCATGGCGGCACGTAAAGCATCACCTTGAGAGTTCGCTTTGGCACGATTTTGATCAGCTAAGCGAGCGTCAGCTTTAGCTTTGGCTTCACGGTCGGCTTTTTCTTTGGCGTCTTTAGCTTTTTTCTCCGCTAAGGCTTTTTTCTTGGCTTCTTGCTCTTTGCGTTGTTTCTCAGCGAGTTCCTTGGCTTCTTGCTCCTTACGCTTTTTCTCAGCAAGCTCTTTGGCTTCCTGTTCTTTGCGTTTTTTCTCGGCGAGTTCCTTAGCTTCTTGCTCTTTACGCTGTTTCTCCGCTAAGTCTTTGGCTTCCTGCTCTTTGCGTTTTTTTTCAGCAAGCTCCTTAGCTTCCTGTTCTTTACGCTTTTTCTCAGCGAGTTCTTTCTCTTTCGCTTCTTTGGCTTTTTGCTCGGCAAGTGCTTTTTCTTTGGCCTCTTGCTCTTGCTTGCGTTTTTCCTCTAAAGCGATTTCAGGATCCTCTTGTTGAGCAGCTGCTACTGCTGGCGCAGGCGGCGGCGGAGGAGGTGGTGCGGGTTCAGGTTCTGGCTGCGGCTCAGGTGGTGGCGCAGGCTCTGGTTCTGGCTCGGGAACCGGTTCTGGCTCAGGAGTGGGTTCCGGCTCAGCTTCAGGTTCTTCTTCAGGTGCGCGCGTATCTTCCTCGGCAGGATTAGGCGTGCGTGTCTCTGCGGGTGGAGCGACAATTTGCTCGGTCCCTTCAGCCCAAAGCTCTAACTGGATAGGACCAGAAGGTGCCTCGGGTTGGCTTAATACACTAATGATGATTCCGGCCACTAATAATAAGTGAAGCGCTATTGAACCGGTGAGACCTTTGCGGTCATCACCTTGTTCATAGAAATCATTCGGATTTTCAAATTTTTTCATTCAACACACGGTACTTATACAAAACGCATCTACTTATTTAGACGGTGTCGCTTTCGTTTGGTTCACCATCAAACCTAAACGGGTCATACCATTTGAGCGCAGGGTGTCCATAATTTTCATGACTTCTTCATACGGCACTTTACCATCGGCAGAAATCACAACTGGGGTATCGAGTTCGGCCATGGTCTGTACACGTGAAAGAACTTCTTCTTTAGGAATGAGCTCAAAATTTTCACCAGGTTTACGTAGACGAACTGAAATATCACCATTCTCTTCAATCTGTACCTCAACAGGGGTAGCGGGTACTTCAACCGCTTGTCCTACTGAGGGGAGATTAATTAAGCCAGGGGTAATCATTGGTGCAGTCACCATAAAAATAACCAGGAGCACCAGCATCACGTCGATATAAGGAACGACGTTCATTTCATTTTTCATGCGTCGCGAACGAGAGCGACCGTAACGATTGGCAGCCATAACTTAGCGAACTTGACGTTGAAGAATATTCAAAAACTCATCAATAAAGCTGTCAAAACGACCGGCTGTTTTATCGATAGTATTTGAGAAATAGTTGTAGGCGAGTACGGCTGGAATCGCTGCAAATAGACCGATGGCCGTAGCGATCAAGGCCTCAGCAATACCAGGAGCCACTGCAGCAAGGGTTGCTGTGGTGTTGGTGGTTAAGCCGATAAAAGAGTGCATAATCCCCCAAACTGTACCTAATAAACCAATATAAGGACTAACCGAGCCAGCTGAAGCCAAGAAACTTAACTTAGAGTCAAGTGAGTCAACCTCACGCTGATAAGTGGCACGCATCGCACGCGTAGCGCCTTCAATTTGAGTTTCGCCATTCGCCTCATTGTTACGAGCTTTTAAAAACTCGTTCATACCCGCATCAAAGATACGCGCCAATGGCCCTGATTGCTCAAGGTCGCGCGCAACATTCTGGTGTAGGTTACCCAGGTCACCACCGCGCCAGAAGTTCTGCTCGAACTCACGCGTCTTTTGCATGGTGCGTGTGATGGTGATGTATTTACTGATGATAAAAGCCCAAGACACGACAGAAATCGCGACTAAAAGCAACATAATAAGTTGCACAGGCAAACTAGCATTGAGAATCAATGAGAAAATCGACATCTCTTCTTGGACGGGAGGCATATTACTGATTATCCTGAACTGAAAGTAAAAGGGTACGTACGGACGCCGGGATAGGCATCGCTTTAAAAGTTTCGGTATTTACACAGCACACTTGAATGCTGCTTTTAACTAAGAGCTGACCATCACGCTCACAAATTTGTTCAAAATTCGCAGACGCATTACCAAGTTTGGTGATACGGCTACGAATGGTAAGAGCATCATCGAGATGTGCTGGACTTTTGTATTCGACTTGCGTCGCCACGACAACGAAAATTGCTTTCTCAGCGTCAGAGAGATTCGATTGGTTCACACCTAAAAAGCGTAACCACTCGGTGCGAGCGCGTTCGAAAAATTTTAAATAATTAGCATAGAAAACTACGCCTCCAGCATCCGTGTCTTCATAGTAAACACGGACTGGAAACGTAAATTCCTTCTCGGAAGTTTGAATTGTCATGAAATGTAAAGATTAAAAGTGCTATTAAATCAAACAATTATAACGCACTTTTAAGGTTGTTATATAGGTCTAAGACGTAAGCATTTACTTCAGACGGTGACATTTTGATAGACTCACCTTTGCTACGCTCTTGTACTTCAACATGACCTTCTTTCAGACCTCGTTCGCCGACGGTGACACGGATAGGTACACCGATCAGCTCCCATTCAGAGAACATCACACCTGGACGCGCATCACGATCATCAAGAATGACATCAACACCTTGTGCTTTGAGATATTCGTAGACTTGCGTAGCTGTTTGGCGAACTTCTTCGCTCTTGCCCCAACCAACTGGACAGATAACCACTTCGAACGGTGCCATGGCGATAGGCCAGATAATGCCACGCTCATCGTTATTTTGCTCAATAGCAGCAGCCATAATGCGGCTCACACCAATACCGTAGCAACCCATTTGGATAATCTCAGGTTTGCCTTGCTCATTGAGGTAGGTCGCCTTAAGTTTCTCAGAATATTTATCACCAAGGAAGAAGACGTGACCAACCTCAATACCATGTTCAATAGCAAGCGTACCAGGCTCACCGACCGCTGGGTCACCTGCTACCACATTACGAATATCGGCCACTTCAGGCTCAGCGAGGTCGCGGGCAAAGTTGACACCCGTATAGTGAGTATGCTCTTGATTACCACCACAGACAAAATCACTCATATTCGCCACAGTCGTGTCAGCAATGATATGAATTGGCTTGGCGGTCTTAACAGGACCTAAGTAACCTGGTGTGGAGCCAAAGTGCTCGAGGATCTCTTCTTCATTCGCTAGGCGGAAACCATGTTTAAATTGTTCTAACTTGCTGACCTTAATTTCATTGACTTCATGGTCACCACGCACCAGAAGCAAGTAGATAGCCTCTTTGCCCTCGGCATCGGTGACTGTGAAGACCACTGACTTAACAGTCTGTGTTAAATCAAGTTTAAGGAAGTCTGCAACTAGCTCGCACTTATTCATATCAGGTGTATCGCGTAATTCGAGTGCTGCTTGTGGTGCTGCACGCTCAGCGATTAGACAAGGTGCTTCAGCGAGTTCGATATTCGCTGCGTAATCAGAGTCAGGATTATAGACAATTAAGTCTTCACCGGTGTCGGCGATAACTTGGAACTCGTGGCTACGTGAGCCGCCAATTGAACCTGTATCTGCATTAACCGCACGGAAGACTAGGCCTAAGCGAGTAAAAATTTTCTTGTAGGCTTGATACATCTTATCGTAACTGACTAAGGCCGAGGCTTCATCACGGTCAAAAGAGTAAGCATCTTTCATAGTGAATTCACGACCGCGCATCAGACCGAAACGTGGGCGTCGCTCATCACGGAACTTCGTTTGGATATGATAAAAGTTGACTGGTAACTGGCGCCAGCTATGAATTTCATTAGCGGCAATCTCGGTAACGACTTCTTCAGAAGTCGGTTGCAAGACAAAATCACGACCATGACGGTCCTTAATGCGTAAGAGTTCGGCCCCATAGGCGTCCCAACGGCCAGTTTGCATCCAGAGCTCAGCCGGTTGCACAACAGGCATTAAGATTTCAATAGCACCTGCATTATTCATTTCTTCACGAATAATGTGTTCGACTTTACGCAAAACACGTAGCGCCATTGGCATATAAGTATAGATGCCACCTGCGTGACGGCGAATCATGCCGGCACGTGTCATGAGTTGATGGCTGATTACTTCTGCGTCAGCAGGAGCTTCTTTCGAAGTATTTAAGTGGAAATTGGAAGCTAACATGGTTACTTTATAAATAGAAACGTATAATCAAACTAAATTGTATATTGAAATGAAGGGGCGGTGCATGCTAGATCGCGAAGGCTACCGTCCTAATGTTGGTATTATCCTTGTAAATCACAAGAATGAGGTATTTTGGGGTAAAAGAATCCGAGAAAAGTCATGGCAATTCCCACAAGGTGGCATTAAATATGGTGAGAGTCCTGCTCAGGCCATGTTCCGTGAATTGCATGAAGAACTCGGTTTAAAACCTGAACACGTACAAATATTAGGGCGAACGCGAGATTGGTTACGTTATAACGTGCCAGAACATTTTGTGCGACGAGAGTCGCGAGGACATTATAAAGGTCAGAAACAGATTTGGTTTTTATTACGCTTAGTTGGTAAGGATAAGGATCTAAGTCTACGTTCCACTATGCATCCAGAGTTTGATGCGTGGCGTTGGAGTACGTATTGGGTACCGCTTGAGCAAGTGATTGAGTTTAAGCGCGGTGTCTATACGCAAGCTTTACATGAGTTATCAAGCTTATTAAAGCAGGCGAAGACTGAGACGCGTTTTTTACGTCAACGTAAAAATAAGCGACGTGGTGTTGGGCAGGGGCCCGAGTATGATGTGGACGCTCAGACAAGCTCCACAAGCCAAGAACCAAAGTCCGAATTCTTTGAGCAGAAGCCAGAAACTGGGTCTTCAGGGCAGAAGCCAGCTGTTCTTGAGCAAAAGCCAACAGTGCAGTCGAGCGCTCAATCAAATACTCAGCCGAATGTGCAAGGCAGTCGACACCTTAAGGTAACTCGCCAAGAAATTCGTATCGGTGATTTGATTCCAGTTGAAACCAAGATTGAGCTTGAACAAGACTATGCGTATGAATCAAGTAAAGCTAAAGACGATTAGGTTAAGAATTTAAGTAAGAGAGTATGAGTGTGAATATGCAAAACTCCCCTACAATAGCGGCGATTGCTACGGCGCCTGGGCGTGGTGGTGTCGGTGTGGTGCGTTTATCAGGCAAAAACCTGTTAAGCGTGGCACAGACCTTAAGTGGTGGTAAGACACCCAAGCCTAGAGTGGCTCTGTATACTGATTTTCTCAATGCAGAAGGGCAGCCTATCGATAACGGCTTACTATTGTACTTTGCTGCGCCAGCCAGTTTTACCGGTGAAGATGTCATTGAGTTACAGGGGCATGGCGGTCCAGTTGTGATGAATATGCTGTTACAGCGTTGTTTAGCACTTGGTGCGCGCTTAGCTGAGCCAGGTGAATTCACGAAAAGAGCCTTTTTAAATAATAAATTAGACTTAGCGCAAGCTGAGAGTGTTGCTGATTTAATTGATGCAAGTAGTCAGTCCGCCGCACGCATGGCTTTGCGTAGTTTGAAGGGACAGTTCTCTGATTTGATTCATGAACTTGTCGAGCAATTGATTAATCTGCGCATGTTGGTTGAAGCCACCTTAGATTTTCCTGAAGAAGAAATCGACTTTCTTGAAGCCGCAGATGCACGTGGCAAATTGCTCAATGTGCGTAAGAAACTGGATGAGGTCTTAGCGCAAGCAACCCAGGGTGCTATCTTGCGTGAAGGCATGAATGTGGTTCTGGTTGGCGCACCGAACGTTGGCAAGTCCTCGCTACTTAATGCCTTGGCGGGTGATGAAGTGGCGATTGTCACAGATATTGCTGGCACGACGCGTGATACAGTACGCGAACAAATTACCCTAGATGGTGTGCCTGTCCATATTATTGATACAGCAGGTTTGCGTGATACCGACGATGTGGTTGAAAAAATTGGTATTGAACGTAGTCATAAAGCCTTGCAAGATGCCGACTTGGCCTTGGTCTTAATCGATCCACGTGAGGGTCTGAATGAGAAAACACGTGCTATCTTAGATAGTATTCCAGCCGATCTTAAGAAGATTGAAATTCATAATAAGATTGATTTGCTAGATCGTGAACCTGAGGTTTTACGTGATGAGCAGACAGCAGGTTTAACAGCTTCTGATGCACCTGTCTTGATTCGACTTTCAGCCAAGAAATCTTTAGGTTTAGACCTTTTGAAGAAAGAACTATTAAGTCGTGTGGGTTGGCAAGGTGAAAGCGAAGGCTTATTCCTCGCGCGCACCCGTCACTTATTGGCCTTACAGGAAGCGCAGACAGAGTTGGAAAACGCGACGATTTATGGCTACGATAATATTGAGTTATTAGCCGAACATCTACGCTTAGCTCAGATGGCCCTGAATGAGATTACGGGTGAATTCAGTGCTGATGATTTATTGGGCGTGATTTTCAGTCGTTTTTGTATTGGTAAATAAGTTATAGCTAGCCCCTAAACAAGCTAGCTACTTATCCTTAACGAACTGTTGGTATGGCCGTTTGAATTTTCTCTAAGGCTTCGAGAGCTCCCATTGGTAAGCTAAAGTGTTCACCGCGTATCTGACTTGGGATATATGCCTCATCAGGGTTGATGCGAATTAAGTGCGCCTGAGCTTGTTGTGCGAAGTGTTCTGAGAATCGCCTTACTGTGGGCACACTTGAACCTGCGCCTAACTCAATAATGACTAGCTTTTCAATCTCTGAAAGCCACTGTGCCATACGTCGCTCTTGCAGATCGCTGCGTCGAGCCTGCCAGTAATAATCTCCAAACATTAAAATATTCGGTCGCGCTAATCCATTACAGTGAGGGCAGAGGGGCGGGGTGTTCTGTAAAAGGCAGGTTTCTTCATCCACCTCAGGCGTAAACTCAGTGGCTGGCCAGATATCTTGGCAACAATTATTGCAACATTGCAGATAGTGAATGGAGCCGTGGCACTCATTCACTTGCTGTTCGGTAAAACCGGCTTTTTGAAATTGACCATCAACATTGCTGGTAAAGACAAAAGCACCATGCTTACGCGCTTGCCCCCATTCTTTTAGAAGCTGAAAACCAGTATGTGGCTGTGTTGCACGATAGGCATGTAAACGCCAACCATAAAAGCCCCATGCTAATTTCGGTTGCTCAAAAAATAACTCAGGATTCGCCATCTCCACAAAGCTTTTGCCCAAGTGCTGAAGCGGCTTAAAAGCGCGCCAAAAACCCTGAGTACCACGAAAGTCTGGTAGTCCAGAATCAATACCCATACCTGCGCCAGCGGTGATTAAGAGGGCGTCGGCAGCCTGTATGAGTTGAGCAATTTGTAGAAAGGTTTCCTGTGAGATATCTTTTTGCATAGGGCTTATTCGCTAGGATTTTTTCAGTAAGCTAATCAAGCTTGAGGTATCCATGCGATTACCGCCATTGGCTTGAATTTGTGCATAGAAACTATCGACTAATTCTGTCACGGGAAGTTTAGCGCCATTGCGTTTAGCTTCATCAAAAACCAAGCCCAGATCCTTGCGCATCCAGTCCACGGCAAAACCAAAATCGAATTTATTTTGGAGCATGGTTGGAGCGCGGTTTTCCATCTGCCAGCTTTGTGCAGCCCCTTTGCTAATGACATTCAAGACTTGCTGCATATCCAAGCCAGTGCGCTCACCAAACGCAATGGCCTCAGATAGGCCTTGTAGTAGACCGCCTAAGCAGATTTGATTCACCATCTTACAAAGTTGACCACTGCCAGAGTTGCCTAAAAGAACCACTGAACGAGCAAAAGGCTCAATAATTGGTTTCACACGTTCAAATGCAGACTCATCACCCCCACACATCACCGTTAACACACCATTGATGGCGCCAGCTTGACC
>CAYFVY010000001.1:0-1175 GCA_964346715.1 uncultured Pelistega sp. | reverse complement strand
TAATTTTTTTGTGCGATCGACGACATTTTTTCCATCCTTGATGAGTATTTGTCTGAATAAAGCGTGAAGATTTTGTTTCAATGCAAAAGCAAGGTAAAATCAGAACACGAGTTTAGCGAAACCACCCGTTCATTGACAATATGAGCAGCTTGTTTTGCCATAAACATTTTCCTTGAATTTAACACAATACTGATATGTTGCAAGAACTTGATCAAGTAGCTGTCCGCGTTGGGCAGGTCGTAGAGCTAAGTCATCAATTATTGGCAGAGCGTAGCGCCTTACTAAAACGCCTTGAGAGCGCCGAAGAAATTGGCCTTACTTTGCGTCAGCAGTTAAGCGAGCGTGATACGCAAGTAGTTGAATTAAATCAGCGTATCCAAACGCTTGATGGCGAAATGACACAAAATACCGCGCAGGTTGAAGAAGAGAATGCGCGTTTACAACAAGAGCTTAGTGTAATGAGTGCGGATGTTGCCCAGCTTAAAGCTCAGTTAGCCCAAGCGCAAACTGATTTACAGCAATGGCGTGAAAGCACCCAAGGCGTACGTGACCGAGTCGCACATGTCTTAGAAAACTTACCAGGCGCAAGCGCTCAGGGAGAGGCGTAATGGAACGTATTGATGTAAATATCCTTGACCGTAAATTAACCCTGGGTGTTGAAGATGGTGGTCGCGATAAAATTCTTGCTGGCGTAGCGCATGCTGATCAGTTGATGAAAAATATTAAAGCCTCGTCAGCCAATTTAAGTATTGAGCGTGTGGCGATTATGGCGAGTATTTATTTAGCCGCTGAGTTATTAAGTATGGAGTCTGGTGAAGGACCGTTTAAGGGACTGCAGTTAGGTGATGTACAAAATAAATTGAATGAAATTAATAGCCTACTTGATCGTGGCATTAATGAGCTAAAAGCGATTTAATTTATAGTTTCCTGATAGGACTTTTTGTGCTATCATGAGTCTAACGAATTTAGAGTTTTGCCCTGCTGTATTTGTGACGTGGTCATACATCTCTTACCTATGATTAATGGCACAGGCAGTTGGATTACATGGTGGGCGTGATTGTCTTTATTGACGAACCCGAAGCCATATTGATGGCTGCCAAATTTTGAACTTTAGGGTTCGAGGTGCCGGCCTTGACGGTACGATGCGGGGCAATTTATTAGGAAGCGAGTTCACA